>SXJR01000025.1 GCA_005779305.1 Myxococcales bacterium
CGCCGCCGCCGTGGCCGGCGCCGCGACGCTTCCGCCCCCACCACCGCCGGCGACCACCGGCGAGTCGCTCGGCGTCGCCTGGCGGCGTGTGCCCGGGCCCATGCCGCCGTTCATGCGCCAGGCCTACGCGCTGGGCCGCCTGCTCCACCGCGATCGCCACCAGCCCGGCGCGCCGCGGTCCCCGACCTTCCAGGTGCCGACCGCGCCCGGCGCAGCCGACGATCCGACCCGCTTCGCCCGCCGCGTCCGCCCCGCCATCCTCAATGTCCGGTTCCCGGACGGTGTGGCCGAGCCCGAGGCCACCTTCGCCGCGCGGGCCCGGGCCGCCATCGCTCGCGAGGCCCAGGGCCAGGGCCTGATCTCGCGGCTGCTCACCGCGCTCACCGCGGTGCCAGCGCCGCTGGGCTGGAAGCGCGGGGTGGTCGCGGCCCGCACCGGCTGGGTCGCCGACGCGGTCGACGTGCTGGCCGGCACCGGCTGCCTGTCGTCATTGCGCCAGCCCGGCGCGCCGCCCCTGGTCGCGGTCTCGTCGCCAGCCCAGCTCCTGCCGCCCGACGACCGCCGCGCCACCAGCGTGCTCACCGTCATCGGCGACGGCGACGGCGCCACCTTGACCCTGGCTGGCAGCGGCCGGGCCACGGCGGCGGGCGAGGCCGAGGCCCTGCTCGAGGAGTGGTGCGCCGAGGTCAGCGCGAGCCAGCTCGACGACTGGCGAGCATCTCGATGAGATCCATCTTGGTGAGCAGCGCCAGCACCTGACGGTCGCTGTCGACCACCAGCGCGACCTCGCCGCGCTCGAAGATGGCGGGCAGCTCGCCCGACGATGCGTGCATCGCCACGGTCGAGACCTTGCGCACCATGACCTCGGCCACGATGGTGTCGGTGGCGATGCGGCCGCTGACCAGTGACTGCAGGAGATCGGCCTCGGTGATGATGCCGGCCAGCTTGCCCTGATCGAGGACAGGCAGCTGCGAGATGCCGTGCTCCTTGAGCAGCTCGGTAGCGCGCCCGACCTTGTCGTCGGCGTTCACGGTCAGCACGGTGCGCTTGCCGAGGGTGCGCACCACGTCGGCGATGGTGCCGACCTCCCAGTCGGCCTTGAGGAAGCCCTGCTGGCGCATCCAGCGGTCGTCGACGAACTTGGTCAGGTAGTTGCGGATCGAGTCGGGCAGGATCACGACCACCCGTTGCCCGGCCTTCATGCCGGCCGCGACCTGGAGCGCGGCCCACACCGCCGAGCCTGACGAGCCGCCGACCAGGAGACCCTCCTGGCGGATGAGCTGGCGCGCCACCCGGAACGAGTCGCGGTCGTTGGACTTGATCCAGCGATCGACCAGGCTGCGGTCGAGCACGTCGGGGATGAAGTCGTAGCCGATGCCCTCGACCTTGTAGCTCTTGATCTCGCCCGGCCCGGCCAGGATCGAGCCCTCGGGATCGACGCCGATCACCTCGACGTGGGGCAGCTCACGCTTGATGACGCGGGCCACGCCGGTGAGCGTGCCGCCGGTGCCGGCGGTCATGACCACGGCGTCGAGCTTGCCGCCGGTCTGCGCGATGATCTCCTTGCCGGTGCCCTCCTCGTGCGCCGCCGGGTTGGACGGGTTGGCGTACTGATCGAGGATGTGGGAGTTGGGGATGACCTCGTGCAGGCGGCGAGCGACGCCGATGTGGCTCTCGGGCGAGTCCCAGGCGGCCTCGGTCGGGGTGCGGATGATCTCGGCGCCCAGGGCCTCGAGCACCACCTGCTTCTCCTGCGACATCTTCTCCGGCATCGTGATGATGACGCGGTAGCCGCGGGCGGCAGCGGCGAGCGCGAGGCCGATGCCGGTGTTGCCGCTGGTCGGCTCGATCAAGGTGTCGCCGGGCTTGATGCGGCCGCTCTTCTCGGCGTCGAGAAGCATGCGCACGCCGATGCGATCCTTGACCGAGCCGCCCGGGTTCATGAACTCGCACTTGCCGAGGATCTCGCCGGGCAGCCCGCGCCCCAGCGAGTTCAGCCTGACCAGCGGAGTCTCACCGACGGCATCGAGGACCGAGTCGAGTACGTGGGTGCGCATGCTCATGGCGTGCGTGTACTACAGCCCCCGGCGGACCGCCAGCGACGCCGACACCGAGGCGTCAGCGCCGATAGGGCGCGGGCCGGGGCGGCGGCTGGTGCGGGTTGGGCCAGTGGTGCTTGCCGATCGCCGGCGCGACCACCTGGAGCCGCTCGTGGAGCTCGCGGGCGCCGGCGGTGTGGGCGCGCGAGGCGCCGAGCGTGCGCAGGAACATCGCCAGCGACACCGCGATGCTGCGGCGGGGGCCGTTGCCCACCAGCGTGGCGGCGTGCGCGAACAGCGACTCGATCAGGTCGGCGGGCAGCTCGTCGGGGATCGCGGTCATCGCGTGATCGGCGGCGGCGAGCAGGTCGCGCTGCACCATCGGCTCGGTGGGGTGGCGGCGCGCCAGCGTCAGCAGGTCATCGAGGGCGCGGATCGCGACCGTGGCCCCGGCCTTGCCCCGAGGGCCGCTGAGCTCGACGGTCGTGCGCAAGCGGTTGGCGTCGCCGTGGTGAGGCGACCCGCGCATCATGACTCGCCCGACGACGTAGACGACGACGAGGAGGACGCCGAGCAAGGCCAGGGCGCCGACCGTGATCCCCAGGAACGTCGACATCGCCGGGAGCGTAGCGGGAACCTGGGCCCATGCCCACTTACGCGCCATCGCACATCGACTGACGTCGAGATTCCTCGCAACGCCTGGCCCTCGCCTCTGTCTTGAGCACCATGCGCAAATCCCCCGCCATGTTCACCCTCGCCCTCCTCGCCACCGTCGCCACCGCCTCCGCCCGTCCCGCCCTCGGGCCCGCCCAGCCCGTGCCCGGCACCGCCGGGATCACGGTCCGCGACGTGCCGCTCGAGCACGCGTGTCTGCCGACGTTCCACGTCTACGCGCAGGTGAAGCGCGGCGACGACCCGGCGCTGGTCGCCGCCCTCACCTACCCGCGCCTGACCGGTCTCGACTTCGACAAGGACGACAGCGCGCGATCCGCGGCCAGCGCGCGCCGCATGAAGACGTGGCTCGACGAGCTGCAGCAGCGCACCAGCGCCGCGACCAGGACGCAGCAGGCGATCATCGCCGACCCGGCCTCCACGCCGGCGCAACGCGCCGCCGCGGCCAGCCGCAGCGCGCGGGTGCTCGATCACATGGCCGACCTCCTCGAGTCGGTCGAGGTGCCGGCCTCCATCCGCGACGTCGAGGAGACCCGCGACGTCTACTGCGACACGCTCGCCGACCACGCCTACGTCCTCCGCGATCGCGCCGACGAGGCCCGCGCCGCCGCCGCCGCCGGGCAGTGAGCACTGGCGATCCTCGCCGCCCTCGGATAGCGTCCCGGGTGATGACCACACCGCGTTCGCTCTCGCCGCTCCTGCTCGCCGCCACCGTGGTCGCCAGCGGCGCCATCGCCAGCGCGGGCCCGGCCGCCAGGCCGGTCCCCGGCACCATCGGCATGACCGTGCGCGAGGTGACGCTCCGCAACACCTGCACGGCCACGTTCCACGCGTACAAGGTGGCCAAGCGCGGCGATGATCCGCTGCTGGTCGCGGCGCTGACCCACCCGCGCATCCTCAAGCTCGACTTCGATCCCGCGCACGAGGCGAGGGCCAAGGCCAGCACCAAGCGCTTCGATGCGTGGTTCAAGCAGCTCGAGGCGAAGCTGACCGCCTTCAACACCGCGCAGGAGAAGGTCTTCGCCGACGCCGCGGCCACGCCGCAGGCCAAGGCCGAGGCCGCCGCGCGGATTCACATGGTCATGGACCAGGGCGCGCTCCTCCTCGACACGATCGAGATCCCGGCCCACATCCGCAAGCTGCCCGAGGCCAAGGCCGTCTTCTGCGACACCCTCGCCGAGAAGGCCGACCTGATCCGCCTGAAGGGCGAGGAAGCCCGCGGCGCCTGCGCCAAGGTGATCGTCGACGCCAAGCTGGCGCCGGCCTGGTTCACGCCGGTGTGCGACGCGGCGCCGTCGAAGTAGCCCGGTCGGTCAGGGGACGACGATGCGCCGGATGCTTCCGCTGTGCGTCACGACGTACAGCTCACCGGCGGCATCGGCGTGGATCGCGGTGATCATCCCGACGTTCTGGAGGACGCGCCGATCGTTCATTGCGGTCCCGTTCACGAGCTCGAAGGCCCAGAGTTCGCCGGCCACGTAGTCGCCGTAGAAGTAGGTCCCGACCAGATCGGGAAAACACGACCCACGATAGACCTGTCCCCCGATCACCGCTTCCCAGGTGCTGCTGGCGGCGTGCTCGACGACCGGATCGCGACGGCCCGCGGTCAGGCAACCAGTCATCGGCTCGAAGCAGTGACTGCCCTCGCGGTCGTCCCAGCCCCAGTTGATCGCGGCCTCGTTGCCAGCCGCCACGTCGATCTCTTCCCACGCGTCCTGGCCGACGTCGCCGATGTAGAGGTCGCCGGTGCCGCGGTCGAACGAGAAGCGGAACGGGTTGCGCAGGCCCTTGTGCCAGATCTCGGGCCGCGGATCGCCGGGACCGTCGGCACTGGCGGCGTGCGGATTGTCGCCGGGGATGCCGTACGGCTTGTTGCCGGTGCGAGTGTCGACGTCGATGCGCAGCATCTTGCCGAGCAGCGTGGTGTCGTTCTGGGCGCGATCCGAGGGATCGCCGCTGGAACCGCCATCGCCCATGCCGATGTAGAGCTTGCCGTCGTTGCCGAACTCGATGCCGCCGCCGTTGTGGTTGGCGAACGGCTGGTCGATGACGAGGACATCGCGGCGCGACGCCACGTCGGAGGTGTCGGTGCCGACGCTGGCGCGGAACTCGGCGATCACGGTGGCGCCGTCGGGCTTGCGGGTGAAGTTGACGTAGAACAGGGCGTTGTTCCCGAAGTCGGGATGGAACGCGAGGCCGAGCAGACCGCGCTCGCCGCCGGCCAGCACGGGCCCGGCGGCGCCGCTCAGATCCAGGAACGGCGTCGGCAGGAGCACACCGTTCTTGATCACGCGGATGACCCCGCTCTGCTCGATCACGAACTGACGTGGGTCCCCGTCGGGCGAGCTGATCCAGATCGGCTGATCGAGGCCGGTGACGAACGGAGCCAGCGCGATCGTCGTGCCGGTGCGCGGCGTGCAGATCGACGCGCCGGCATCGGCCAGGACCGAGGCGTCCGACGGCCCGTCGAGGCCCTGCCCATCGACGACCGGCCCGTCGACGACCGGCCCATCGACGACCGGCCCGTCGACGACCGGCCCGTCGATGACCGGCCCATCGACGTCCAGCGCGTCGGCCGCCGGGGCGTCATGGGCCCCCGGTGCATCGTCGCCCATCGACCCGTCAGCGCCGCCGTCGGCAGGGGAATCGCCGGCGTCGATCGCGACACCCGGGCTGCCGCACGCCGACACGCACAGGGCGATGCCGAGCGCGATGGTGGGGCGGATCATGGCGGCCATCATAGGTGCGCTGCGGTCCTGTGCCGCCGGCAAAGAACGTACACAGTAGGCCGATGCGGATCCTCTTCTACGACGACCCCGTCGCCCACACGGGTCCGTCGATCTTCCTGGCTGGCCCCACCGCGGGCGCCGGCGGGCGCACGGCGTGGCGAGCGCAGGCGCTCGCGCTCCTGAGCGGCCACGGCTTCGACGGCACCGTCCTCATCCCCGAGTTCCACGACACCCCGTTCGCCGACGCGGCGCCGCGGCGGTTCGGCGCACCGCCGAGCCCCGTGCCGCGGATGAAGGCGACCACGTACAACATCCTGCGCTGGGAGACCGGCGGGATCGAGGGCGCGACCGTGGTGCTGTTCTGGATGCCGTTCGTCATCGGCGTCGAGGGCGACCCCG
>SXJR01000026.1 GCA_005779305.1 Myxococcales bacterium
CACCGAGCGCGGCACCGACCGCGGCACCGAGCGCGGCACCAGCGCCCAGCGCGGCGAAGCCCGGTGCACCGGCCAATGGCAGGGCCGCGCCAGAGGCGCCCCCGGTGGGCCCCGGGCCCACGCAGGCGCCGCCCGCCGTGCAACCGCCGATCAACGGACCGGCGGTGCCACCCAAGGCGCCGACGCCCCCCGGCGGAGAGAAGGTCGCGTCGGGCAAGGACTGGGGCGCCGAGTTCGGCAAGTTCCTCCAGAGCGACGGTGGCAACTGGCTGCGCACCGGCCTCGAGGCCGGGCGCCTGGTGCCGGGCCTCGGCGCCGTCACCGGTATCGGCGCCGACGTCATCGAGGGCTACCAGAACGTGAAGACGCTCGACGCCGCGGCCGGCGCCGACGGCGACCCGGCCATGAAGTGGATCATGATCGCGCGTCAGGGCCTGGTCACCATCAACGGCGTGGTCGGACACGCGCGCTACATCACGACCCTGGTGCAGGACGGCGTGATCAGCAGCGCCGTGTTCTCGTGGGTGGCCGGAGTCACCGGCCCGATCAACGCCACTCTCGCCACCGCGAGCACGTTCATGAACAGCGCGGTGCTCGGCTGCGACGCGGGCATCGCGGTCGGTGCGCAGATGCGAGCCCAGAGCTATGGCGCCGGCACGCCCCAGTACGACGCGTACATGGGCATCCGCAACACCTTCATCCTCAACTGCGTCGGCGACGGGATCTCCGTGCTCCTCGACATCATCGATCTGGCGACCATGGGCGCCAGCCAGACTGCGCCGGCCAAGCAGGCCAAGGGCGCCATCAAGCTCACGGCGCTCACCGCCAAGACCCTGGCGCCGGTGATCGCCGGCTTCCTCAAGCAGGTGGGCGGCGTCTGGGGCTCGAAGGCGTGGCCCGCGCCGACGACGACACCGAGTACATCGAGCGGCGCAACGGCCGGCGTTGCTCCGGCGACCGCGCCGCCCGGGGCTTCGGCCAAGGCGACGTCGTCGGTCGCCGCGAGCGGCGACGTGGTCGGCCCGCAAGGCGTGCTGCGCTCGGTGGCGGCACAGGTGCTGCTCGCCGAGGTCAACCAGATGGATGCCGGCTACAAGCTGGCCGCGGGCTTCGTCGAGTACGTCATGGGCACGCCGCAGCGCATGGCCAACGACGCCAGCAAGGTGATCACGCAAGTGAGCGGCAAGAAGGATCCGCTGGTCTGGCTCCGCGATCGCATCGCCGAGGGCGTGAAGGAGGCCACGCTGCAGACCTCGAAGATGCTCGAGCTCAAGAACGCCGCGGCGACCGGCGAGCGGACCGCGCGCACGATGCTCGACGGCGCCGAGCAGGTGCTGGCGGCGATCGCCAAGATCAAGCTGCCGACCCAGAAACCCACCCACACCGAGCTGGGCAACAACGCCGTGGCCAACTTCGCCGAGGGGATCGTCGACGGGGCCAAGAACCTGAGCGCGTCGGCGGCCAACGCTATCATCGAGAAACTACAGGCGGCGATCAACGAGGTGACCGGCCCGGCCGCGGCCGAGGTCAACAAGATGAAGAGCGAGATCGGGACCGCCATCGAGTTCATGGTCCAGGTCCAGGCGTTGCTCAACGAGCAGACCGCCAAGATCGGTGAGTCGGGCGCCAAGTTCGCGGCGGCGCTGAGCAAGTGCAACAACGTCGAGGACGTCTTCAACATGCTGCTCAAGTTCGGGGCCGATCTGCTCGGTGCCGAGGGCTTCACCGTCGACGACATCAAGGCGGTATGGAAGGAGATCCGGGCGTCGATCGATCACGGCTTCGAGATGGCGCGCGAGGTCGCGCAAGGCGTCGGTGGGGCGCCGCAGGCAGGCCCGAGCCCGAGCCCGAGCCCGAACCCGAGTCCGAACCCGCATCCCAACCCGACGCCGAGCCCGAACCCGACGCCGTCCCCGACGTCCGCATCCCCACCGCCCGCCTCCCCGCCGCCGAAACCCGCCCCCGCCCCCTGACTACTTCGTGATCGTGTTCAGCGACGCCTTGGCCGACTCCAGCTTGGCCTCGATGGCCTTGATGTTGCCCTCGTCGCACGGATCGCCCATCTCGTCGATCGCGACCTGCACGGCCTCGACGCCCTCGAGCCAGGCCTGGGCCTCGCGTCCCGCGGGCGGTGTGGCCTTGTCGATCGCGTTGACCGCCTCCAGCAACTTCGCGCGCGCTTCGCACGAGGTGCGCGCGCGCTCGACGTGATCGAGCCGCGCGTACAGCGGATCGAACACGGCCGTGAACGCAGCCACATCGGCCCGGGCCGCCGGCGCGGCATCGACCGGGGGTACCGCCCCCGTGCCGGTGCCGGTGCCCGATCCGCTGGCCGTCCCCGTCCCCGTACCTGTCGCCGTCCCCGTCCCCGTCCCGGCTTCCTTCTTCTTGCAGGCGCCCGCGAACGCAGCCACGAGCATCGCCATGACGATGAGCTTTGTCACCCGCGGGATACTACCGCAGGCGTAGGATCCGGACATGCGCCCCTTCGCCGCCGTCCTCGTCCTGGCCGTCGCCACGCTCCCTGGCTGCAAGAAGAAGGGCGGCTCGCCGGGGCCCGACGGCTGGCTGGTCGGCGATGACGGTCTGATGGCGGCGGTCGGCGCCGACGGCACGCTGGGCGAGCCCTACGAGCTGGGCACCGAGGTCGAACTGCGCGGCATCGCCTGCCGCGGCACCCAGGACGCGTTCGTGGTTGGCGCGGCCGGCACGTTCCTGCGCACGTTCGATGGCGGCGCGTCGTGGGAGGCGGTGGCGATCGGCACCGCCGCCGAGCTGCGCGCCGTGGCAGCCGACGCCGCTGGCGGCGTGCTGGTGGCCGGCGACGACCACGTGTGGATCTCCGTCGACAGCGGCGCACGCTTCGCCGCGGTCGCCGACGGGAGCTTCATCTCCATCGCCACGTCGGATGTCGGCGAGGCCCTGGCGCTCGACGACGCCGGCCGGGTCTGGCAGCTCGGCGCCGACGGTGCACTCGAGGTCGCGCGCCTGCCCGGCGCCCGCGCCGTGACGGTCGCCCATCGCGGCGGTGCAGCGGCGGTGGTCGGCGACGGCGGCGTGCTGGCCCGCTCGGCCGACGGCGGCACCACATGGACCCCGATCGCACGCGACAGCAGCCTGGTGCTGAACGCGGCGTGGACCGCCAGCGACGGCAACGTCCTCGCCGTCGGCGACGACGGCGCGATGGTGACGCTGTCGACCACCGGCGCCGCGCGCGTCGATCGCATCACCGACGTCAGTCTGCGCGCGCTCCACATCGACGGCAGCGGCGCCGGCCTCATCGGGGGCGACGGCGGGACCGTGCTCGCTACCGAGGACGCCGGCGAGAGCTGGCGCGTCCTCGATCTCGGCCTGGGCGCGACGACGGCGGTACGCGGCGTCGATCAGCTCGACGGTCACGGTCACTGGTGACGTGACGATCAGGCCGCGGTCACGCCGCGGCGGCCTTGGTCAGCTGCTTGACCTGATCGGCGGTGCCGATCACCACCAGCACCGTCGCGGCCCTGACCACATGCTCGGCGCCCGGGTTGTAGGTCCACTTGTCGCCGATCTTCACGGCCAGGACGTTCATGCCGAAGCGGCCGCGGATGTCGGCGTCGCGCAGGCTCTTGCCCTCGAGATCGCTGCCGGCCCCGATCGTGACCTCCTCGATGCGCATGGCCGCGGTCTTGTCGCGCAGCATCTCGTCGAGGAATCGGACCACGGACGGCCGTACCAGCTCGGACACGATGCGCATGCCGCCGATGAAGTTGGGCGACACCACGCTGTCGGCGCCGGCCCGCTTGAGCTTGTCGACGTGCGATAACTCGGCGACCCGGGCGATGATGCGGCAGGTCGGGTTGATCTGCCGGGTGGCGACCACCAGGTACAGGTTGTCCTTGTCCTCGGCCAGCGCCGCGGCCAGGCCGCGGGCCGTGGACAGGTTGCACTGCTCGAGGATCTCGTCGTCGGTGGCGTCGCCGACCAGGTAGCTGAAGTTGGCCTTGGGGTGGTCCTCGGCGATCTCCTTCAGCTCGGCCTCGTTCATGTCGATCGCCACCACCGGTCGCTCGGTCGAGAGCAGCTCCTTGATGATGTGGCGGCCGGTCGAGCCGGCCCCGCACACGATGAAATGGTCCTGCATCTTCTTGATCCGTTTTCTCAACCGCTGGGCGGCGAGCACGTTCTTCAGCTCGCCCTCCACCACGAAGGCAGTGATGGTCGAGGCAAAGTAGACCAGGACTCCGGTCCCGAACACCAGCAGTCCCATGGTGAAGGTGCGGGCGTAGGCGACCTTGTCCATGCCCTCGAGCGTCTCGCCGAAGCCGACGGTGGTGACGGTGATGACCGTCATGTACATGCAGTCGGTCCAGGCCCAGCGCCCGTCGCCGATGAGCCAGTAACCGGTGGCGCCGCCGGCGATCACCACCGAGATGGCGAGGAAGCCGGCGAGGATGCGGTTGCGGAACGTGCTGTCCACGGACCACCTCATCGTAACGCACGTCGGGTCTGGTAGTGTTCGGCCGCCATGAAGACTCTGGCCAGCCATCTCACCGGCGCCTGGATCGCGGGCGACGGCCCCGCCGCGACGCTCGTCAACCCCACGACCGAGGAGCCGATCGCCGTGGCTCACGGCCGCGGCCTCGACTTCGCCGCCGCCCTCGCCTTCGCCCGCGACCGCGGCGGCCCGGCGCTGCGCGCGCTCACCTTCGCCGAGCGCGGCGCCCTGTGCGCGGCGCTGGCCAAGGCAATCCACGGCGCGCGCGAGGAGCTCATCGCCCTCGCCGTCGCCAACGGCGGCAACACCCGCGGCGACGCCAAGTTCGACATCGACGGCGCCGCAGGCACCCTCGCCCACTACGGTGAGCTCGGGGCCAAGCTGGGCGCGGTGCGCGTGCTCGCCGACGGCGAGCCGGTTCAGATCGGCCGCACCGCCCGCCTGGTCGGCCAGCACGCGTGGGTGCCGCGGCCGGGCGTGGCCGTGCTCATCAATGCGTTCAACTTCCCGGCCTGGGGTCTGGCCGAGAAGCTGGCCTGCGCGCTGGTCGCCGGCATGCCGGTGCTGTGCAAGCCGGCCACGGCGACGGCGCTGGTCACCCATCGCCTGGTCGAGATCTGGGCCGAGGCCGGCATCCTGCCGGCGGGCGCGCTCCAGCTCCTGGTCGGACCCGCCGGCGACCTCGTCGATCACCTGCGCGCGCCCGACGTGCTCGCCTTCACCGGCTCGTCGGACACCGCGCGGGCGCTGCGCGGACACGCCCGGGTCGTCGCCGAGAGCGTGCGGGTCAACATCGAGGCCGACAGCCTCAACGCGGCGGTGCTCGCCCCCGACGTCGAGCTGAGCAGCGAGGCCGGTGCGCTCTTCGTCGCCGACGTGACCCGCGACATGACCCAGAAGACCGGTCAGAAGTGCACGGCGATCCGCCGAGTGCTGGTGCCCCGGGCGCGCATCGCCGACGTGGTCGACGCGCTCAAGGAGCGCCTCGCCGGCATCGTCGTCGGCGATCCATCGCGCGACGACGTACGCATGGGGCCGGTGGCCACGGCCCAGCAAGCCAGGGACGTGCGCGCCGGCATCGCCCGCCTGGCCGCCGCCACCCGCGAGGCCTTCGGCGGCAGCGGCGAGGTCAGCCCGCTCGGCGTCCCCGCCGGCAAGGGCTTCTTCGTCGGTCCCGTGCTGCGCACCACCGACGACGCGCGCGGCTGCGAGCCCATGCACGCCCACGAGGTCTTCGGGCCCGTGTCTACGGTCGGCGCCTACGACGGCGACGCCCACACCGCGGCGGCGATCGTGGCCCTTGGCCAGGGCGGCCTGGTGGCGTCCTGCTACTCCGACGATCGCGACTGGCTCGGCCGCTTCGTCACCGAGGCCGGCGGCTGGAACGGCCGCATCTACATCGGCAGCGAAAAGATCGCCGCGATGTCGGCCGGCCCCGGCACCGCCCTGCCCCAGCTCCAGCACGGCGGCCCCGGCCGCGCCGGCGACGGCGCCGAGCTCGGCGGCGCCCGCGGCCTCGCCCTCTACATGCAGCGCGTTGCGTTGCAGGGCGACGCGTCGCTGCTCAAGGCGCTGACCTCGTAGGCGTTGGCGCTACGCGAACGCTTGGTTGACGCGCGCCGCGAGGATGCTCGACACCATGCCGGCGTCGTCGCCCTTGGCGTGGCGCTTGAGCTCCGCGATCGTGGTGTGCACCAGCGCCTCGCGGGCGCTGCGATCGGCGGCCTCGACTGGCCCCAGGCCGCTGCCGGGCCGGCGCAGGGTCTTCTTGGCGGAGGTCAGGCGAGCGGTCACCGTCGCCTCTGGCACGCCGAGGAGGACAGCGATCTCATGCGGGACCAGGCCGACCGCAGCCCGCACCAGGCAGACGACGCGCTCGTCCGCGGTCAAGCCCGGGTGGCACAGTCCGAACAGGAGCGCGCGCACGTCGTCCGCGGGCGTCCCCGGATCGGCGAGATCGGCGCCGCGCTTGGCCAGCACGCTGGTGGTCGCCGACATCGCGACGGTCGCCATCCACGACTGCGGGTTCTGTGGCACGCCGGTGGCCGGCCACGCCGCCTGCGCCGCCAGGTAGGCGTCGGACAGCGCGGCGTCGACCAGATCGAACTCGCCGAGGCGGCGCCAGAGGCCGGCGAAGACCTGCGCGTGCTCGGTGCGGAACACCTGCACGGCCGAACGGGAGGCGTCCGCCATCCTCTTTACGATACACGGGTCGAGCGCTCCGAGGGGGTCGAAGGCGGCCTCGATCGGTTACCGTCCGCCCATGGCTCGACGATCTCCAGCCCTCCTCGCGTCGTTGTTCCTCTCGGTGGTCGCGTGTGGCAGTGATACCGCGGGGCGCGCCCCGACACCGCCGGCGCCGACGCCTGCTCCGGTCGCCGCCGCCCCAGACGCTCCCGCGCCCCCGACACCGGTGACACCGCCAGCCGCGGTCGGGAATCCGCGCACCGACCTCATCCCCCGCGCCGTCCTGTTCGGCAATCCCGAGCGCGGGCTGCCGGTGGTGTCGCCCGACGGCAAGCAGCTGGCGTTCTCGGCCCCGGCCAAGGGCGTGATGAACGTGTTCGTCGCGCCCATCGGCGATCTCGACCAGGCGGTCCAGGTCACCTTCGACGAGGTCCGCCCGATCCGCAGCTACAGCTGGTCGCGCGACGGCCGCTGGGTGCTGTTCATGCAGGACGGCGGCGGCGACGAGAACTTTCACCTGTTCCGGGTCGCCCCCGATGGCAAGGGCACCATCGATCTGACGCCGCGCGCCGGCGTGCAGGCCCAGATGATCGCCACGTCGAAGGCCCACCCCGATCGCATCCTGGTCGGGATGAACGACCGCGATCCCACGCTCCACGACGTGTACGAGGTCGAGCTCGCGACCGGCAAGGCGACGCTGGTCCTGGAGAACCCCGGCTACACGGACATCGTCGCCGACGAGGCCCTGCGCCCGCGCTACGGCTCGGTGTTCCAGCCCGACGGCGCGGTGGTAGTGATGGCCAGACCGGCCAAGGGGACCGGCCCGTGGGTCGAACACGACCGCTGGTCGAGCGACGACCAGCTGACCACCACGATCACCGGCTTCGACGCGAGCGACAAGCGCTACTACATGGTGGACAGCCGCGGCCGGGACACCGGGGCCCTCTTCGTCGTCGACGCGGCGACCAAGAAGCGGAAGCTCGTGGCCGAGCACCCCCGCGCCGATGCAACCACCACCATCAACGATCCGAAGAGCGGCGCGGTCCGGGCCGTGGCCTTCGACGGCGCCCGTCCCGCGTGGAAGGTCGTCGACAAGAAGATCGCGCCCGACCTCGCCGCGCTGGCCAGGCTGGACGAGGGCGACTTCGCCGTGACCTCGATGTCGGACGACGATCGCACCTGGATCGTCGCCTACCATGCCGACGTCAGGCCCGGCCGCTACTGGCGCTGGGATCGCAAGGCCGAGAAGGGCACGCTCCTCTACACCTCGCAGCCAGCGCTCGACGGCCTCCCGCTGGTGCGCATGCACCCCGTCGACATCGAGACCCGCGATGGCCTACACATGACGAGCTACCTCAGCCTGCCGGCGGGCAGCGATCCGGACGGTGACGGCGCGCCTGCGGGGGCGGTGCCGATGGTGCTGCTGGTCCACGGTGGGCCGTGGGCGCGCGACAGCTGGGGCTACCACCCCGTCGCCCAGCTCCTCGCCAACCGCGGCTATGCGGTGCTGATGGTGAACTACCGAGGCTCCACCGGCTTCGGCAAAGGCTTCGTCAACAGCAGCAACCGCCAGTGGGGCAAGAAGATGCACGATGACCTGCTCGACGCGGTGACCTGGGCCGTCGGCCGTGGCGTCACCAGCGGCGATCAGGTGTGCATCATGGGCGCCAGCTACGGTGGCTACGCCACCCTCGCCGGTCTGAGCCTGACGCCCACCACGTTCCGCTGTGGCGTCGACATCGTCGGTCCGTCGAGCCTGGTCACCCTGGGCGACGGGCTCCCTCCGTACTGGAAACCGTTGCTCTCCATCTTCCAGCTTCGCATGGGCGACTGGACGACTGCGGAAGGCCAGGCCGCGTTGCTCGAGGTCTCGCCGCTCACCCACGTGGCAAAGATCGAGCGCCCGCTCCTGATCGGACAAGGCGCCAACGATCCGCGGGTCAAACGCGTCGAGTCCGACCAGATCGTGAAGGCGATGCAGGCCAAGGGCCTGCCAGTGAGCTACGTCGTGTTTCCTGACGAGGGTCACGGCTTCCTGCGGCCGGCCAACAGGATGGCGTTCATGGCCCTATCCGAGGCCTTCCTGTCGGCGCACCTGGGCGGCAGCTACCAGCCCATGACCGCCAGCGACTTCGAGAGCTCGACCATCCAGATCCCGGCCGGCGCCGACGGCATCCCCGGGCTGCCCGCCGGCGTCGGTCGCTGATCAGACCATCACGCGCAGGCGGCGGGCGCCCCACGTGCCCGGCGCCTCGGTGACCTGACCGGCGAGCGCCTTGCCGCACGACGTGCAACGGCCGTCGCGCAGGTTCCAGGCGCCGAGCGTGTACCAGTCGCGCTCGATGAGGACCGCACCGCAGCCGGCGCAGTAGGTGCTCTGCCCGGCGGCGTCGTGGACGTTGCCGGTGTAGACGTGCTTGATCCCGGCCGCCAGCGCCTGGGCGCGGGCGCGGGTGAGCGTCGATGCCGGGGTGGCCGGAATGTCCGGCAGCTTGTAATCGGGGTGGAAGGCGGTCAAGTGCAGCGGCACCTCGGGGCCGAGGTGCTCGACGAACCAGCGGGTCATCTCGTCGATCTCGGCCTCGCCGTCGTTCTTGCCCGGGATGAGCAAGGTCGTGACCTCGACCCAGACCTTGGTCTGGTGGACCAGGTACTCGAGGGTCTCGAGCACCGGCTGGAACTCAGCGTAACACAGCGAGCGGTAGAACCCGTCGGTGAAGCCCTTGAGATCGACGTTGGCTGCGTCCATCGCGGCGTAGAGCTCGGGCCGGGCCTCGGCGGTGATGTAGCCGGCGGTGACGGCGACGGTCTTCACGCCCCGGTCGCGACACGCGGCGGCCACGTCGATGGCCCACTCGGCGAAGATGGTCGGATCGTTGTAGGTGAAGGCGACGCTCTTGCAGCCGCTGCGGACGGCGGCGTCGGCGATGGCCTCGGCGGTGGCGACGTCGGCGAGCTTGTCGAACTGCTTGGCCTTGGAGATGTCCCAGTTCTGGCAAAACTTGCAGCCGAGGTTGCAGCCGGCGGTGCCGAACGAGAGCACCGAGCTGCCGGGGTAGAAGTGGTTGAGCGGCTTCTTCTCGATCGGATCGATGCAGAACCCCGAGGCGCGACCGTAGGTGGTGAGCACCATCTGGCCGTCGTGGTTGGCGCGCACGAAGCAGAACGCGCGCTGCCCGGGGCTGACCAGGCACGCCCGCGGACACAGGTCGCAGCGGATCCGGTCGCCTTCTGGGTGCCAGAAGCGCGCCGGGGATCCGGTCGGTTCATCGTCGAGGAGCTTCATCTTCCGAGCGCTTACGGCTCGTAGACGAAAAGATAGCCACGAAGGGGACCACTGGACAGGGGCTTCTTGATGGCCCACCGCGCACCGAAGGCGTTCTCGAACTCGGCGTTGGCGACCAGGAACGCGGCGCGGAAGTCGCGCAGCGAGCGCCACCAGTCGCCGAGCGCGCCGTAGAGCAGGCGCGCGTCGGCCACCTCCAGGCGTTCGCCCCAGGGCGGGTTGCACAGCACCAGGCCGCGCTCGGGCACGGCGCCGGCGTCGGCGGCCAGGGCCCACAGGTGATCACGATCGAGCGTGGTGAGCTCGCCGCGGTGGAAGATCACGTCGACGCCGGCGCGGCTGGCGTTGTGGCGCGCGGCCACCAGCACGTCGAGATCGCGATCGCCGGCGATCACCACCGGGCGCGCGTCGGGCCACAAGGGCGGCGAGCGATCGCCGGCGGCGACCGGCGCCCCGCGGGCAGCCAGCGCGGCCTCGATCGCGATGGTGCCGGCGCCGCACATGGGATCGACCACCAGGTCCTTGCGCTGATCGTAACGGGCCTCCATCGCCATCACCGCCGCCACGTGCTCGCGCAGGGGCGCCTCGCCGGCCTCGGTGCGCCAGCCCCGCCGAGTGCGCGTGCCCTTGGTGAGATCGAGCCCGACCAGCATCCGCCCGCGGTCGTCGAGCCTCGCCACCAGCAGGCCATCCGGCCGCTCGCCATCCACGCGCACCCGCTTCCCCCGCCGAGCCAGGCCATCGACGATCGCGTTCTTGACCGTGCCGACGACCTGGCGCTCGCCGGCGGCAAACTCGTCGACCCGCCGCACCTCGACCGAGATCGAGGCCAGCCCCTCGGTCCAGCTCCGTCCATCCCCGGCCACGTCTGCGACCAGCTCGTCGTACAGCGGCTCCAGCCGCCGCGCGCTCGACGCGTACAGGTCGCGCACCACCCGCGTCGAGGTGCGGTGGTAGGTGAGCGCCACCGCCGCGATCGCGTCGTCCCATGGATACGCGAGCTGGCCCGTCCCATCCCGCTTCGGCGCCACCGGCCGCCGCCCCAGCGCCTTCTTCACGATCCGGACCAGCTCGGCCTCCATGGCGCGGTTGGTCTGCGCCGAGCCCACGATGCGGAGGCCATCTTCGATCACGCTGCCTCGTACCACGCCTCGTAGCCGTAGTCGTAGCCGTAGTCGTAGCCGTGGTCGTAGCCGTGGACGTAGCCGTGGACGTAGTCGTGGACGTAGCCGTGGACGTATTCGTGGACGTGGACGTGGACGTGAACGGCCGTTTCAGGAACCGCCACGTCAGGGCCCGTTCAACGTCGGATACAAGCCGGCATCGACGAAGAACCGCTTGTGCAGGTACCAGCCCCGCTGGGTGGTCCCGCGCGGGCCCTTGGGACGGGTGTGGAGGTCGCGCCGCACCAGGCGGGCGACCTCGGCGTCCCACTCGAGGAAGTACCAGGACAGGAGGGTCGCGCCGTCACCGACGCTGGCCCGCACCAGCCACAGGACCCGGCGCAGCTTGGCCAGCGGCTCGGCGTCGACCATCGCCACCGCCGGATCCTCGGTCACCCGCCAGCGGCCGCCGCGATCGCGCGCCACCGGCACGGTCTTGACCTCGATGTCGCCGCGCCAGTCGGGCTCGTCGCCGCCGGTCTCGACCACGCCCAGGAGCGCCGCCGCGGCTGCTCCCCACGCGCCCTTGTCACGGCCGCGCGCCGGCATCCGCACGCCAAGCGCGCGATCGGCGGCAGCGAGCAACGCATCGGCGTCGTCGGGCTCGTCGGCCCGCGGATCCGGATCGCGCGCCGGCGGCAGCGGCCGCGGCCACCGGGTCTGCTCCATGCTCAGGAGGGCCTGCCGCAGG
>SXJR01000198.1 GCA_005779305.1 Myxococcales bacterium
CGCTGCGAGCGGCGGCGTCGGCGGAAGCAGCGCACGTGCGGGTGGCGGCGCGTCGGTCGACGCCAGCGCGCCACGCCTCGACGGCCGCGCGGGCGCCGCGGCGTCGGGCGATATCGAGGGTGCTGCGGGCGGTGTCCCGTCGACGCCGTCGGCGCCGAGCACGCCGGATCCGAACGCCGAGGTGGCGCGCGCACAATCGCGGGCCGAGGGTGCGTCAGGCCTCCGCGACGCGCAGTCGATGCAAGGCAACGCCGAGTCGCGCGCGTCGTCAGCGACCTCGAACGCCGAGGGCCGCGTCTCCAGCGCCACCGATGTCGAGGGCCAGGTGCGGGGCCAGACCGCCGGCGTCGAGGGCAGCGTCAGCGGGGCCGAGGGCGACCTGCGCAGCAAGCAGCGCGAGGTCCAGCAGTTCGACTCGGCCGGTGACGTCTACGATCCGCGCGCCACGGTGGATGCAAAGGTCACCGAGGTCGAGGCCGCGCCCGAGACCGTGCAGGCGGCCGCCACCGACGAGGCCATCGAGCGGACCCGCGGCGCCCGGAATGCCGAGGGCGCCGGTCGTCGGGCCTCGCAGGAGGGCGTCGACCGCGCTGGCGACGATGACCTGTACGACGCCCGTGCCACGGTCGACGTGAGCGAGAGCGGCGTCAGCGGCAGTGCGGACGGCAAGGTCAAGAAGCCCTGAGGCTGGGCCTCGGACCGCGGGCCTTGGGCCTCGGTCAGATCAGAACGTGCGGCCTCTGCGGCACGGTCCGATCAGTGCCTGATCCAGGCGTGTCTGCAGTCAATCCGGACCGGTCACCAGTGGGCGGTGAAGCGCCCGTCCTCGGGTGTGGATGGATCCGCCGACAGCCGTGTTTTTCCGCCGGATTCCACGTGGCGAATCGGGCCTCATCGCGTTGACCAAGGCGAGGGGGCATCCGTAGGATTGGGCCGCGTTCGGATCGCTCCGGCGCGAAAGGATCAAGCGGTGGACGAGGAAGCGCTGATCGTGTGGCAGGACGTGCTCGATATGATCATGGCCGGCCGCCCCGGCGATCTGTCTTGCCCGCACTGCAACACGCGCCCGATGGTCGTCGAAGAACGACCGGACGGCTCGACGCGCATCTCGTGCTCGAAGTGCGCCAAGTTCATCCAGGGTCGGTTCCAGCCCTGACGTGATCTGGTCACTTCGGCAGTTTCTCGTCTCCGACTGATCAACGATACATCTCCGGCACGTCCGGCAACGCGTTCGGGGGAGCGCACCGGTGAATCACTTCGCGACACTCATCCCGATGGGGAGGACTCTCTGATGGCCGACCGCCCGTTTCTCGGCAAGGGCTGGCGTTTCCCGGTGGCGATCAACCTCACCGGGGGACTGTCGTCGTCGCAGCTCGAGGAAAGCGTGCGCGAGTCGATCTTCATCGTCCTCGGCACCGCCCCCGGCGAGCGGGTCCAGCGCCCGACCTTCGGCTGCCGGATTCACGACCTGATGTTCGACCCCAACAACGGCATCACCTCGGGCCGCGCCGAGTACTACTGCGAGGAAGCGCTCTACAAGTTCGAGCCGCGCATCACCGAGATCACGGTGAAGGCCGAGCCCAACAGCAACGAGCCCAACCGCCTCGACATCCGCATCACGTACCAGATCATCGGCGAGACCAACAAGAAGAACCTGGTCTATCCCTTCTACCTGCGTAGCCCCGACGAGGCGGCCACATGATCCCATCTCCGAAGCTCGACGACCGCAGTTACCAGGACATCGTGGACGAGGCGGTCAGCCTCATCCCGCGCTACGCGCCGGAGTGGACCAACCACAACCCGTCGGACCCCGGCATCACGCTCCTCGAGCTGGCCGCGTGGATGAGCGACCTCCTGATCTTCCGGCTCAACCAGGTCCCCGAGAAGAACTACGTCGCGTTCCTCAATCTCCTGGGCATCAAGCTGCACGCGCCCCGCGCGGCCAAGGCCCTGCTCCAGTTCAAGCTTGTCGAGGGCACCGCCAAGCAGAAGGTGCCCAGGGGCACCCAGGTGTCGACGCCGCAGGCCGGTGACGACTCGACCGTGACCTTCGAGACCGGGCGCGACCTGGTTGTGACCAACGTCGCCCTCGACCGCGCTTTCAGCTACTTCGACGACAGCTACTCCGACAACTCGCGTTACATCAACAACCCCGCCGAGGGTGCGTTCGAGGTCTTCGGCGGCGCCCAGCGCGTCGAGCGTTTCCTCTACCTCTGCGACGCTCGCTTCGCCGGCGTCGGCGACTCGTCGGTCCTGCGCGTGTTCCTGGGTTGCCCCGAGCGCGGCACCCGCGACCTCGCCCGCATGCTCGAGTGGGAGTACTGGAACGGCGAGCGCTGGAAGGACATGATCCAGGCCCCGATCGAGGTCGATCGCGGCGAGGTCGCGTTCTTCGGACCGCTGACCTTCCTCCCCACCACGGTCCACGACATCGAGGGACTGTGGCTGCGCGGCCGCCTGTCCGAGGTCCCGAGCGATCCGTCGGAGACCGAGATCGACACGGTACGGACCCGCGTCGAGATCGCCGGCGAAGGCCTCACCCCCGAGAAGGCGTTCGCCAACCTCGACAACGGTGCCTTCATCCCGCTCGACCTGGGCAAGAACACGTACCCGTTCGGCAAGGAGCCCAAGGCCGACTGCGTGCTCTACCTGGCCTGCGACGAGCTCATGCAGACACCCGAGGCCTACATCTCGATCGATCTGCAGCTCGCCGATCAGGCCGTGTTCCCGCGCCCCAACCCCAGCGACCAGCTGATCATGGCGTGGGAGTACTTCGACGGGAAGCGCTGGCGCTTCCTCGGTCGCTCGAGCCCGCGTGGCGGCCTGCCCGGCGCCGGCGACGAGCTCGGCTTCCACGACGACACCCGAGCTGTGACCCAGTCGGGGCTGGTCAACTTCCGTCGCCCCAAGGACATGGAGCCGGTCGACGTCAACGGCGATGTCAAGAAATGGATCCGCGTCCGCATCGAGAAGGGTGACTTCGGCGCCGCGCCCGAGTACGCGCTCGACGGCGACAAGTGGGTCACCAAGGACGAGCGGCCGCTGCGTCCGCCCGCGCTCAAGTCCATCAGCCTCAAGTACCGCGAGGACTACCGCGACGTCCGCCACGCGCTGACCTTCAACGACTTCACGTACACGGACATCACCGAGGTCGCCAAGACCGAGTACACGATGTTCCAGCCGTTCTCGGCGCGCAGCGACGAGTCGCCGTCCCTGTACCTCGGCTTCGCCGACAAGCTGCCCAACGACAACGTCGGCGTCTACTTCCAGATGGACGAGGAGCTGGGCCTGGGCTCGCTCCCCGGCGACGACGCCGAGGTGCTCACCCCCGAGCTCGCCAAGTACGAGGGTCTCAAGCGGGCCTCGTGGGAGAACGAGCAGCGGGTGGTGTGGGAGTACTGGCGCGGCAAGCAGTGGGAGCCGCTGCCGGTGCAGGACGAGACCGTCGGCTTCACTGGCTCGGGTTTCGTCAGCTTCGTCGCCCCCGACGACGCGCAGAAGAGCCTCAAGTTCACCGAGGAGCGGTTCTGGATCCGCGCCCGGCTCGAGATGGGCGGGTACGTCAAGTTCCCGCGCATCCGCCGCGTCCTCACCAACGTGATCGAGGGCTACCACCAGGCCACCGTCACCGACGAGATCCTGGGCAGCTCCGACGCCAGCCCGCTGCAGAGCTACAAGCTCCTGCACGGCCCCGTGCTCGAGGGCGAGATCCTCGAGATCCGAGAGAAGCAGCGGCCCAAGGACAACGACATCGCCGACCTGGGCGCCGACGCGGTCAGGATGATCGACGCCGAGGGCAAGGAGTCCCAGGAGTGCTGGGTGCGCTGGAAGCGGGTCGACAGCTTCTTCGAGTCGGGACCGGCCAGCCGCCACTACACGCTCGACTTCCTCACCGGCCAGCTCGCCTTCGGCGACGGCCGCCGCGGCATGTATCCGCCCGAGGGCCGCAACAACATCGTGCTGCGCAGCTACCGCATCGGCGGCGGCGGCTCCGGCAACGTCAATCCCAACACCGTCACCTCGCTGGTGCGCGCGCTGTCGTACATCGACAGCGTCACGAACCCACTGGCCGCGGCCGGCGGCGCCGATCGCGAGAGCGTCGACGAGGCCAAGTCGCGCGCGCCCTACACCATCAAGAGCCGCGATCGTGCGGTCACCGCCGAGGACTTCGAGATGCTGGCCCTGCGGGCTTCGACGTCCTTGGCCCGCGCCAAGTGCGTGCCCGACCGCTCCAACCGCGGCGAGGTGACGCTGGTCGTCATTCCCAAGGCCGAGACCCGCAGCGACCGCGTCGACGACTTGTCGAAGCGGCTCATGCCGTCGAACGAGATCATGCGCTTCGTCAAGCGCTACCTCGACGACCGCCGCCTGGTCGGCACCATCGTCAACGTGGTCAAGCCTCGGTACAAGGACCTCTCGCTCAAGATCACGCTGCTGCGCCGCTCGATCGGCTCCTCCGATCGCCTGCGCCGCGAGATCGAGCACAAGCTGCGCCGCTTCCTCCATCCGCTGGTCGGCGGCAAGGACGGGCGAGGCTGGGAGTTCGGGCGTCCCGTGCTCAAGAGCGACCTCGTCCACCACATCGAGGAGATCCCCGGCGTCGAGGGCGTCGACAGCCTCGAGATGCGTGACGAGCTGCGCGACGTCGGCGTCGAGCACGTGCGCGTCGACGACGACGAGCTGCCCTTCCTCATCAACATCCACATCGCGGAAAAGGTCCGCGACGACATCCGTTGACCATGGTGGCCGAGCTCGTCAACAGGAAGGTCGTCCGCGTCCCCGAGACCGTCGGGCAGCCGCTGGGCAAGGCCCGCATCCTCATGGAGGATGCCGGGCTGGCCAGGCTGGTCGTGCTGTACCGCGAGGGCTACGAGGACCCCGACACCGTCGTCGATCAGCGGCCGGCCCGCGGCCAGATGGTCTACGAGAACACCGAGGTCACGATCTGGGTGGCGCGGCGCGGCTACCTGCAGCACCTGCCGGCGCTGTACCGCCGCTCCGACGCCGTCGGCCACAACGTGGTCCGCGACATCTGCTTCCTGTTCGAGCACATCTTTGGCTCGATCGAGAAGAAGATCGACGAGAACCACAAGTACTACGACCCCCACACCACGCCGCCCGAGTTCCTGACCTGGCTGGCGTCGTGGACCGCCTTCACCGTCGATCTCGACTGGCCCGAGGCCCGCAAGCGCGCGCTCATCAAGCGCGCCGTTGACCTCTACCGGATCCGCGGCACCAAGCGGGCCCTGGCGCTGTTCCTCAAGCTGTTCACCGGCTACGAGCCGGACATCGAGGAGAACGTCTGGCCGTTCAAGGGCTTCCGGGTCGAGACCGAGGCCCGCATCGGTATCGACTCGGTGATCCTGCCGCCGGTCAACCTGGCCCACTGTTACATCATCACCATCCCGGTGAAGTTCGACGAAGTCACGCCCGAGCTGGTCTTCCGCATCCACCAGATCGTCCAGCTCGAGAAACCCAACCACACCCACTACTACCTGCGGTTCCTCGAGGAACAAGGCGACACCGAGCTCCGCGAGTTCTTCGCGATCGGCATGCGCTCCGGCATCGGCATCGGCGCCGAGGTTGTCGGCACGACGGGAGAGGAATAGACCTACATGAGCGAACCAAACGGCTTCAAGCGCATCAACTTCTTCAAGGGGTTCCTCACCACCGAGAAGGACTGGAACGACGCCGAGAAGTACCACATCGACAAGCGGATGCTGCACAACCGGATGTTCCACTCCCCCGGAGTGGCGTTCGGTTACGGCGGTGACCTCCGCGTCGGCGCTCGCGCTCGCGGCGATCTCTCGGTCGAGATCCAGCCCGGCTGCGCCATCGACGGCTCCGGTCACGAGATGGTCGTCTTCGACGCCCAGATCAAGAACATCAACCCCGAGGAGTTCCGGCTCCCGCAGACGGTCTACATCGTCCTTCGCTTCTACGAGGAGATGAGCGACTTCATCGCCTACAAGGAGAACCTCGAGTACAAGGGCCACCGCCGCGTGCTCGAGACCTTCAAGGTCGAGGTCTCGCAGACCGATCCCGACATCAGCCGCGAGGTCGAGCTCGGCCGCATCTACCTGGAGAAGGGCGCCAACCGCATCCGCGACGCCCGCGACCCGGCCGACCCGCGTGCCAACGAGATCGATCTACGCTTCGTCCCGCGCGCCGGCCGGGCCGGCTCGTTCATGGCGCCGGCCCAGCGCCTGCGCCTGCAGAACGTGCTGTGGCAGATCCGCCGCTCGTCGCTCGAGTACGCCCGCCGCGGCGTGAACAGCTCGAACAACGTGGTCCAGTGCTGCAATACCGCGCTCATGCTCGACGCCTCGAACATGGTCGACATGCGCAACATCTTCGACATCTTCTACCTGCTCATCGAGAGCGAGGGCGAGATGGCGCTCGATGTCGACGCCCACCACCCGCAGATCGCGCAGAAGAAGGAGTTCTCCGAGTTCCGCCGCCACGTCGAGATCCTCCGCGGCCTGATCGCCGAGGGGAAGTTCACGATGGAGGCGTTCAACAACATGCTCTCGTTCCAGACCAAGCTGAACGAGATCGCGACCGCGGCGGTCGCCGGCGAGAAGCTGCTCGTCGACGTCAAGGAGACGCCCAAGGAAGAGGCGCCCAAGGCCGCCGACATCAAGGACTGGGAGGGCGTCAAGGTCATGCCCAATCCCAAGGACTCGATGGACCTCGACGGCCTCACCTGGCTGCTGGTCGACGAGATCAAGATCCTCGACACCGACTCCGAGGCCAAGCACGCCTTCAACGTCAAGGAAGCGCGCGACAGCTACCGCTCGCGTCAGAAGCTCAAGTATCCCGACGGCACCGTGCTCGAGGGGGTCGGCCGCGCCCACGTCGGCGGCTTCGCCGAGTTCAAGATCTTGAACATCACGCCCGGCCGCCCGGTCGTGATCCTGCGCCGCATGGACTACGTCTACGGCGACTACGAGCTGGAGATGCAGGTCAACGGCAAGTCGATCGGGGTGGTCGCGTGCTCCGGTACCGACCGCGTCCACCGCTGGCGCAACTGGCCGGCGATGATCCCGGCCGACGCGGTGACCGACTCCACCTTGAACATCAAGCAAATGGCGCTCACCGCCGGTCGCGACGTAAACATGTTCCACATCTGGGTTTACCAGCCCAAGTGATCGCCACCGCCACCGCCCCGCGGTGAGTGTTAGAATCCCGGACGCCCCATGTTCTTCAAGGCAATCGAACCCATCTTCAAGCCCTTCCGGGCTCTCAAGAACAAATGGGTCGGAGCGCAGAGCAAGGTCGGGCAAATGAAGTTCGACGCCAAGCGGGTCCAGAATCTGGGCCAGCAGGGCGCCGGGTTTGCCAAGCAAGGGCAGGCGTTCGCCGGTCAAGGCCAGGCGGCCGCACAAGGAGCGCAAGGAGCCATGCAGCAAATGCCAGGAATGCCGGGGGCACCTCCGGGTGCGCCGGGCGCGCCGGGAGCCCCGGGACCCATCAACCCGAATCCCCCGCTGGTGACGCGCGGCTTCTGGCCGTTCGCCAAGAAGTTCTGCTCGCAGTGCGAAGCGCAGATGGACAAGCTGTGGTTCCAGTGCCCGCACTGCGCGCAAGCCGGCGCGGCCCAGGCCGCCGCCGCCGCCGCTGCCGCTGCCAAGCCGGCGCCCAAGACCATGGCGTTCATGCTCAACGCCGGCGGTGGGGCAGGTCCCTCCGCGCAGGGCGGCCAGCAGGTCATCGGCTGGCTGGTGCCGCTGCAGGGGCCGCAGCGCGGTGAGTTGTTCACCCTCGGCTCGGCGACGCTCATCGGCACCGATCCGGCGACCTGCAACCTGGTGCTGCAGGACAAGTTCATGTCGTCGAAGCACGCCGAGATCAAGGTCGAGGCCGGGCTGTGGATGCTCAAGGATCTGGGCTCGACCAACGGCACGTACGTCAACGACAAGCGTGTCGACAAGCAGGAGCTGGTCGACAACGATTTCGTGAAGTTCGGCCAGGCGCTTTGCAGGTTCAAGAGTCTATGAGGACGCGCGCGCTGACCCTGACAGCAGTGGCCGCGCTGGTCGCGGTGGCGGTCCCGCGCCTCGCGTTCGCGCAGATCTCGTCGTGGACGATCGTCGAGACCATGCCGGGCGAGCCGACCGAGAAGGTCAAGAACCCGCCGCCCAACATCAAGATCAAGGTCATCGGCGAGCCGGCTCCCAAGGACGAGGACAAGGCCAAGTTCAAGCTCGAGGACACCGACCAGAAGAAGAAGATGAAGGGGGTCTCGCCCACCACGGTCATCCCCTTCCACAAGTCGAGTGACTCGCTGGCCATCGTCGTTCTGGTCGAGGGCCACCAGTACTACTTCGGCACCGACAAGTACGTCCAGCCGCCGGCGCCGCCGACGCCCGACGATCCGGGCGCGCCGCCACCTACGATCCGCGTCATCGGCACCAAGTTCTCCAAGGGCGTCTACGACGTCATCTGCAACGCGCTCGACGCGCCGGCCGGCAAGGAAGAGGAGACCCCAACCACGATCTCGTCGGCCGGCAACCCCAGTGGCTCGAAGGGTGCGCTGCTGCTGTACTCGGTCGGTGCCGACGTGCGGTATCCGATGGGGCCGCTCAAGGACGTGACCTGCGACAAGCTCGGCGCCCAGGAGCTGCAGAAGGGCAAGACCAGCCGCGAGCTGGCCGAGGGTCTGCGTGAGTCGCTGGCCCAGCTCAAGAAGGCGTCGGCCACCCGCCGCGTGTTGTTCGTGATCGCCGACGGTTTCGACGCCGGCTCGGTCGACGACATCAAGAACATCCGCAAGCAGTTCGATAACGAGAAGATCGACATCTTCGCCTTCCACCTCGAGGCCGCCAGCGAGCTGATGGGGCAGGACGATCCGCAGAAGAACGCCCAGGTCATGAAGGCCCTGGGCCAGGGCGGCGACGGTAGCTACTACAAGATCAAGGACGCCGCCGACCTCGCCACCAAGATCTCGGCGGCGGTGACCACCATCAACAGCCGCTACTACATGATCTTCCCCGGCCAGGTGATGGACGCGAAGACCAAGCTCAAGAGCGGCTTCGACTGGGACGGCAAGGAGCACGAGCTGGCCCTGCTCAAGGAAGACGAGCCGGTCACCGAGAAGAACCAGTCCGTCGTGCTGATGCCGGTGTGGGGACAGTCCAAGGGTGGCTCGCTGTGGTGGCTGTGGATCGCGATCCCGGGCGGCCTGGTCGTGCTCGTCGGCCTGGTCGCGCTGATCACCCGCAAGAAGCCTCAGCCGGCGCCGATGCCGATGCCGATGATGGCCCCTCCGCCCCAGGCAGCAGCGCCGCCACCGCAGATCCAGGCCGCGCCGGCGCAGGCCAACAAGACCATGGCCATCAATATCTCCAGCGGCGACGGCGTGCCGGTGGTGGGATGGTTGGTGCCGATCAACGGCCCCCAGCAGTTCCAGACATTCAAGCTCTTCGCCGGCGTGACCAAGGTGGGCAACGCCCACGGCGCGCACATCATCATCAACGACGGCTTCATGAGCAGCGACCACGCCCAGATCGCGATGTCGCCCAACGGCTTCACGGTGATCGACAGCGGGTCGACCAACGGCACCTTCGTCAACGAGCGGCGGATCCAGCGTCACGAGCTGATCGACAACGACGTCATCAAGTTCGGCAAGACCGACTGCAAGTTCAAGACGATCAACACCTGAGCGTGCAGAGGCCATCGTGTCGACGGCCGCCGTGGTGGGGATCGTGGTCGGGTCGGTGGTCGGGCTTGTCCTCGTGCTCCTGCTGGTCACGTGGCTGGCGCGCCGGGGCCGTCGCGGCCGCGGCCGGGTGTGCGGCAACTGCCGGCAGCCGCAGCTCCCGCAGTGGGACCGTTGCTACTTCTGCGGCTGGACGCCGTCGGCCCGCCTCGAGTTCATCGTCGGGCCGCTGGCCGGGCACGTCGTCGAGCTGCGTGAGGAGGTGACCACGGTGGGCTCGGTCGCGGGCAACACGGTGGTGCTTGCCGATCCGGCGGTATCGCGCAAACACGCCGGTATCCGCCGGGTCGAGGCCGGGTACGAGCTGGCCGACTTCGGGTCGACCAACGGGGTCTACGTCAACGGGCATCGCATGCCCAAGAAGCTCCTGGCCGGCGGTGACGTGATCCGTGTCGGCAACAGCGAGCTGATCTTCCGACGAGAGTAAGATGCAACCCACCATGCCCACCCGTTCGCCCCACCGGATCGCGGTCGCGGTCGCGGGCCTCGTGCTCGCGAGCGCCGGCATCGCCGCCGCCGGGCCCGAGCTACGCTTCGAGACCAAGGCCGGCGAGCCCACCGACAAGGACAAGCACCCGGCGCCGACCATCACCGTGACGGTGATCGGCGGGACCGCGCTGGCGCCCGAGTCGTTCGTGTTGCGCCAGACCGATGGCCGGCTGGCCGGCGTCAAGGCCAGCGCCGTCATCCCCTATGTCCAGGGGTCCGAGCCGGTGGCCATCGCGGTGCTCGTCTACGGCGACGCCAGCTGGCTCAACGGCCGCAAGGAGCTGGTCGCGGGCCTCGAGGGCGCGCTTGCCACCGTCGCCACCGCCGGGCCGCCCGGCTCGCAGGGCATGGTGCTGATGTACCGGGGCGATCTCGAGGTGCGCAAGCCGTTCGGTCCCCTGGCCGAGCTGGCCGGGGTGAAGCTGGCACCCAAGGACCCCGCTGGCCCCAAGGCCGAGCGCGACCTGGCCGGTGCGGTCAAGCGCGCCATCGCCGAGCTCGACAAGGTGCAGGCGCCGCGCAAGGCGCTCTACATCCTCGGTGACGGCATCGATGGCGCCGGCTCGAAGAACCCGTCGGGCGCGATGCGCGAGCTTCAGAAGCAGCTCGCCGAGAAGAACGTCGTCGCTTTCGCGGCGGCGCTGCAGATCGACGAGCCGGCGCTGGGCGCGCCGGTGCCACCGCCGATCAAGGTCGACCCCAAGACCGGCGAAGAGACCAGCGACCCGGTGCTCGAGGAAGCCTACGCGGCGGCCGAGGCCGACTGGCGCAAGGTCAAGGATCAGGCCATCGCCGATCTCAAGATCCTCGTCGGTGGGCAGGCCCAGAAGCTGACCTCGGCTGGCAACCTCGATGGCGCCACCAGCGGGTTCACCTCCTTGCTCGATGATCGCTATTACGTCACCTTCCCCGGATTCGACGCCAAGCTCAAGGCCGGCTTCACCTGGGATGGCCGGGAGCACCCGCTCATGCTCCGCATCGACGGGCAGGACACCACCGCCATGCCGGTGACGCTGACGCCATCGTGGAGCCCGCCTGGGGCCAGCTCGCGGTGGTGGATCTGGTTGCTCATCGGCGGCGGCGCCGTCGCCGTGGTCGGTGGCGTCGTCGCCACCCGCAAGAAGCCGCTGCCGCCGCCGCCGCCG
>SXJR01000199.1 GCA_005779305.1 Myxococcales bacterium
CGCAGCGCTGCGCGCGCGCGGCGACGTCGAGGCGGTGTTCCCAGGCGCCGCGTCTCCGGCGGCGGTGGTGCAGCTCGAGCGTGGCGCCGTGGTGGTGCGCGCGGTCGCGACGGCCCCGCCTCCGCTGGTCGCCGCGCTCGGTGGCCAGCACCGGCCCCGGCTCGAGCCCGGGACCACCGGTTTCGGCGTGGTCGGGCTGGCGCCGCTCTTCCAGCTCTTGCCCGATGTGCCGCTGGTCGACGGCGTGACCCTGCACGGCCTCGCTCGTTCGTTCGCCGGCCCGCTCACCGCGTCGCTCGCCGCCGGCGGTCCCGACCTGCGGCTCCCCCTCGCCGATCCGGCGCCGATGCGGGTTGTGCTCGCGCGCTGTCCCGAGCTGGCGCCGCCGGCGTGGCAGGCCAGCGCCCGCCCGGATGGCGGCTGTCGCATCTCCGTCCCGGAGCTGGCGGGCCTCCAGCTCGAGCTCCGCCTCGAGGGCAACGAGCTCCGCGCCGTCCCGTCGGGCGCACCCCATCGTGGGCCGGCGATGCCGCTGAGCCCGCTGGGCCGAGAGCTCGCCGATGGCACGTGGGCCGCGGCGTTCTGGGGCCACGGCTTCACCAGCAGCCTCCCCGCCGCGGGCCAGCTACCTGCGACCGAAGCGGCGCTGGCGGGTATGGCGCGGCTGCTGTCGCTCTTCAACGAGCTCGGGCTCGCGGCTCGTCTCGACGGCGATCGCGTGCACGTGGTGCTCGGCGTGCGCACCGCCTGGGCCAACCCACCCGACGTGGTGACGCGCCTGCTCGCGGTCTCGACGGCAGATCTCGTCGCCGGGACCCGCGCGCCGCTGGACGCCATCGCCCGATCGGCGCCGTCGGCGCCCTTCGCGGGCGACCTGAGGGCCGGCCACGGTGGCCTGATGGCGCCGACGTTCGCCCTCGGCGTCGTGGCCGCGGTCGCCATCCCCGCGTTCATGGACTACATGAAGCGACCCAAGCGCTCCGAGGCCGAGCTCGGCCTGGAGGCGATCGGGAAGGCAGCCCGCGCGGCGTACGTGATGGATGGCGCCTTGCCGGTGCAACGGGCGCCGCTCACGCCCTCGCGCTCGTGCTGCGAGTACCCCTTGAAGAAGTGCGAGACCAGCCCGGCCGACTGGTCCGTGCCCGCCTGGGATCGGCTCGACTTCGAGCGGGACGAGCCCCACTACTTCCGGTACGGCTACGAGAGCGACGGCAAGATCCTCACCGCCGTCGCGGTGGGCGATCTCGACTGCGATGGCAACGAGGTCACGTACACCCTGACCGTGACCACCGACGGAGGCTCGCCGAGGATCACGCTGGACCGACCGAACACGACTGACTGACGCGCTGGTTCCTCAGAGCGGCATGCTGTCGGGGTCGAGGTCGAGGCGCACGTCGCCGCGGTTGACCGCGGCAGCCAGTTCGCCGGCGATCTCAGCCATGAGCGGACCCGGCAGGCCCTCGAGCTCGATGCTGAGCGCCGCCTTGTCGGCCTCGGTCCACGCGCCGCGGGACAGGGCGCTGCCGACGATCTGGGTGGCGCGCTCGGACTTGTCGACGAGCGCCGGGCTCAGCGTGGAGCGGTCGACCGGTGCGTCGTTGCCGTCATCGTTGTGGCCTGCGGCCGCGGTCGTGGCACCGGTCGCGACGCCTGCGCTCGTCGAGGCGCCTCGCTCGCGGGCCAGCTCCTGCCGGATGATCGACGTCAGCTCGGCCCGGGACATGGCGTCGCCGGCCGGACCTGGGGACGCCCGCGGCGTCGAGCCGACGGTTGTCGCCGGCGGCGAGCCCGTGAACAACGCGCCGAGACCCAGGCCGATGGCCAGGCACAGCGCTCCTGCGCCGAGTGTGCCCTTCACGGCAGGCTCGAACCGGGGATCGTCGAGCCGGCGCTCACGATGTTCGCGATGTAGCGCGACATGTTGGTGATCTCGAGGTTCCTGCAGATGCCGATCGAGTCGGCGTCGATGATGAGCCACGAGCTTGCGTTCACGGCCGTGATCGCGGTCAGCATCGCCGGAGCGCTGCTGCTGCACATGAACGTCTTGCCCGCCTTGTCGCGTGCGTAGCAGTAGCCGATCTCCTGGTTCGCGCGACACCCGATGTACTGCACGCTGTCGGCGCTGTTGCGCGCACCCATCATCGATCCCTGGGCGCGGGTCCGGCCGGCCACGTAGGGCGTCGGGGCGATCCCGACCTCGTGCGTCGACGTGAGACCGGCGGTGGCAACGGCTGGCAAGACCGCCGAGGCGGCGAGAAGCATGGCGATGTAGATCTGATTCTTCATGACGTGACTCCTTGCCGCCGCTGTCAGCAAGGCGCGCGCCAGCTTGCCGGCAGCCGCGGCGAACGAAGATCCACGCCCTTGCGCGAACGCGGCAGCCGAAACGCGCCCCGCCCGCCGGTTTGCCTATCCAGTTGCCTACGCAGTTGCCTAGGCGAGCGCGTGATCAGTTCAGATTGATGCGATCGACGTTCGAGCCGCCCGGATAGCCGTAGCTGACGAAGCTGTCCCAGCCCCAGACCACCAGCCCGAACGACTCGCCGCCGCTGGTGGTGAGCAGGTGGACGCCATCGTCCTGGGCGCCGGCCCCGCCCGGCATCGGGAAGGAGAGCTGGCACCGCACCGCCACGTACTCGACCGGATCGCCGCCGGCCGGCGGTACCTGCATACCGATCGGCTCACGCTCGCAGGTGAGCACGTCGTCGATGGGGAGGGTGTCGTAGGTGAGGCGGGCGCTGGCCGGGATGGCCATGAGCAGGAAGTCGAACGCGTACTTGTTGGGAACCAGGAACAGGTAGCGGTTGCGCCACTGCTCGACCGGCGGCACCCAGATGAGCGAGGGATCGCCGCCGGGCGGTCGGTCGCCATTGGGGAGCGTCGACGGGATGCCGGTGGCCTGCTGGCTGGCCGGGATCTGGGTGAAGGCGATGGGCGCGGTGGCTTCGAGCAGGAAGTCACGCTCGCTCTCGATGATCACGGAGGCGCCGCGGCCGAGCAGGAAGCGATCGTTGGGCGCGGGCAGGTCGGTGGTGACGGTGGTGCCGTCGCGCGACGCCACCACCCGCCAGTACTCGGGCTCGTCGGGGACGACGGCGACGTCCCAGCCGGCGCTGTCGACCAGCTTGGAGCGCAGCGGCGACTTGACCGCGACGAACCGGGTGCCGAACGAGTCCTCGGGGAAGATCTGCTCCTCGAGGTGGTCGGCGCAGCAGCGGCGGGTGGCCAGGGTGTCGAAGCGGGGCGCGTCGGAGGCCTCGCTGCCGGTGAAGACCGCGACCCGCTTGCCGCCCTCGGCGAACACGGTCGAGCCGGTGAAGTCGGCGTTGAAGTCGTCGGTCTCCAGGTTGACGACGTCGAAGCGGTCGAGGGTGAACGAGATGGCGTCGCCGGCGTTGGCGGGGCCGATGCCGCCGCCGCCCAGGATGCGGGCCGAGAGCCGCACGTTGACCGTGGTGCCGTCCTCGATCCCGACCACGGTGAGGAAGGCGCGCAGGTGGATGCCCATGTTGGTCTCGGACTGCTCGGTGCGGGCGATGGTCTGCGGCCACGACGAGACCATGTACGTCGACGACAGCGCCTCCGACGGCAGCAGCAAGGAGGCGTCGTTGGAGAACACGCCGACGTTCTCGAGCGGGTTGAACTGGTAGGCGACCAGCGGCGCGTTCGAGACGATGTGGTAGGCGCGGCGCGACTTGAAGGTGTGAGGGCCGTCGTTGAGCTGGGGCGCGCTCGACCCGTCGACCTCGCGGGCGTCGAGATCGAGGATGCGCAGGTCGCCGGGACCGAGGCGGACCGGGCCCTCGACCACGTAGGGCTGGCCCGGCGTGCACGGCGTCGACGGGTTGGCGGCGTCCTCGGTCGTGCACCAGATCTCGACGTGGACGTCGGACTCGAGGAGGCTGGCGTTGGACACCACCACCGAGAACTGCTGGGCCGAGGCCGCGCCCTGGTTGGCGACCACGGCGTTGTCGAGATCGACCGCCCAGTAGTCGCAGCCCTCGTAGTCGCGCGACAGCGCGGCGAGCTGGCAGGCGTCGACGCACTCGCCGCCGCTGCACAGCTCTTGCTGGCTGCCGTCGCACGAGGCGATCACGTCGGCGCCCGAGCCGTCGGGGCGGCAGCGCACGATGTCCTGATCCACGCAGGCGCGGGTGTCGGGAAAACACTCGACGCAGCCCATGCCGGTGACGCAGAGGTCGCCGTCGGCGGCGCAGTCGCTGCGGACGTCCCAGCGCTCGCCGTCGTCGCTGCACACCTGGTACCGGTTGCCGTCGCAGCGGCTGTCGCCGCCGGCGCAGATCTGGGCGTCGCCGCCCTTGGAGCAGGCGGCGGCGGCGAGCGTGACGAGCACGACGGCGAAGCGGCGCATCGATGTCGGGGCGGCAGGCATCAGGGCGCGATGATGACCGGCGTCGGGAACTGCACCGCGTAGGACGCCGACGCGTACGCCCGCCAGTACGACTGCCCGAGCCAGCGGTAGGTGAAGTTGGTGTACGCCGACGGCGCTTTGATCGACCAGATGGTCCACGACAGGGTCTGGCTGGTCGGCGGCCAGCTCACGCCGATCGATGACAGATCGGGCAGCTCGAGCGCGTTGAGGTCGCAGGTGACGCCGCGCCACACCGGTAGGCCGGCCGCGTCCGACATCATGTGGAGGTGGAAGGTGGGCGTGCCGGTGGTGTTGCCCTCGGGGGTGAAGGCGACCCGGCGGCCGCTGCCCAGGCCCGACGGCGGTGGGTCGGTGGCGCGGGGCACGCCGAGGAAGTCGCCGACGCTGATGGGGGCGCTGCCGTCGAGGATGCCGCGCACGATGCGCACCGAGTAGGGCGAGCCGCCGCTCTGCGAGTAGGCGCCGACGTGCATGGCGTAGCTGCCGTCGGCGACGGAGCGAGCCAGGGCCGGGACGTCGGTGAGGGTGATCGCGTCATCGCCGGGCGGGAAGACGGACTCGCCGGGGTACATCCACTCGTTCTGGGGCGTGATCAACGGCGACAGGCCATGTTTGCCGAAGTGGGCCAGGCCCTCGCCGCCCAGGTCGACGCCGCCGCGCAGGCGGTACTGGGTGGGGCCCCAGAAGCCGGGGGTGTCGAGCGGAGGCGCGCGATCGAGCTGGATGCGCAGCGCGGCGTCGAGCGGGATGTTGACCACGATGTCGACGCCGGTCTTGTTCTCGCTGGGGCCGACGAGGACGCCGCGGGCGACGCCCATGGCGAAGGGCTCGAAGCCGGCGTTGCCCTGGCCGGTGGGATCACGCGCCGGGTCGTAGAGCCCGGCGATGGCGACCACGGCCAGCGCGCCGGGGCGGGCCGCGACCTCGTAGGTCCAGGCCAGGCGATCGGGCCCGGTGTAGTCGATGGGCGCGACCGGCGGCTGCGGCTGGCCGGTGACCCCGCCGGCGGCCGAGGTCACGTAGATACGCTTGCGCTCGGTCGGCGTGCGCGGCTCGGGCACGAGGTTCCAGTAGGGCGATCCGAGGCCGGTGGCCTCGCCGAACATGACGCTGCCGCGGATGCGAGCCCCGTCGGAGCCGATGGGCGGTGGGCCGCCGCTGGGTGGCGGAAGCGGCGAGCGCAGCCAGATGGTGAGGTTCTGCGAGTCGACGCAGTGGAAGGTGCCGACCTCGTGATCCTGCGCCCAGGCGGTGACCACCACCGGGCCGACCAGATCAGGGCCGGAGAAGGTGATCTCTCCAAGCGAGTTGGTGGTGCCCCGGTACGCGGTCGTGTTCGGATCACCGACCGCGACGAAGGCGCCGGGCACGCCGTCCTTGGTCCAGGCGTTGACGATGACCACATTGAGCACGCCGTTGATGGGCGGGCCCGAGAAGCCGCCGGCGAAGGTGTCGCCGGTGGTGATGTACGTGTAGCCGCGATCGACGTGGACGGCGCCGGCGGCGGAGAGCACGTCGACGTCGGCGTCGCCGGCGATGCCGGGCGGGGTGTAGCCGGTGAGGCGCTGGCCGTTCTCGACGGTGATCGCCGACAGCGGCAGGCCGTCGACGCGGACCACGGTGCTGGCGTCGAAGGCGGTGCCGTACCCGGTGATGGTGATGAAGGTGCCGCCGGCGACCGAGCCGGTGGGCGGATCGACGGCGATGGCGTCGAAGATGAAGGCGCCGTCGCGGTGAGCGCTGTCGCCGCCGCCGTCGCGGCGGACCTCGACGGTGGCCGCGCCGGGATCCCCGGGCGGCGTGGTCACCTCGACGCGGCGCGAGTCGATGAACTCCTGGTCGAGGACGCGGCGGCCGCCGATCCAGACCTCGTCGTCCTCGCGAAAGCCGTTGCCGCGGATGGTGGTGATGGTGCCGCCGCGGAAGGGGCCGTGATCGGGGTCGGCGTACTGGACCGCGAACGCGGCGGTCGGCGCGTCGGTGCCTCCGTCGGAGTCGGAGCCTCCGTCGCCGCCGAGCGGGGCGTCCGTGCGATCGCCGCCGGGCGGGGCCGAGCACGCCGCAAGCGAGGCGACCGCGGCGAGTGCGAGGAGCTGGCGCACGGCCCGAGTATCGCACACAGGGTCGTCGCGGCGGCTTGTCATCGTCGCCGGCCCGACGAACCCCAGAGTTCGCCTGGATCGATCCCGGATCGCGCCGGGCATGCGCCCGCGGGCGAGGCGTTTCGAGGAGCGGAGGGGAGCGGGCTGGTGCCCGTGACCCGAGCACCGGAGAAACAACGCAGCCCCCGGGTGCAGGACCAAGCGAGGCGGGTCGATACAGGCGAGCTTTGGGGTTAACCTGGTGAGCGATGGCACGTCCCGCAGCCGCCGCGTTCGCGCTCGCGGCGATCGCCATCGGGGCGCTGGTGGGCCGGGTGGGCGACGCGGTCGCCCAGGACGTGCGCCGGGACGATCCTCCTCCTCCGCCCACCCCGACCGGGGTCATGACCAAGGCGCCGGTGTTGCTCCAGGCGGTGGCGCCCGAGTACCCACCGGCGGCGCTGGCCGCCGGCAAGCAGGCCCAGGTGCCGGTGCGCATCTCGATCGACGCCGACGGCGTGGTCACCCGGGTCGAGGTCATCACCGCCCAGGGCGACGGCTTCGACCAGGCCGCGGTCGCCGCCGCCATGCAGTACGTGTTCGATCCCGCCGAGATCGACGGCAAGCCCGGGCCGATCACGGTCGAGACCACGATCCACTTCGTGATCGAGCAGGTCGAGGAGCCGCCGCCGCCGCCCCCCGACGGCGGAGGTGGCAGTGGTGCGACCGATCCGGCCGCCGAGGGGCCGCCCAGTCGCGGCGGCGACGTGCGGCTGCCGGTCAGCATCGAGGGCGAGGTGGTGGAGCGCGGCACCCGAAGCAAGCTCGCCGGGGTGATCGTCAGCGTGGCCGAGCTCGGCGTCGACGCGGTCACCGACGACCGCGGACGCTTCTATTTCCACGGCCTGGCGCCCGGGCCGTACACCATCCTCGCCATCGGCGACAGGTTCGATCGGCTCGAGCGCGCGGTGAACCTGGGCAAGCGCGAGTCGATCGAGGTCCGGCTGTGGATGCGGCCGCGGGGCGGCAGCCGCTACGAGACCCTGGTGGAGGGCGAGCGCGAGGTGCTCGAGGTCACGCGCCGCACGCTGCAGCGCCAGCAGCTCACCTCGGTGCCGGGCACGTTCGGCGATCCGCTGCGCGTCATCCAGACCTTGCCCGGGCTGGCCCGCACGCCCTTCGGCCTCGGCTTCCTGGTCGTGCGCGGCTCCAACCCCGACGACACCGCGGTCTACATCGACGGCCACCGCGTGCCGCAGCTCTTTCACTTCCTGGGCGGCCCGTCGATCCTCAACGCCGAGTTCGTCGACAGCATCGATCTCTACCCCAGCGGTTACCCGGCGCGCTTCGGGCGTTCGCACGGCGGGGTGGTCGCGGTCGAGACCCGCGCCACCAAGAGCGACGGCGTCCACGGCTCGGCCGACGTCGATCTGCTCGACGCCGGCGGCTACCTGCGCGCGCCGCTCGGCAAGCGCGGCTCGTTCGGCGTGGCCGGCCGGCGCTCGTACGTCGACGCGCTCCTGCCCCTGGTCCTGCCCGAGCCATCACCGGGCTCGACCCGGGTGGTGGTGCCGGTCTACTGGGACGGCATGCTGCGCGCCGACTACGACCTGGGCCGCGACGGCAAGCTGGGCGTGTTCGCGATCCGCTCGAGCGACGAGCTCGACGTGCTGCAGACCGACGAGGACGAGGAGGAGTCGCTCGATCTCAACACCGCGGTGAAGTTCTTCCGCCTGATCGGCCGTTACCAGCGGCCGCTGGCCAAGGACTTCACGCTCACGTTGTCGCCGGCGTGGGGCCGCGACTCGCTGTCGTTCGCGGCCGGCCAGGCTGGCGGGGCCAGCGCCTTCACCGAGGCGGCGATCGTGCAGGACTCGATCTCGTATCGGATGCGCGTGAAGGGCCCGCTCTCGGCCAAGATCCTGCTCGACACCGGTCTCGACCTCGAGTCGCGGGTGACGACCTACGACGCGCTGGTTCGCGACGACACCAACATCGAAGGCGGCGACGAGATCGACATCGACCCCACCCGCTTCCTGCGCTCGGTCGAGCAGATGTCCATGGCGCTGCACGCCGATCTGGCCATCGACGTGACGCCGCGGCTGCGGCTCCTGCCCGGCGCCCGCGTCGACGCTCACGTCATCAGCGGCCAGGCCTGGCTCGACGGCGACCTGCGCCTGACCGGCCGCTACCAGACCACCAGCACGGTGGTGACCAAGGGCTACCTCGGCGTCTTCCACCAGCCGCCCCAGGCCGAAGCGGTCGACGCGCGGTTCGGCAACCCCGAGGTGCGCTCCGAGCGCGGTATCCACGTGGGTGTTGGTGCCGAGGTCAAGCCGACCCGGCTCTGGTACGTCGACGGCGAGGTCTACTACATCGATCGCGACGAGCTGGTGGTGTTCTCGGGCGCCGCCGAGCTCGAAGGCGAGGTCGCCGATCCGGAGAACTTCGTCAACACCGGTAGCGGCCGCACCTGGGGCTTCGAGGCGCTCGTCCGTCGCGAGATCAGCGAGTCACTCTACGGCTGGCTCTCGTACACGTTCGGCAAGAGCGTGCGGCGGCAGCGCGACACGTCGCGGGCCACGCCGACCGCGTTCGATCAGCCCCACAACCTGAACGCGGTGCTGAGCTGGAAGCCGGGCGGCGGCTGGGAGCTGGGTGGGCGGCTGCGCCTGTCGTCGGGGCGGCCCGACACCCCGTACATCGGCGCCACCTACGACGCCGACAGCGGCGGCTACCGGCCGGTGAGCGGCGGATTCCGCACCATCCGGCGCGAGCTCTTCCACCAGGTCGACGTGCGGGTCGAGAAGACCTGGCTGTTCGAGCGCTGGAGCATGGGCCTGTACGTCGACGTGCAGAACGTCTTCAACGTCGGCAACGTCGAGGCCATCCAGTGGGACTACCGCTATCGCGAGAGCGCGCCGGTGACCGGCATCCCGATCCTGCCGACCATCGGTATCCGGGGGCAGTTCTGATGCGCACGCTCACTCGCGTCCTCGCGCTCGCTGGCGTGGCCCTGGCCGCGTGCGGCAGCTTCGAGAATCCGGCGATCGTGATCGATCTGCGGATGATCGGCATGAGCGCCGAGCCGCCCGAGCAGGTGCAGGTGGTCGATCCCCAGAACCCGCTCGGCACCATGTTCGATCCGGTCGAGGTGTGCGCGCTCGTGGCCGACCCCGCCGACGACCGCGCGCTCGCGTGGTCGATGACCGCGTGCGGGGGCGGCGAGTCGCGCTGCGATGATCCCGAGCGCCCGTCGAAGCCGTTGGGCGGTGGCGTGCTCGAGGATCCCGAGCTCGCCGGCGCGCCGCAGGTGGCCTGCGCGACCCTGCCCGCCGACGGCGATCTCGTGGCGCTGCTGCGCGACACGATCGAGAACGACAGCCTGTCGGGGTTCGGCGGCGTCGATCTCGCGGTCAGCCTGCGGGTGGTGCCAGTCGGCGGCGGCGAGGCCGACGCCATCTACGGGGTCAAGTCGGTGCGCTACTCGCCGCTGTTCCCCGAGGGCCGGGTCGCCAACACCAACCCGGACCTGATCTCGATCGACGTCGATCGCGGCGACGGCGCTGCGCCCGCGCGGCTCCAGCTCGGTCGTTGCATCGATCAGGTCGCGCCGCTCGCGCTCGGGCCCGAGGAGAGCATCCACCTCGATCCGATCGAGCCCGACGGCGTGCGCGAGGACTACGTGTTGCCGACCTTCGAGGGCGGGGCGCGGATGTTCACCGAGAACCTGCGCTACGAATGGCTGGCTGGTGGCGGCGACTGGACCCGCGCCGGCACCGGCGGTCCGCGCGACGGCGCCGGCAACCAGCCGCCGCTCGACACCGAGTGGGAGTCGCCCGCCGCCGATCAGCTCGACGGGCCGACCGACTTCTCCATCTGGGTCATCCAGCGCGACGAGCGCGGCGGCGTCCGCTGGTTCGAGTCGTGCGTGCGGGTGACGCCGTGACCCACCGCATTGCCTTGCTCGTGCTGGCCGCCTTGGCATGCGACTGCAGCCGGAGCGACGGTGGTCCCGTGCAGGTCGCGGCGGGGACGGTTCATCGAGTGCAGCTCCCAACGACCGCGCTACCGACGCGGGTGCCCGATGGCCCCATCGGCACAGCGCATCCGACGGTCGTGATCGCGACCGCACGCGACGGCCGATGGACGGTCCTGTGTCAGGCGCGCCAGGACGACGATGGGCGGCAAGGGATCGAAAGAGGCCCTATCTCGTGCGCGGAAGTGGCGACGGTGAGGAGCTGGACGACCTCGTCGCTGTCTCACCGGACGAGCGCTGGCTCGCGGTCGTTCGTCGTGGCGAGTTGGGCGAGGCGGGCCATGGAATCGCCGGGCACGTTC
>SXJR01000200.1 GCA_005779305.1 Myxococcales bacterium
CAGCGCGGCGGCGCCCCCATCGCCGAGCCGGGCGGCGACGTCGGACAGCCCGGTCAGCCGCGCCGCGGCCTCGGCGGTGTCGCCCTTGGCCAGCGCGATCGAGGCCAGCGCCGCGTACGCGGCCGGGACGTCGGGCCAGCGGGCGAGGGCCTGGCGCGACAGCTCGAGCCCGTCGGCGAACCAGCTCGGGCGGGCGGCGGCGATCGACAGGATGCGCTCGAGCAGCGCGGGCTGATCGGGACCCGCGGCGGCGAGCAGCGCGCGGTAGCCGCGCATGGCCTCGTCGAGGGAGCCGGTGCGGACCAGCTCGTCGGCCGAGCGCATGGCCTCGTGGGCGATGGCGAGCTGGCGAGCGGCGGCGGTGGTGGCCAGCTCTCCGACGACGCCGGCGCCGTACGACAGCACCACCGTGCCCTTGCCCGCGCGCAGCCCGATCACGCCGATGCCGTGCACGGCCGGCAGACGCCAGCCGGCGGCGGGCAGGAGCCGCCACAGGATGGCGGTGACCGCGTCGAGCTCGAACTCGCACAGCCCGACGGCACGCACGCCGTCGCTGACGCCCAGCCCCAGCTCGAGGATGCGGTGGGCCACCAGCGGGCCCGGCGTGGGCAGGTGACCGTGCACGCGCACCGCGGTGGCGAGCAGGCGGACCACGCCGCCGCGCGCCACCGCGACCACCTGGAACGAGACATCGGCCGAGGCCAGCCCATCGGCGACGCGGGCGGTCACCGAGAGGTCGCCGTCGCCGATCCGCGCGCTGACCAGGGCGAGGCCCTCGGCGGCCAGCGCCGCCGTGCGCGAAAGGGCGTGGCGGTCGAGCGCGACCTGGTCGACCCGCACCGCCAGCGCCCCCAGTCGAGTGCGCCGCCGCTGGTAGCGTTCGACGTCGGTGACGGGCCCGCTGCCGTCGTCGGGGACCTCGAGCTCGAGGTCCACGCGCAGGTTCGCGATCGCCTCGAGATCACCGAGGGCGAGCCGGACTCCGTCCCCCTCGGAACGGAGCGTGAACGGCAGCGCGGTCGTCAACGCGCCAGGAGCGTATCACCGGACGTTGAACGACATACAGGGGGCGTACACGATGGGGAGCTTGTTGCCCTGATCGTCGTAGCCCTGCACCGCGGCCCACAGCGGCGCGATCTGCTTCTTCTCGACCATCGACGTGCAGCGCTGGCGGAGCCAGTCGACGAGGTAGCGACCGCCGCGCTCGCGCGACAGCGTGGCCACGTACTGCTCGGCGTCCTTCTTGAACGCCTCCACGTCGGCGAGCTTCTTGTCGGTCACCTGGACCAGGACGTACATGGGCGCGGCGACGATGCTCGACCGGACCTCGTACACCCGGGTGGCGAGCGCGCCGGTGGTGAGCTCCTCGAAGAGCGCCCTGGCCAGCTCTTTCGACTCGCCGAGCGGCGTCCGGTTGGCGGTGCGCGCGATAGGTCCGAAGGTCTCGAGGGTCGGCGGCTCCATCTCGGCCAGCGGCGGCAGCTCCTCGTCGGAGGCCTTGAGCTCCGGTGCCGCCGCTGGCGGCGTCACCGTGCCCGTCCCCGTGCCGGTGCCCGAACCGGTCACCGACCCCGACCCCGAACCCGGAGCCGACCCCGAACCCGGAGCCGACCCCGAACCCGAGCCCGGACCGGAACCCGGACCCGAACCCGAGCCCGAAGCCGAGCCCGAACCGGTCACCGAGCCCGAGCCCGGCTCGGTCTGCATCCACTCCACCGGCACGTCGACGAAGTCCTTGTCGATCTGCCCGGTCTTCTCGGCGGGGAACACGTCCTTCAGGTTCTTGCCCTTGGCCGCGGCGAGCGCCGACAGGGCGGCTCGCTTGGCGGCCTCCTGGCCCATGGCGTCGCGCGCCAGCGGCTCGGCCAGCTCACGCTTGACCTGGTCGAAGGTGAGATCGCCCTCGCGGCGATCGTCGATGGTCAGGATGGTGAACGCCTCTTCGGTCTCGACGACCTCGCTGACCTTGCCCTTCTCCAGTGCCTTGACCGCCTCGTCGAGCTTGGGGTCGTAGAGGCTGGCCGCGCCCTCGTCGTGCCAGCCCAGATCACCGCCGCGGGCGGCGAGCTGGGGATCGCGGTCGCTGGCCTTGGCCGCCGCCGCGAACGTGGACTTGCCGGACACGATGGCGGCGCGGATCGCCTGGAGCTTGGCGAGGTTGGGATCGACCTTGGCGGCCGGAGCCTCGGGAGGCGTCGTCGGTGCGCCGGGCGTGGGCGGCGGCGTGGGCTCGGTGGCGTCGGCCGTCTTGATGAGCGAGACCCGGCGGATGTGGACCTGCTTCTTGCCTTTCCAGGCCTCGGGCGAGTAGGTCGCCTTGACCTCGGCGTCGTGGGCAGCCGCCCAGCGGTCGAGGGCGGCGTCATCCATCAACAGCCGGTCGCCATAGCGGCGCGCGTCGAAGCGCACCGCCTCGAACGAGACGGTGGTGTTCTTGGCCACGTAGCTGGCCTCGGCCTCCTCGCGGCTGGCCGGGACCGATCCCATGAGGATGGTCGCCATCGTCGAGGCCAGGATCTCGCGATTCTGCTGGCGCTTGTAGCTGCCGACCGACATGCCCCGGTTCTGGACCCAGCGCTTGAACTGCGCGTAGTCGAAGACCTGATCCTCGTTGTAGAAGGCGCGCCGGAAGTCGAGCGACGTCCGGCCCTCCTGGAGCAGCGCGCCCTGGAAGTGAAGCTGGCCGTCGGCGATCACGTGATCGACGTAGCGGTCCGGGACGCGGAGGCCGCGACGCTCGGCCTCCTGGGCCAGGAGCTCGCGCATGATGAGCGACTCGAAGGCGACGGCGGCGCGTTCGCTGTCGTTCTCGCCCGGGACCAGGTTCATGGCCCAGCGGAAGCCGACGTCGTCGACCTTGCTGCCGCCCACCGTCAGGAAGGTGCGGTTACCTCCGCTGCATCCCCCCTGCGATCCGGGGGACTGGGGCCCGAAGTTGATGACGAAGACCGCGATCAGGATGGCGAAGATCAGCCAGATGAAGATCGACGCGCCTTGCTTGCGCATGTTCTCGAGCATGGGAATGCACTCTCGATCGGCTACGGCGGGGCCGCGGCGGGAAGGGCGGACTCTATAACGCCCGGCTTCCCCTGCCGCAAGCCGCTTGCATCAACCGTTCCACGCGTGCTACTTCCAGCCCGCTCCCCGGTGTGAGCGTCGACCCATCTGCTTGGAATTCCGGCGAGAATCCACGCGTTGACCAGGCGAGCCACCAAAGCGCACTCCCCGATGATCACACGCGACGCCAAGAGGGTTGTCTAAGCCGTGCTGTTCGACTGGGTCTACGGCATGTTCTCGAACGATCTCGCGATCGATCTCGGGACGGCGACCACGCTGACCTTCGTCCGTGGTCGCGGCATCGTCGCCAACGAGCCGTCGGTGGTGGCGGTGCAGGCCAACTCGAGCGGGCCCAAGCGCGTCCTCGCCGTCGGCAAGGAAGCCAAGGAGATGCTCGGCCGCACGCCGGGCAACATCGTCGCCATCCGGCCGATGAAGGACGGCGTCATCGCCGACTTCGAGGTCACCGAGGCGATGCTGCGCTACTTCATCCAGAAGGCGCACCAGCGCCGCACCCTGGTGCGACCGCGCGTCATCGTGTGCGTCCCGTCGGGGATCACCGAGGTCGAGAAGCGCGCCGTCCGTGATTCGGCGCTCGCCGCCAGCGCCCGCGAGGTCTACCTGATCGAGGAGCCGATGGCGGCGGCGATCGGCGCCGGCCTGCCCATCACCGAGCCTAGCGGCAACATGATCGTCGACATCGGCGGCGGCACCACCGAGGTCGCCGTGATCGCGCTGGCCGGCATCGTGCTGTGGAAGTCGATCCGGGTCGCCGGCGACAAGATGGACGAGGCGATCGTCCAGTACATCAAGCGCAAGTACAACCTGCTCATCGGGGAGCGCACGGCCGAGATCATCAAGAAGGAGATCGGCTCGGCCTACCCGCTCGAGGAGCCGCTCACCGTCGAGGTCAAGGGCCGCGACCTGGTCGCCGGCGTGCCCAAGACGCTGGTGGTGAACTCCGACGAGATCCGCGAGGCGCTGCAGGAGCCGGTCAACAGCATCGTCGACGCCGTCCGCTCGGTGCTCGAGCGCACGCCGCCCGAGCTGTCGGCTGACATCGTCGACAAGGGCATCGTGCTTTCGGGCGGCTCGGCTCAGCTCAAGAACCTCGACGTGCTCCTGCGCGAGGAGACCGGTCTGCCGGTGATGGTGTGCGAGAACCCGCAGCTCGCGGTCGTGCTCGGCACCGGTCGCGTGCTCGACGAGCTCGCCCTCCTTCGCGAGATCGCGCTCAAGTAGTAGCGATGACGCTCCGCCGGCGCCTGCTCGACTGGGGCCTCGCCGGTCTGTTCCTCGTCCTGCCGGCGCTGGTGCTGCGCGCCAGCCTGCGCAGTCCGAGCGAGACCGGCGCCGTCGATCAGGCGGTGCTGCGGATCTCGGCGCCGCTGCAGGCCGGCGTGGCGTGGATGGTCGAGAAGGTCGGCAACGCGTGGAGCGGCTACCTCGCGCTGGTCGACGTCGAGGACGAGAACCGCGAGCTGCGCGCCGAGAACGAGCGGCTGCGCAAGGAGCTGGCGTTGATGGCGCGCAAGGCCTTCGACGTCGAGGCGCTCGAGGACGTGGCCATGCTCAAGCGCGAGACCCCGGCCGACACCATCGGCGCGCGGGTGATCGCCGCGTCCTTGTCGCCGGCGTTCCGGGTCGTGCGCGTGCGCATCGATCGCGGCGCCGCCGAGGTCGATCCCGGCATGCCGGTGATCACGTCGCAAGGCCTCATCGGCCGCGTGCAGCAGGTCTACGGCGGTCACGCCGACGTGTTGCTCACCACCGATCCCCGCTCGTCGGTCGAGGTCGTGGTCAAGCGGACCGGCGGGCTCGGCATCCTCACCGGTACCGGCTCGGGCGATCGGTACGCGTGCCGGCTCGAGTGGCTCGAGCGCTCGACCGATCCCACCGCCGACGTGACGGTGAAGGAGGGCGACGAGATCTTCACGTCGGGCCTGGGCGGCGCGTTCCCGGCCGGCCTCAAGGTCGGCACCGTGCGCAAGGTGTCGACCAAGGACTACGGCATGTTCCAGGAGGTCGAGGTCGCGCCCGCGGTCTCCTTCTCGCGCCTGCGCGCCGTGCTGGTCCTCCTGGCGCCGCCGCCGCCGCCCGATCCCGGCGCGACGAAGAAGGAGCGATCCCGGCCGGCCTTCGACGTGCGACCGTACTGAGCGTCACGGCGGCACGGCCGCGATCCCGAGCGTCAGCGACAGCAGGCCCGTTCCGAGCTCCTCGTCGTAGCCGAGCCCGGCGAAGAAGCCGGCGCGTCTGGTACGACCGATGTGGAGGCGGGCTTCGCAGCCGAATTCGTCCACGCCGAGCGACCGAGAGCCACCGACACGATCTCGATCGTCGCCGGGTTGCCAGGCGATCCGCAGCCGGCTCGAGACATGGACGCGGCGCGCGAGCAACGTTGCGGCCTCCACGATGATCGGCAACCGAAGCGCGGCCGGGATCGGGTCCTCATCGGTCGAAGGGGTGTCCGCCTCGCTCGCGGTCTGGCCTCCGATCGCGCCGCCGACGGCGAGCGATGCGGTGATCGCGCCGCGCTTGACCATTCCACCGACGACGAGCTGGGTATCGAGCCGCAGCGCGCCCGTGCTCGCGCGTCCCGCCTCGACTTCGAGGCGGATCACGATCGGCCGGGAGAAGACACCGAGGCGACCGGAGACCTCCACGAACGATGACGCCTCGCGATACAGCTCCGCGTCGGCGACGGTCGTGAGCTGGAGCCCCACCGACAAGGCCAGCGGCAGCCCCGAGCCGGGGGTGTGGGCTCGCAGTCGGGCCCGGTCGATCTCGGCGCTCACGATCGGGCCGGCGGCGGCCTCGAGGAGTCGGTTGGCGAGCTGGTGGGATCGGGCCGAGTCCCAGCTCGCGGTGTCGGCCGTCGTCATCACCACCACCAGCTCGCCCCGCCGGCTCGCGAAGCAGCCCTGCTCGGTATCGCGCAGCGTCGTCCGCCACACCTGATCGAACTCGTCGGGAAGCAGCTGCGCGGCGCCTTGCGCCCAGCTGCCCCCGACCGGACGCACGCATCCGTCGCTCGACAGGAACACGCGGAGCTCGGCGCCCGTGGTGGTCAGCAGGTCGACACGTACGCCGGGGTGGTGCGAGCTGTCGCTGCGACCTGCGTAGCGCCAGCCCTCCGGCACGTCGATCGTCAGCTGGGTTTCGTCGAGCGTGGCGATCTCCGCCAGCGCGACCACCGGCCAGGCCGCGCTGGCGATCACGAGTCCGACACAGACGACGGATCGCATGGATCCAGGATCAGGGACGCCGCCGCCGCTGTCGAGGGGGGATGTGCGACCCTACCAGCAAGAATGAGCGGGGGCGATGACGACACGCTGACCGCGGCTCCGGCCGGCGGCGAGCAGCCGCTGGGGCCGGGCAAACACCTGGGCCGCTACGCGATCGAGAGGGTGCTCGGGCAGGGCGGGATGGGCGTCGTGTATGCCGCGCACGATCCGGATCTCGATCGGACGGTGGCGCTGAAGCTCTTGCGCGGCGAGGGCGACGACTTCGCGCGGGCGCGGCTCCTGCGCGAGGCGCGGGCGATGGCGAAGCTGGCGCACGCGAACGTGATCACGGTGTTCGAGGTCGACACCGTCGGGGATCGCGACTTCGTGGCGATGGAGCTGATCGACGGTAGCTCACTCGATCGCTGGATCGCGGAGCGGCACCCGGTGACCGAGGTGCTCGACGTGTTCATCAAGGCGGGGCGCGGGCTCGCCGCCGCGCACGACAAGGGGCTGGTGCATCGCGACTTCAAGCCGCACAACGTGCTGATCGGCAACGACGGGCGGGTGGTGGTGACGGATTTCGGGCTGGCGCGGGCGGCGGAGGCGGGGGACGAGGCGCGGCCGGCGGGGGATGGGGCGCGGACCGCGGGAGACGGGGGACAGGAACCAGGAAACCGGAAACAGGAAACGGGAGACGGGAAACGGGAATCGGAAGACGGGAAACGAAGAACGGGAGACGAGCAGACGGCGGCGGGGAAGGTGAACGCCAAGGTGGAGTTGATCCGCGGTGACGAGGAAACGCTGGCGCCGGTGGCGCCGACGGTCGCGCCGACGGTCACGCCGGCGGCGAAGCCGAGCTGGTCGACGACGCTCACCCAGACCGGGGCGCTACTGGGCACGCCGGCGTACATGGCGCCGGAGCAGTGGGCGAGCGCGACCGCGGATCCGAAGAGCGATCAGTTCGCCTTCTGCGTGTCCTTGTGGGAGGCGGTGGTGGGCCAGCGGCCGTTCCAGGGCAAGGAGCTGGTCGAGCTGCGCAAGGCGATCGAGGGGGGACCGCCGCCGGCGCCGCGCGGAATGCCGGCGTGGCTGGCGCCGATCCTGCGGCGCGGGCTGGCGGTGACGTCGGGCGCGCGTTGGCCGTCGATGAAGGCGGTGATCGACGCGATCGAGCACGGGCGCGGGCGCGGTCGGCGGCGGCTGGTGGCGGCCGGGGTGATCGCGGTGCTGGTCGCCGGTGGTGCGGCGGTGGCGCTGGGGCGCGGGGGTGGCCGCGAACGGACCGTCGTGGCGGGTGCCACGATGGCGCCGGTGGACAGCGTGTGCCAGCCGGTCGACGTGGCGGCCGCCGAGCTGTGGTCCGAGCCGCGGCGGGCGCGCAGCGGCGAGCGCCTGGCGGCGATGCCCGAGCTGGCCGGCGCCGTCGATCGCTACTTCACGCGCGAGACCACCCGCTGGCGCGAGGCGTACGCGCGCACCTGTGCGGATCGCGACGACCGCCAGCGGCTGGCGCGGTTGGCGTGCCTGGAGAGCTGGCGCGACTCGAACGTGGCCTGGCTCGAGGGCTTCGCGCAGCTGCCGGCGGAGGTGTGGCCGCACATGCCCTACTACGAGATCGTGCCCGCGCTCGATCCGTGTCTTGGCGAGGCGCCGGTGCAGCCGCCGCCACCGCCGGCCCCGGCGCAGCGCGACGTGGTGCGCGAGCTGCGCACGTCGACCGGGATCATCGCCACCGCGGGCGATGCCACCGACCCGCGCTGGAGCGAGCACCGGGCGCGGGCCGAGGCGCTGGGCTACCGGCCGGCAGTGATCGAGATCGACTTCATCCACGCCAGCCTACGCGAGCGTGCCGGCGACCTCACCGGCGCCCGCCGCGGCTTCGAGGACGTGGTCGCCGACGCGGAGGCGGTGGGGGCGACCGCGCTGCGCGCCGACGCCCGCATCGGGCTGGTGTCGATCGACCTCGCCGAAAACCAGCCCGACGCGGTGCTCGACGTGTCGATGCGGGCCGCGCGCAGTGCGACCCTGGCGGCGGGCGCGCCGGTCGTCCGCATGCTCGCGCTCGACGAGCTCGAGGCCTTCCGGGCGGCGTCGCGCGACGGCAAGCCCGCGCGCGCGATCGAGCTGTGGACCCGGCTCCTGCCGGCCTACGCCGAGCAAGGCGCCACCGCCCGCGCCGCGCGGGTGACCGCGCTCCTCGCCGAGGCCCTGGTGGCACGCGGCGGTCCCGGTGATCGCGAGCGGGCGCGGGACCTGCTCATCGGAGAGATCGCGCGCCAACAGGCCGAGCTCGGCGTCGCGGCCGTGCACGTCGCTGACCTCCAGGCCGTGCTCGCCGAGCAGAAGCTCTCCGGCGCTCCCTGATTGCGGGTTCCAGGCGCGATCGTGACCGGCCCAGAGGTAAAGTCAGGTGGTGAGCCACCACCTGCGCGTGTTCGCCTACGTCAATCATCCCTACGCCCGCGTCCGCACCGCCCTCGGCGCGGATCCGCTCGCGGTCTTCCAGCGGGCGACGTCCGCCGCCGCGGCGCGCGCCGACGCGCTCTCCACCGAGCTCCATGCCAGCATCGGCCCGATCGACGTCTCGGCTGGCATCGACATCCGCGTGCTCTCGACCGAGCTCGGTGAGTCGCCGGTCGGCGACGAGGCCACCAGGGTCACCCTCGAGTGGCAGGCGGCCAGGAGCCCCGGCCTCTTCCCGGTGATGCGCGCCGTGCTCTCGATCTACGCGCTGACCCCGACCGAGACGCAGCTCGAGCTCGAGGGCGACTACCAGCCGCCGCTCGGCGCGCTCGGCCGCGTCGTCGACGCCGCCATCGGCCACCGCATCGCCGAGGCCTCGGTCCACCGCTTCATCGAGCAGGTGGCCGGCCACCTGCGCACCGTGCTGTAGCGGGTAGCCGTGACGCCTGGCGCATGACCCACATCTGCGTCACCTGCCGCCGGCTCGTTGCGTCTGGTCTGCCTCGACTCGCCCCGCGGCTTCAGGGCGCACGCACGTCGACCGGCGTCCCCGCGTAGTGGCTGCCGTCGCCGATCTCGCCATGGATGTTGCCGCCCCAGCACCAGAGGTGATCGCTGGCGTCGATGGCGCAGGCGTGATCGTAGCCGGCCGATAGCGCCTTCCAGGACGCGGTCGACGCCAGGCGCGGCTCGTCGCGCTGCTGGGGCGGTGAGGTCTCGTTGTTGCCGAGCTGGCCGTCGTTGTTCTCGCCCCAGCAGTAGAGCGCCTGGGTGGTGGTCGCGCAGGTGAAGTTCTCGCCGGCGCTGACCCGCTGCCAGGTGCCGTTGACGCCGGTGGTGTCGACGTCGATCGGGAACTCGCGGTTCTGGAGCGAGACGTTGTCGCCGACCTGGCCATAGGCGTTGAACCCCCAGCACACCAGCGCGCTGGTGGCGCGGACGATGCACGCGTGGCGACCGCCCAGACCGGCGGCGAGGGTCTGGGTCCCGGCCTGCGGCACGACGCCGAGCGACATCAGGTTCAGCTGGTCCATCACGCCAGCGCCGCCGAGGCCGGTCTGGCCCACACCGTCACGCCCCCAGATCCTGACCGGCGTGCTGGCGGCGGCCTGTGCGGCGAGGCCGAAGTCGAGGCCGAGCGCGATCTCGCCCCAGTTGGTGTCGCTCATGTCGGTGGCGCCGGGGATCACGCCGGCGGTGCCGTTGACGATCGGGTAGCCGCCGCTGTTCTCGCCCCAGCACCAGCGACGGGCGTCGCCGGTCCGCACGGCGCAGCCGCGGTGGTCGCCGATGCTGATGGTCCACGACGGCGACATGGTCGGGGGCAGGGCGAGGTCGGTGGGCGCCACGGTGGTGCCCACGTTGGAGTTGAAGCCGGTGCGATGGTCGCCGTTGTCGCCCCAGCACGAGACCACCTGGCTGCCGGCGGCGCCGTTGACGCCGCAGGCGAAGCTGTCGCCGCCGTCGACATCCTGCCAGATCCGGGTCCCGTCGATGAGCCGAGGCGTCGCGGTGTCGGGCCCGGTGTCGCCGAGCTCGTTGCGCTTGTTCCATCCCCAGCAATAGAGGTCGTCCTCATCGGGCGTGCCGGCCGAGTCGGCGTCGATGCGGATGGCGCAGGTGTGGTGCTTGCCGGCGCCGACGGCGCGCCAGCGTGCCGCGCCGCCGATCTGGACGGGGGTGTACTTGTTGGCGACGACGCCGTTGCCGAGCTGGCCGTCGCTGTTGCGGCCCCAGCAGATGGTGGACGCCGCGCCGGTGGCGCAGGCAGTGTGGTTGCCGACCGAGATGCGGCTGACTGCACCCACGCCCAGGATCGGCGCGAAGGTGCGGCGGAGCGCCCAGGTGTCGTCGCCGAGGGCGCCGAGGTTGCCGTCACCGGTGCAGCGCACGGTGGTGGCCGTGGTCACGCAGGTCGAAAGCAGCCCGCCGTCGACCGCCATCACACCGCTCTCGGTGGGGACCTTGGTCGGGCTGGCGACCTCTGGCGTGGTGTCGAGGCCGATCTGCCCGGCGTCGTTCTGGCCCCAGCAGTAGAGGTCGCGGTTGGCGTCGGTGGCGCAGGTGAAGTTGTCGCCGGCGGTGAGCGCGCGTGGCGTGGTGACCGCGGGCGCCACTGCGTTGGGGACCCCCTCGCTGGTGGTCTCGCCGCCGCGGCCGAGCTGGCCGCCGCTGTTCTGGCCCCAGCACTCGATGACGCCGCCGCGCACCCCGCAGGCGTGGCGGCCGCCGGCGGCCAGCGCCGTCCAGCCGGTGAGCGGGAGGTCGGCTCCGTCCTCGACGGGCATGGCGGTGGGGCGCGGCGAGTTGGTCCCGTCGCCGAGCTGCCGCTGAGCGTTGGCGCCCCAGCAGTAGGCGGTGACCGTGGCGGTGAGCTCGAACAGACCGCAACTGAACTCGTCGCCGACCGCGACCGCGATCCACATCCCGGCGCCGTCGGGGCGAGGGATGGTGCGCGGGTTGGACGTGGTGGCGGTGAGGCCGCACTGGCCACTGCTCGAGGCGCCAAAACACACCATGTCGCCGCCGCGGATGGCGCAGGTGTGCGCGTACCCGGTGGCGACCTCGGTCCAGCCGGTCAAGGTGCCGACCCGCTGGGGCATGGGGATCCGCGAAGGCGCGCCCACCCCCAGCTCGGTGGAGGCGTTGTTGCCCCAGCAGTACAGCGCGCCGGCGGCGTCGATGCCACAGGTGTGGCGGTTGCCGGTGGCGAGGATCGGGAAGCGGCCGGCGGCCTGGGCCGCGTCGGGGCCGCCGCCGTCGCTGCCGTCGGCGGCGTCGGTCTCGGCGCCGTCGGTGGAGGCATCGGTGAGCTCGTCGAGGCACGCCCGCGACGCGCCAGCGGCGAAGCAGTAGCCGCGATCGCAGCTCAGCCCCGACGGGCAAGCGCCGCCGCCGCCGCACTCGACCGCACACGGCGATGGTGTCGGCCGGTAACAGGCGGTGATCACGAGGGCGTACAGGAACGCCAGCGCCGCGCGAGCCCCCGGTCGCATCGGTCGATGTTCGCGTATACTGAGGAGGATGTCGAGCACGCCCGGGGGATCGACGGGGCCGCGCGGCGCAGGACCGAACGACACCCAGCTCGACGGTGATCTGGCGCCCGAGGTGGCCACGGCCGAGACCATGGCGCCGATGACGGGGCCCACGATGGAGACCTCGGACCTGGGTGGTAGCGTGGTCGGGCGCGAGGTCGGACAGACGTCGCGCGACATCCCCAACGGGACGATGGTCGGGGACTACCGCGTCGAGGGCAAGCTCGGCGAGGGCGGCATGGGCGCGGTCTACGCCGCCGTTCATCCCATGATCGGCAAGCAGGCGGCGATCAAGGTGATCAAGCCCGACGTGTCGCAGAACGCCGAGGCGGTCGAGCGCTTCGTGCAGGAGGCGCGCGCCGTCAACCAGATCGGCCATCCCAACATCGTCGACGTGTTCGCGTTCGGCGCCTTGCCCGACGGCCGCAGCTTCTTCGCCATGGAGTGGCTCAAGGGCGAGAGCCTGCGCGAGCGCATCGCGCGCGGGCGCCTGGCCACCGACGAGATCGTCCACATCCTCGACCGCGTGATCCGCGGCCTCGAGGCGGCCCACGACAAGAAGATCATCCACCGCGACCTCAAGCCCGACAACGTGTTCCTGGTCGACGTGAAGGGCGAGCGGCCGCTGGTCAAGCTGCTCGACTTCGGCATCGCCAAGCTGACCGGCAACGCCGACACCCGCATGGAGCGCACCCGCACCGGGGCGATGATGGGAACGCCCATGTACATCGCGCCCGAGCAGGCGCGTGGCTACCAGGTCGATCACCGCGCCGACATCTACTCGCTGGGCGTGATGGCGTTCGAGATGTTCACCGGCGTGCTGCCGTTCGAGGCCGACAACGCCATGGATCTCATCGCCCAGCACCTGTCGTCGCCGGCGCCGGCGCCATCGACGAAGGATCCGGGGCTGCTGCGCGACGTCGACGAGCTCTTGCTGGCCATGCTCGAGAAGGAGCCGGCGCGGCGGCCGAGCCTGATCCGGGTGCGCGAGGTGCTGGAGAAGGTGCGGACGTTGCCGGCCCAGGCGCCGGCGGCGATGACGATTCCGGACACGATGCTGCCGGCGGCGGTGGTGGAGGTGCGGCGGGAGACGCGGCGCGGGCGGCTGGCGCTGGTGGCGGCAGTGGTGGTGCTGCTGTGCGGTGCCGGTGTGGTCGCGATGGTGGCGATGGGGGGTGAACAAGGAGGGGCAGAGAAGAAGGAGAGCGGGACGGGCACGGGCACGGGCACGGGCACGGGTTCCGAGACGGCGATCGGGGGGCCGGTGAGGGAGGCGGCGATCGGGTCGGCGGCGATCAGGTCGGCGGTGATCGAGACGGTGGATGCCGGTGTGGTGCCGGACGAGCCGGTGGCGGCGACGCTGGTGGTCGAGGTGAGCGGGGCCAGCGAGGCGGTGATCATGGTGGACGGTGCGGTCGTGACGCGATCGGGGAAGCGGGCGAGCGTGGAGGTGACGCGGGGGAAGCACGAGATCGCGGTGACGGCGCGTGGGCGCAAGCCGGTGAAGCGGTCGGTGGATCTGTCGGGTGGCAACCAGACGATCGAGATCGCGATGGAGCGGGTGAAGGCGGGGGCGGGGGTGGGATCGGATTCGGGATCGGGAAAGGGATCGGGAACTGGATCGGGATCGGGATCGGCGAAGCCTGATGACGACGCGCTGGTCGATCCCTTCCGCAAGAAGAGGACCCCATGAGCTCGATGCGATGGATCGTGATCGCCGCGCTGGTGATGGCGATGGGCGGGGCCGCCGCGGCGCAGCCAGCGCCGGATCCCGGCGCCGAGGAGCGCGCGCGGGTGCTGTACGCCAAGGGCACGCGGCACTACGCCGTCGCCGAGTACGACGATGCGATCGCGGCGTTCAAGGAAGCCTACAAGGAGCTGGCCGAGCCGCTGTTCCTGTTCAACATCGCGCAGGCGTACAAGCAGAAGAACGACTGCGCCAATGCGGTGCGGTTCTACAGGAACTACTTGCGCGAGGAGGGCGAGGGCGAGACCGCGGAGCAGGCGAAGAAGCGGGTGGCGGAGCTCGAGGAGTGCGCGAAGAAGGCGGCGGGGACGGGGACGACGGGGACGGGGACGGACACCGGAACGGGAACGGGAACGGGAACGGGAACGGGAACGGGAACGGGAACGGGAACGGGTTCGGATACGGGCACGGGCACGGACACGGGGACGGGGACGGACACGGGGACGGGGACGGGGAC
>SXJR01000201.1 GCA_005779305.1 Myxococcales bacterium
GCGGGCGCCGGCGAGCGGGGCCTTGCCCTTGAACTCCTCGCGGAGCGACATCCGACCCGGCATCTCCTTCTCGGCCATGCGGATCTTCTTGCGGCCGAGCTCGGCCAGGGTGACGTCCTTGATCTTGAAGGCGGGGAACTCGTTGCGGGTGTCCATGATGGTCTCCAGGGTTTCGGTCTCGACTGCGTTCGGTTGCGAGTGGTTCAGTGAAGGTGACGGGCGGGCTTCTTGCCCACCGCGATCTGAAGAGCGGGGCGCACGGCGCCCGGCAGCGGCGCCAGCGCGGTGACGTCGAGCTGGGCGGCGGCCAGCCAGGTGCGCAGCTTGGTGGCCTCGAAGCCGAGCCACACCACGCCTTGCTCGCGCTGGCTCTCGTCGTCGTGAGGCACGTGGTCGACGACGATCAGGTGGCCGCCGGGACGGAGCAGGCGGGCGCCGGCGGCGATGGCGTCCTGGGGGCGGGCGGCGTGGCGCAGCACGCGGGCCATCAGCACGAGGTCGGCGCCGCCGCGCTGCCCGACGTCCTGGGCCAGGCCGGCGTCGTCGACGGCGCCCTCGCGCAGCCGCACGTTGGGCAGGCCCCAGGCGGCGACGCGGGCGGCGCAGCGCGCCAGGCTGGCGGCACTGCGATCGATCGCGACGACGCGATCGTAGAGGGGCGAGAGCAGCGGCAGGTGCGTGCCGTCGCCGGTGCCGACGTCGACGGCGAGGGCGCGGCCAGGCAAGAGCGGCGCCAGCACCGGTAGCCAGGCCAGGAGCTCGTTGCCTGCAGCGGCGACTGGCTCGCTGTCGCCGAGGGCGGCGCGGGCATCGAAGAAGTGGCGCGACGCGTCCTCGCGCTGGGCGACGATCGTGGCAATGCGGGCCAGGCTGCCGTCGCGCGTGCACAGCGCACGGCCCTCGGCCAGGGCGGCGTCGACCACGGCGTCGTCGCTCATGTGCGCGCGCAGGAGCGTGCGGGTGCCGTCGCGGCGGGCGGCGAGCAGGCCGGCCTCGCGCAGCGGCTGCGACTTCTTGGTGATCTGCGGCTGGCTCTCGTCGAGCAGCGTCGCCAGCTCGCCGACGGTCAGCTCTTCCTCGGCGCACAAGGCCAGGAGGCGCAGCCGGCTCTCGTCGCCGAGCAGGCGAAAGAGATCGGCGCGAGGGCTGACCGCCAGGTTCACCCTGTTCTTATATTCCTAAATGCGAATGATGGCAATGGATAGATATTTAAAGAACTACGCCTAGATAGACGCAGGCGTTGATGTTGAGGTATGTGCCTCGGCCCTGATCGAAGGGCGGTCCGGCGAGCGCGCCGCCGACGGCCCACTCCTCGGGCTGGCTGGCATAGATGGGCATGATGCCGAGCTCGAAGCCGAGGCGCGCGCTGTCGCCGACCAGGAAGTACTCGCCGAACGCGGCCTCGAGGAACGGCGTGTGATCGGGATCGGTGAAGAGGCCGCCGCGGCCGGCGACGTAGAAGCCGCCCCGCGCGCTGACCTCGAGCAGGCCCATGCGCCGCTGCGAAAAGGCGATCTCGAGGCGCAGCCCGCCGCCGACCAGCTCGCTGCGGTCCTCGCCGGCGGTGATCACGCCGGCGAAGACCTCGGGCACGATGGTCCCGCTGAAGACGTAACCCTTGGGCTCCTTGTAGGGCAGCGGCGCGTCTTCCCACGACATCGTGGCTCGGAGCTGGAGCCCGACGTCCTCGGGGCCGCCGCCTTCGCCGCTGGCGTCGGCCTCGAGCGGACCGATCGCGCTCATGCCGCCGCTGAAGGTCACGATGGTCTGGCGTTCGGCCCGCGCCACCGACGGCGCGGCGGCCAGTGCGCACGCGAAGGCGATCCCCGTCCGGTTCATGCGGCGACCATCGCATGGGGTACGCTGGGGTGTGAGCGATATTGTTGTGACGCCGCGCATACGGATCCCGGCCGACGAGCTGCGAGAGTCCTTCGTCCGCTCGAGCGGCCCCGGCGGCCAGAACGTCAACAAGGTGGCCACCAAGGTCGAGCTGCGCTGGACCCCGTCGACCTCCTCGGCCCTCTCGTTCGACGATCGGGCGTGGGTCATGAGCAAGCTCGGCGGCAAGCTCACCCTCGACGGCGAGCTCATCGTCACCTCCGATCGCCACCGCGATCAGCCCCGCAACCGCGCCGACGCCGCCGAGAAGCTGGCCGCGATCGTGCGCGGCGCGCTCTTCCGCCCCAAGCCGCGCAAGAAGACCAAGCCGTCGCGTCGCGCCAACCAGCGCCGCATCGCCTCGAAGAAGAAGCGGAGCGAGATCAAGTCCAGCCGCCGTGTCGGCAGCTCGCAGGACTGATCGCTCGCGCCCGCGTCAGCCGCGCTTGCGCTTCTTGGTCGGCGACTTCTCCGCCTCTTCGTAGAGGCGGAGCTCGGTCTCGGCGGTGGTCTGCACCGCCTCGAGATACAGCGAGAGGAGGCCCGAGGCCTCGCCGCGCAAGGACTCGTAGTAGCGCTGGCGATCGATCGAGTGAACCACGGCGACCGGGTAGCCGGCCTCCTGCAGGAGCAGGTTGGAGCAGATGCGGATGGTGCGTCCGCTCTCCTTGGCCCATGGAAAGATCGCCATGAAGCGCGTGTGCATCACGGCGACGCGCTCGATGGGGTGCAGCTGCTTGGTCGCCGGCTCGTCGATCCAGTCGGCCAGCTTCTTGAGCGCGGGCGCGATCTTTTCGGGGGCCGCGATGTCGTGGTAGTAGAGCCGGTGAAGCGGGTTTTCCTTGCGATACGGGAGGGCCTTGGCCTTCTCGTCGGGCGCGAGGATGGAGTAGATGTCGCGAATGACGTCGAACTTGAAGGGCTTCTTCTTGTTCGTCGCCAGGTCCTGCGCGGTGTCACACGCCTCGTTGAAGCGCTTGATCTCGTCGTAGGCCGGGATCAGCGACGGATCGCTGATGATGGTCGGATCGATCGCGGCCTTGATCTCGCTGTACGACAGCACGTCGCCTTCGAGCGCGGCGTCGTGATGGATGAGCGAGATGCGCAGGCGCTGAAGGAATTCCTTGCGCATCGCCGGGTTGATCGACGCGATGCGCGCGCGCCAAGCCTGGCTGATGCGGTCCACTTCGGTGAACCGGGCGTCGATGTCTTCGGTTTCTTTGTATCGAAGCAAAGGAAGTTAGGCCCGCTGGAAGAGCGGGGAAGTCTACGGATCGACCATTGGTCCGTCAAGGAATACGTTCGCAACGCACATGAACGTCCGTGCAGGTGATCCGGAGTATTACCTCACAGATTCTATAAAGTTGCGCCACACGTCGCACCCTCTCTAATGGGGACATGGCGCTCGCCTGGCGCGCGCTCGCCCTCGCCGTGGAAACATCCGACCACATCCCCGTCCTCCTGGACGAGGTGCTGGACCACCTGTCCCCCAGGTCGGGAGGGGTGTACGTCGACGGCACCTTCGGCCGTGGTGGTCACACCACCGCGTTGCTCGACCGCGCGGGTCCAACCGGCCGCGTGATCGCGGTCGATCGCGATCCGTCGGCGATCGCCGCTGGCGCGGCGCTCGCGGCCGGAAGCGCCGGCCGGTTGACGCTCGCCCACGCGCGGTTCGGCGAGCTGCCCGCGGTGCTTGCGGAGCACGGCGTCGACAAGGTCGACGGCATCCTGCGCGATCTCGGCGGGTCGTCGCCGCCGCTCGACGAGGCCGCGCGCGGATTCTCGTTCATGAAGTCAGGGCCGATCGACATGCGCATGGATCCGTCGCGCGGATCGACCGCGCTCGAGCTCATCGCCGAGCTATCGGCGCCCGAGCTGGCCGCGGTGCTGCGCGAGCTCGGCGAGGAGCGCCTGCACCAGCGCATCGCCCGGCGACTCAAGGACGCCGAGCGCGCCGGCGAGCTCGGTACCACGCTCGATCTCGCCCGCGTGGTCGCGTCGTGTTTCTCGGCCGGCGACCTCCGTCGGATGCGCATCAACCCCGCGACGCGCACGTTCCAGGCCCTGCGCATCGCCGTCAACCGCGAGCTCGACGAGCTGACCGCGTTCCTCGACGTGTTCCCCGACCTGCTCGTCCCCGGCGGCCGCTGCGTGGTGATCGCGTTCCACTCGCTCGAGGATCGGCTGGTCAAGCGGCGCTTCCGCGATCTGGCATGGACGTCGTCCCTGCCGCCGGCGCTCGCCGATCAGGCCGGCGAGCGGGTGCGCGCGGTGTGCACGCCGGCGACCCGCAAGGCGGTCTTCGCCGCCGACGACGAGACCGACGACAACCCTCGTGCCCGCTCGGCGCGCCTGCGCGCGTGCGAGCGCACCGATGCACCCAACCTGCCGGCCCACCGGTCGCGCCACGAGTCGCGATGATGAAGCCTCGCGTCTATCGCTTGTTCCGCACCGCCTCCACCGCGCCGAGCTCGCGTCGCACCATCACCGTGATGGTGCTGGTCGCGACGATCGCCACCGGGCTGGCGGTGATGCGGGTGCGCTCGCGCCACGAGGTGGTGCGGCTGGGCTACCAGCTCTCCAAGGCCAACGAAGAAGCCCGGCACCTGCGTGAGGCCGAACGCAAGCTCGAGCTCGAGCGGGCCACGCTCACCAACCCTGCGCGCATCAACACCCTCGCCGCGGCCATGGGCATGGTCCCCGCCCCCGCCGCATCGATCCGCCTGCTGCAACCGGACCCGCCGCCCGAGCCGGTGGTGATGAACCCATGACGAAGAAGTCGCTCCTGCGCACGCCCGGGGTCTCACCCGCCGCCCGCACCCGGGCGTGGATCGCGAGCGCGGTGGTCACCACGCTCCTGGGCGGCGTGGGCTACAAGGCCTGGGGCGTCCAGGTGGCCGACGGCGCGCGCCTGCGCGAGCAGGCGGTGCGCCAGCACGTCCACACCGTCGAGATCCCGGCGCCGCGCGGCCCCATCCTCGACGCCCGCGGTCGGCCGCTCGCGGTGTCGGCCGACGCCGAGAGCGTCTTCGCCAATCCGCGCGCGGTGGTCGACGTCGCCGGCACTGCAGAGAGGCTGGCCCGGGCGCTCGACGTCGACCTGATCTCGCTCGAGGCGCGGCTCGCCTCCGACAAGCACTTCGCCTGGGTCGCGCGCCACGTCGCGCCCGCGCAGGCCGCCGCCGTGCGCGCGCTGAAGCTGCCCGGCATCGAGGTCACGCGCGAGCCGCGCCGCTGGTACCCGGGCAGCACCTCGGGCGGCCCGGTGATCGGCTTCGCCGACCTCGACGGCAAGGGCCTCGACGGGCTCGAGCTGGCGATGAACGACGTGCTCACCGGCCGGCGCGCGCGCTTCAGCGCGGTGCGCGACGCGCGCGGCAAGACCATGATGGCCGACGGTCTGGTCGAGGCCACGCCCGGCGCGACGGTGCAGCTCACCGTCGACCGCGCGATCCAGCACATCGCCGACGAGGCGCTGGCCGGCGCCGCGACCCTGCACCAGGCCCAGTCGGGCACCGTGGTCGTGCTCGACGTCGCGACCGGCGGGGTGCTGGCGATGGCGAGCTGGCCCACCTACGATCCCAACGATCCAGCGGCGGCGGTGAAGGCCCAGGCCCGCAACCGACCCGTCACCGACGTCTTCGAGGTCGGCTCGGTGATGAAGGTCTTCACCGTGGCCGCCGCGCTCGACGCCGGCGTGACCACCGCTGACGAGCTGTGGGACGTCGAGGGCGGGCGCTGGAAGGTCGGCAAGAAGCCGGTCATCGACACCCACCACGACTGGCAGCTCACCACCGCCGACATCATCAAGCGTTCGTCGAACGTGGGTGCGACCAAGATTGGCCTGCGCCTCGGGCGCGAGCGGCTGTACGAGGGCCTGCGCCGCTTCGGCTTCGGCAGCGAGACCGGCATCGAGCTGCCCGGCGAGCAGCGCGGACTGATCCGCAACGGCCGCACCTGGCGCGAGGTCGAGCTGGTCACGATCTCGTACGGCTACGGCCTCACCGTCACGCCCATCCAGATCGCCGCGGCGATGGCGGCGGTCGGCAACGGCGGCGTCTACCACGCGCCGCGCACGGTCGAACGGATCACCGCCGCCGACGGCACCGTCGTGTACCGGCACGCCGAGCCCGGCAAGGCGATCATGAAGCCGTCGACCGCGGCGGCCCTCCTGCTCATGCTGGGCAGCGTGTTCGAGACCGGCAAACACGGCGGCACCGCCGCCAGCGTGCTGGTGCCGGGGTTCAAGGCCGGCGGCAAGACCGGCACCGCCCACAAGTACGATCCGGCCATCCGCCGCTATTCGCCCGACCGCTACCTGTCGTCGTTCGCCGGGCTGGCGCCGATCGACAAGCCGCGGATCGCGGTGGTGGTGCTGATCGACGAGCCCAGCGGCAAGGACTACTTCGGCGGCAAGGTCGCCGGCCCGGTGTTCGGCACCGTTGCCAGCGAGACGCTGCGCTACCTCGGTGTCCCTGGCGATCCGACCGCCCTCGATCACAAGGCTCCCCGGAGCGAGGGGGATGTAGAGCCGGCCGCCGCGAGCGAGGCCCAGCCGGGTCGAAAGGCCCATTCCGAAGACCCTCCCGAGCTCCCCGAGGCCCCGCTCGAGGAGCCCGCCGACGGCGCCCCGCTCGTCGACATCCCCAACTTCGCCGGCATGAGCATCGCCCGTGCGCTCGACGCGGCGCGCAGCCGCGGCCTCGAGGTCGCCGTGCGCGGCTCGGGCCGCTGCCTCGAGCAGGCGCCCGCTCCCGGCCGCGCCGCCGCCGGCACCGTGATTACCCTCCGCTTCTCCGATGGCGAGCGGGCCGATTCCGCGAACCGGTGAGACCCTCACGCGGTCTTGAAAGCAAAGACGAAATCGGTGAGGCTGCGCGTTCCACAAGTGTCCATCAGGTGATGGACCGGCCATGAAGCACTTCATGTCTCTTCGGCGTCTCGTCGCCAGCGTCCCAGGCGCGCGCCTCGTCGGCGTCGACGCCGAGATCCGCGCGGTCACCGCCGACTCGCGGGCGGTGGTCGCCGGCGACCTGTTCGTGGCGGTGCGTGGCCGCCGCTCCGACGGGCACGACTTCGTCGCCGGCGCCGTCGAGCGCGGCGCCGCCGCGGTCGCCGTCGAGCGCGAGCTCCCGGGCCTCGCCGTTCCCCAGGTGATCGTCGGCGACGGTCAGCGCGCGCTCGGCCACCTGGTCGGCGCCGCCGCCGGCGATCCGGCGGCGCGGATGACGCTGGTCGGCATCACCGGCACCAACGGCAAGACCACCAGCACGTTCCTGCTCGAGCACGTGCTCACCACCGCAGGGCACTCGCCGGGCGTGGTCGGCACGGTCAGTTACCGCTGGGGCACTCGCTCGATCGACGCGCCCTACACCACGCCCACCCCCGAGGTGCTCCACGGCGCGCTGGGCGAGATGGCCGACGCCGGCTGCACCCACGTCGCCATGGAGATCACCTCGGCGGCGCTGGCCATGCACCGGGTCGCGGGGCTGCGCTTCGCCGTCGCCGGCTTCACCAACCTGACCCAGGATCACCTCGACCTGCACGCCTCGATGGAGGCGTACCGCGAGGCCAAGGAGCTCCTGTTCCGCGAGTACCTCGCCGACGAGGGCGTGGCCGTGGTCGACATCGACGATCCGGCCGGCGCGCACATGATCGAGGCCGCGCGCGCGGGCGGCGGCCGGCGCCGGGTCCTGCGGGTGTCGCTCGAATCCGAGCAGCGCGACGCGGAGATCCGCGTGCTCGCCTACCGCTCGAGCACCGACGGCATCTGGGCCCGCATCGCCACGCCGCGCGGCGAGCTCGAGGTCGCGTCGCGCCCGCTGATCGGCCGCTACAACGTCGCCAACGTCGCGCTGGTGGTCGGCATCGCCGAGGCGCTTGGTCTCGATCACGACGCCATCACCCGCGGCATCGCCGGCGTGCCAGGCGTGCCCGGCCGGGTCGAGCGGGTCGCCAACCAGGCCGGCCTCGATCTGGTCGTCGACTACGCCCATACCCCCGACGCACTCGACAACGTCCTGCGCACGCTGCGGCCGCTGACCCGACGCCGGCTCATCTGCGTGTTCGGCTGCGGCGGCGATCGCGATCCGACCAAGCGGCCCAAGATGGGCGCGGTGGTCGCCGAGCTCGCCGACCTGGCCGTGGTCACCAGCGACAACCCGCGCACCGAGGACGCGCGCGCCATCATCGAGATGATCCTCCCGGCGGTGCCGTCGCCGTTCTACGTCGACATCGATCGCCGCACCGCGATCCGGGCCGCCGTCGCTGCCGCCACCCCCGGCGACATCGTGCTCATCGCCGGCAAGGGCCTCGAGGACTACCAGATCCTCGGCACCACCAAGATCCACTTCGACGACCGCGAGGAGGCCGCCGCCGCCGCCGCGCTGCGCCCGAGCTGGACCGTGAGCCAGCTCGCCGCCGAGACTGGCGGCACGGTGAAGGGCGACGGTGCCACCGCCGTGAACCGCATCGGCATCGACGGCCGCGCCGCCGCGCCCGGCGATCTCTACGTCGCGCTCAAGGGCCACCGCTTCGACGGTCACGACTTCATCGCCCAGGCTCGCGGCGGCGGCGCCGCTGCCATCCTGGTCGAGCCCGGCCGCGCGCCCGAGGGCGTGCCCGCCGTCGAGGTCGACGACACGCTCAAGGCGCTGGCGGCGATCGCCGGCGCCCATCGCGCACGCTGGGGCCTGGTCGACCGCGGCCGCAGCCTGGTCGCCATCACCGGCTCGGCCGGCAAGACCACGACCAAAGAGCTGACCCGGGCCGCCCTGGCCGGCGCCGGCTCGACGCTGGCCGCGGCCGGCTCGCTCAACAACGAGAGCGGCGTGCCGCTGACGCTGCTCGCCCTGCGCGCCCACCACCGTTTCGGCGTGATCGAGATGGGCATGCGCGGCGCCGGCCAGATCGCGTACCTGACCGGGTTCACCCGGCCCGATGTCGCCGTGGTGGTCAACGCCGGCACCGCCCACATCGAGCTGCTCGGCTCGACCGACGCGATCGCCGCCGCCAAGGCCGAGATCTACGACGGGCTCGACGCCAGCGGCATCGCCATCGCGCCTGCCGACGACGATCGCCTCACCTCACGGGCTCGCGGTAAGGGCGGGCGCCTCATCACCTTCGGCGAGGCCGCTTCGGCCGACGTGCGCCTGGTCGGCTATCACCCGTTCGGTCCCGGCGGCGCCGACCTCCACGTCGACGCCCTGGGCGAACGCCGTCGCTTCCGCCTGCCCATGATCGGCCGCCACAACGCCGTCGACGCGATGGCCGCGCTGGCCGCGGCGCTGGCCGCCGGTGTCGGCGTCGACGTCGCCCTCGCCGGCCTCGAGCGCGCGCGCCCCGCCGCCATGCGCAGCGAGGTCAAGGAGATCGGTGGCCGCCACGTGATCGTCGACTGCTACAACGCCAACCCGGCGTCGATGGCGGCGGCGATCGACACGCTGATGGAGCTGCGCGGCTCGGCCCGCGCCATGGCGGTGATCGGCGACATGCTCGAGCTCGGCGATCTCGCCGATGAGGCCCACGCCGCTGTCGGCGAGCGGCTCGGCGAGCTGGGCGTGCCGGTCGTGGCCATGGGCACGCACAAGCAGACCGTCGCCGAGGCCACCGGCACGCCGGCGCTGTCGTGGACCACCGACGATCCGGCGGCCGCCGCCCGCCAGGTCCTGGCCATGACCGAGCCCGGTGACTGGGTGCTGGTCAAGGGCTCGCGCGGCATGCGACTCGAGCGCGTGATCGACGCGCTGGTAGAGATCGCGGCTTAGGAGACCATATGGAATTGCGCTCATTCAACGTGACCCAACAGACCTCGGACGAACCCAGTGACTCCGTACACCCAGAGTCACTGTTGATCGCTCGCTACGCTCGCTAGGGGCGCCGCAGAAGACCCCGATGCTGTTTCACCTCTTCTACGACGTCCTGTCCAAGTACGACTCGCTCTCGTGGCTGCGGGTCTTCCGCTACCCGTCGATGCGGATCCTGGCCGCGGCCATCACCGCGCTGCTGCTCTCGTTCCTGATCGGGCCGTGGTTCATCGATCGGCTGCGCGCCCGCCAGATCGGCCAGCAGATCCGCGACGACGGTCCCGAGGGTCACAAGAAGAAGGCCGGCACGCCGACCATGGGCGGCGCGCTGATCCTGTTCTGCCTGGTGGCGTCGACGCTCCTGTGGTGCGACCTCACCAACCGCTTCGTGCTGCTGGCGCTGATCGTCTCGGTGCTGTTCGGCGCCATCGGCTTTGCCGACGACTACGCC
>SXJR01000202.1 GCA_005779305.1 Myxococcales bacterium
CTCGACGCCGGCGCCGGCGACGTTGTCGGGCGACGCCCGCAGGCGGCCGAGCCGATCGCTGCCGCCGAGGAGCCGGCGGGCGTCGCCGGACTGGACCGCCTCGGCGGCGGCGAGGATGGACGCACCGCCGGTGGTGCCGGCATCGGCGCGAAAGCTGCGGGTGAGGCGCGCGGCCCAGGGCGCCATCGTGCCGCCGCGCCCGGCCGCGGTCAGCAGATCGGCCAGCACCTGACCGGCCTCGACCGACGGTAGCTGCTGCGGATCGCCGACCAGCACCAGGCGCGTGCCGGGCGCGAGCGCGCGGCACAGTCGCTCGGTGAGCGACAGATCGAGCATCGACGCCTCGTCGACGATGACGGCGCGGGCCGGGACCGGGTTGGCCTCGCCATGGCGGAAGCCGCCGCCGGGCTGGAACCCGAGCAGCCGATGGATGGTCTGCGCCGCCGGCGCGACCGCGCCGCCGCCGAGCGCCGAGGCCAGCGACATGGTCATGCGGTTGGCGGCCTTGCCGGTGGGCGCCGCCAGCGCGATGTCCTCGTCGGCGAGGCCGAGGTGGCGCAGCGCGCGCACCAGCGCCGCCAGCGTGGCGGTCTTGCCGGTGCCCGGCCCGCCGGTGATGACCGAGAGCTCGTGACCGACGGCGGCGGCGACGGCAGCGCGTTGCTCGTCGCTCAGCGCCGGAGCCGCAGCCGCAGCCGCAGCCGCGACCGCAGCGGCCTCTTCGTCAGGGGTGCAGACGCGGATGCCGATGCGTGGGGCGAGCTGCCGGGCCAGCTGGGTCTCGAGCCACCACAGGCGATGCGGGTAGACGGCGTGGTCGTCGGCGATGAGCGGCTGGGCCTCGTCGCCGGCGGGCGGCGCGCCGATCACGCTGTCGAAGCGGCCGATCATGCCCTTGACCCGCGCCAGCACCTTCTTGCCGTCGAGCTCGCCCTCGAGCTGGGCGGCCCGCAGCACCTCGGTGACCAGCACGCCGCCCGGCCCACGCCCGTCGAGCTCGAGGCGGGTGGAGCCCTGGCGGTTGGCCAGCAGCAAGGCCAGCACGAACACCGCGAAGGCGCGACGATCGTCGTCGTTCATCCACGGGTTCCACGACACCAGCTCCTCGGCCAGGTACAGACCCTGATCGCCGAGGTCACAGCGGGCGGCGCCGACGCCGAGGCGGCGGAAGAAGGCGTCGCCGGCGTCGTCGGCGAAGCGGCGGCGCACGGCGCCCAGGGGCGAGAGCGGCGTCGGGGTCACAGCGTAGCCCTCCCGGCCAGGTTGGCGTGGTAGCGGGCGAGATCCTCGGCGGTCGGCGCCAGATGCACCACCCGGCGCGAGCGCAGGAACCAGTACAGCAGCCCGCCGAACCGCGCGGCGTGATCGGCGGCGTCGCCGAGCCGCAGCATGCGGGCGCACGCCAGCGCGTACAGCTCGGCCTGCACCAGGTAGTGGTGGTCGACCTGGAGCCGCGGCGCGTCGACGCTCACGTCGATGACGTCGCTCTTGTAGTCGACGACGTACCAGCGCTCGTCGCCGGGCCAGGTCACGATCAGATCGATGAAGCCCTTCACGAAGCCGCGGCCACGGCCGCCCGGCCCGTCGGGGATTGGATAGGCGAACTCGACCTCGCGGGCCAGCCGCGACGCCCGGCCGAGTGGCGGCAGCGTCGTCGCGCCCACCTGGTGGGGCAGCGTGATCGTGTCCCACACGATCTTCGCTGCCGTGCGGCGGTGGGCGGCGTCGACGCCGTGGTGACGCTCGGCCAGCGTGAACGTGGCCATCACCTCCGGACGCAGGAGCCAGGTGTCGAACGGCTCGGCCAGCGCGACCGTGAAGTCGACGTGCTCGAGCACCTCGTGCAGGTACTGACCCGTCGACGCACCGCCGGGCAGATCGTGCGGCCCCGGCGGCACCGGGCTGCGATCCTCGCCGGTCATCTCGGCCGGCTCGACCTCGGTCTTGCTCGACACGGCAGGACCGCTGCCGGAGCCCTGCCCGGCCGCCCGCGCCTGCTCCTTGAGGCGCGTGTACGAGGTCACCACCCACCCGACCTGATCGCGCGCGGCCAGATCAGGGACCGCCGCGACCTCGCCGATCACCGCAGGCAAGGCGATCGAGCGCACGTCGACGTCGGGACCGACCGGCCTGGCCGGCACCCACTCGTCGGCGAGCCCGGGCAGCTCGGCGCGCTTGCCGGCCAGCGCGCGCAGGTTGTCGTGGATCGCCGCGTACGCGCCCTTCCAGCCGCCGTTGGTGAGTCGCTTCACCCGTCCCTTCGGCGGCGGCCGATCGGGCAGCACGGGCAAGTAGAGCCGCGCCCGCGCGCGGGTGAGCGCCACGTAGGCCAGGCGCGCGTCCTCGGCGTCCTTCTCGATCGCCGCGTGCTCCTTGGCGTCCTCGTTGCTCCGGACCGCCACGCGGCGGCGGCCTTCGGCGTCGTGGTAGCTGTGCAGCGTGTCCTGCCGCTCGGTGAACATCACCAGGCCGGCGACGAAGACCACCCACGCCTCGAGGCCCTTGGCGCGGTGCACGGTCATGACCTGGACGGCGTCACGATCGGTCTCCTGGCGCTGCACGTCCGAGTCGTCGGGGCGCATCAGGCCGGCGGCGCGGATCCAGCCGCGCAGGCGGGCCACCAGCTCGGGCAGCTCGCAGCGGCTGCGCTCGACCTCGGCGTGGAGGTGCTCGAAGACGTGGTGGATGTTGGTGACGATGCGCTCGCCGCGGCCGGTGGCCAGCGCGCGCTCGGCGACCCGGCTGTCGGTGAGGATGGCGGCGAACAGGCGCGGGTAGTCCATGCGCACGCCGTGCGCACGCCAGTCGTGCAGGCGCGAGGCCATGACGTGATCGTCAGGGACCTCGAGGGCGCGGCCGAGATCGTCGGGGTCGACGTCGAAGAAGCAGCTCATCCACGCCCGCAGGCGCGCCGTGCGATCGCGCGGACGAGCCACCGCGTCGAGCACGTCGCACACGGCGCGGGCCTCGGCGGTGTCGAACAGGTACTCGGCGCGGGCCAGCGCGCATGGCACGCCGCGGCGGCGGATCGCCTCGGCGACGTCGTAGGCCTCGTCGTTCTTGCGGGTGAGGACCAGGATGTCGGAGGCGCGCAGGACCGCGGCCTGGCCGCGGCGGGTGCCGGTGATCCGCCGTGCCGGATCGCGCAAGAGGCGCGCGATCTCGTCGGCGGTGGCCTCGGCGACCGCCGTACGGAACTGCGGGGCCAGGATCTTGCCTTCGACCACGATGGGCATGAACGCCAGGGGCTCCACCGGCCGCCCGTCGGGCCAGGTGGCGGTGACCTCGCCGGTCGGCTTGACCGGGTTGTCGTAGCGGATCTCACCCTTGCCGAAGACCTCGGCCGGGTGCTTGAGCAGGCAGTTGACCGCGTTGACCAGCGGCGCCGTCGAGCGCTGGCAGACGTCGAGGACGACTCGGCGAGCGCCGCGCGCGGTCAGCTCGCTGGTGGCGCGCACGTAGGTGTGCACGTCGCCGCCGCGGAACGAGTAGATGGCCTGCTTGGGATCACCGACCACCATCAAACCGCGGGCCGGCGCCTGGGCCCACACCCGCTGGAAGATCTGCCACTGCAGCGGAACGGTGTCCTGGAACACGTCGATGAGGGCCCAGGGATGGCGCTCGGCGATGCGCGCCGCCAGCACGGTGCCGGCGGCACCGTCGAGCGCGGCCGCGGTCAGGCGCAGCATGTCCTGGAAGTCGAGCTGCCCCTGGCGCTGCTTGGAGCGATCGGCGCGGGCGATCACCTCCTCGGCCAGGCGCGGCACCAGGATCTCCTCGGCCTTGACCGCGCCGGCGCGCGGCGCGGCCAGCTCGGCGCCCGAGCGATAGACCTCGAGCACCAGGCGGAACAGCTTGTCGACGGTGTTGGTGCCTTCGCCGAGGTACTGACCGAGCAGCTCGGCCTCGGCGGGATCGAGCGCGAACCGCTCGCGCAGCGCGGCGGTGAAGGCGGCGCGCAGGACGGCGTCGTCGGGGACCTGCTCCTGCTCGAACGGCCGCCGCGCCGCGAACGACTCCTCGGCCAGCACCCGGTGGCAGAAGCCGTGGATGGTGCTGATCGGCGCGGCGTCGAAGCTGTCGAGCGCGGCCCGCAGCCGCGCCCGCGCCGCCTCGTCGACGATCCAGACGTCGTCGGGGCCGGCGTCGGCCGGGAAGGCGTCGGGCTGGCCGTGGACCATGCGGGCGAGCTGGCCGCGCACCCGGCTGCGCAGCTCGGCGGTGGCCTTGTCGGTGAACGTGACCACCAGGATCTGATCGATCGTCGCGCCGGCGTGCAGGATCAGATCGATGACGCGGCGCTCGAGGAACCAGGTCTTGCCGGTGCCGGCCGAGGCCTCGACCACGAGCAGCGGCGCCAGGGCGTCGCCCAGCGCCGGCGGCCGGTACCAGCGGGCCGCGCTCACGCTTCCTCCTTGATCCGCTGCACCAGCGGGGCCAGGCGGCGGCGGGCCATCGCCTCCATCTGCGGGTGGCTCGGCGCCTCGAGATCGTCACGATCCGGCAGCGGCCCCCAGCCCAGCGAGCTGGGTCGGCCGTCCATGGCGACCTCGACCTTGGCGTCCTTGCCGTCGAGCACCGACTGTGACATCTCGACCGAAAGCACGTAGTCGTGGCCGCCGGTGAGCAGGTCGCCGACCAGCGTCGTCAGGTACGCTCGGGCCTCGTCCTGATCCCAGCGCGCGTGGCGCGCGCGGTGGGCGCCCTTCTTGTCCAGGATCAGGTGCCGCGAGTCGAAGTGGAAGCGACCGGCGGCGGACAGGGCGACGTGGTCCATGGCCGCGCGCAGCACGTGGCTGGCGCGCATGCGGCTGGGAGCGAGGATCAGCGAGCCGGCCTGCTCGCCCCACGGCTCGCTGGTGCCGATGAGCTCGACCCTCCGGCGGACGCCGCCGGCGTCGACGGTGAGCGCGACCGGCGGCACCAGCTCGGCGAGCCGGTCAGGCTTGCGGCCGAGGCCGAAGACCTTGAACGGCTGGGCCCGTCCGCCGAAGCGCTCGAGCTCCTGGGCCCAGACCCGGACCTGATCCTCGAGCGCGGTCCGCGCCGCCTTGCCGAAGACGCCGACCGGCGCGCCGCCGCGCAGGTGCAGGCGGCGCCAGGTCCGCTCGAACGCGTCGGTGAGCGTCACGTTCGGGTTGGCCAGATAGCGGGTGAAGGCGTCGCGGGCGACCACGGCCCGCTCGAGCGAGCTGAGGGTGAGCGGCTCCTCGTCACGCAGCGTGGGATCCTCGGCGTCGTCCTGCTCGAGGCGCAGCACCGCCTGGGCCCAGCCCTGCGGTGCCGACTCGATGAACTTGCGCAGCGCCGACAGGCGGAGCACCAGCGGCGCGTCGTCGGACGGCGGCGGCAGATCACGGCCGAGGCCGATGCCGAGCGCACGCGCGACCGGGCCGAGGGTGGCGGCGGCCGCGATGCTGCGGCGCAGGGTCCGCGCCGCCGGCACCGCATGCTCGCCACTCGACGCGGCGGCCTCGACGAAGGCGCGCAGCTCGGCGGCCTCGCGCTCGCGGGGACGGGTGGGGGCGGCGCTGCGCGTGAGCGCGCCCTGGTCCGCGTCCCCACCGTCGTAGGACGGATCGAAGCGGTGCAGCGGATGGACCACGCGCATCTGCGCCAGCGCGGCGTCGGGCTCGACGCCGAGGTAGGGCGCCAGCATCTCGGTCAGCTCGTGGATGACCGCCGAGGGGCTGCGGGTCTCGCCGCTCACCGGCTCGCGCGACACGTACGAGAGGTAGAGCCGATCGCGCGCGGCCAGCACGGTCTCGAGGAAGGCGTAGCGATCGCGTTCGCGCGGCGAGACGTCGCCCTTGCGGCGCGAGCGGCGCAGGTCGACGGCGCCGGGCCGGTCGCTGGCCGGGAAGTTCTCCTCGCCGAGGCCGAGGGCGAAGATGACCGGGAACGGCAGCGGTCGGTGCGGCACCAGCCGCGCCACGTGCACGCCGTGGGCGAGCGGCTCGCCGCGATCGCCACGCACGCGCCCGAGCCGGCGCAGCGCGATCGCGTGGATCTCGCGGAAGTCGAGCAGGCGCCCGTCGAGATCGAGCTCGCCCAGGCCCGACAGCTCGCCGCGCACGCGCGCCACCTCGGCGGCGGTGGCCGCCGAGGACGAGCCCAGGTAGGCGTCGACGAGCGCGTCGAGCACCTCGGCCCACGAGGCCAGGGTGCGGCACTCGCCGCGCAGCCAGCGCGCATCGGCGATGAGCGAGCGAGCCAGGAGCGCGAACGTCGCCGCCGCCGGCTGCTCGTCGGCGGCGACCTCGAGCGGCAGGTAGGTGCGATCGGCGGTGCGGGCCAGGACGTCCGAATCGGAGCGGCCGGCGGCCATGAACGCGCCCAGGGCCAGGCGGCGCAGTCCTTGCTCCCAGTGGAAGTGATCGGCGTCGCGCAGGTAGGTGCCGGCGTGATCGCTGCCGTCGGCGCCGTGCACGATGCCCAGCTCGTCGGCCCAGCGCACCCAGTCGGCGGGATCGACGTGAGAATGGCGGGCCTGCACCGCCGGGTGGGTCATCAGGCCGAGCAGCTCGGGGCGGCGAAAGGTTCCGAGCGGCAGGTCGAGCAGGAGCGTGGCGGCCTCGGCGACGTGGCCGTGGCCGACCGCCGGCACATCGACGACGTGGAAGGGCAGCCCGAGCGCGCCGAACACGGCCGGCAACTGGCCGAGGTACGGCTCGGTGGCGCCGGGCGGCAGGAGCACGGCGATCTGGTTGGCGCGCAGGGCCGGATCCTCGCCGAGCAGCCGAACGATCTCGCTGCCGACGATCTCGACCTCGCGCGCGACCGATGGGCAGGCGAGCAGGTCCACTCCGGGCGAGAGACCACCCCCGTCGTCCCGAGCGGAGCCGCGAAGTGGCGCGGTCGAAGGACGGGCTTCACCAGCGGGCGCGGCCCGCACCAGCGTATCGAACGTCCAGCGCTCGCGCGCGGTCGCGCGGGCGGCGTCGGGGGTGGCGTCGACGAAGCGATCGTCGATGTCGCCCTGCGAGAGCTCGGCGAGCGACGACAGGAAGTCACGCCCCGGCGCGCCCCAGCGCTCGAGCGCGGGTGGATCGCTCGCCGCGATCGCAAGCCGCGTCTTGCCCCGCCGCTCGACATCGCCCCAGTACTCGGCGCACGGCGACACCGCCAGCACGTGTACGTCGCGGGCCTCGGCGAGGTACGCCAGCGTGTCGAGGTAGGCCCGCGGCAAGTACGAGAAGCCGATCACGAACACCGGCGGACCTGCCGGTGCCGCCAGGCCGAGGCGACGGCGGACGCTGGCGAGGCGTGGCGTGGGGACCCAGCGTGCGCCCTTCGACTCCGCGCTTCGCGCTCCGCTCAGGGCGACCGGATGCGTGCCCGTCCCGGTCAGACGCGCGCACACGGCATGCCACAGCCGCGCCTGCCAGGCGGCGAGCGCCTCGTCGACGGGGCCGGTGTCGGCACGCTCGTCGCGCTCCCAGGCGTCGAGCCAGTCGGGGCGGGTGAGCGCGTACTGCCACATGCGATCGGCGACCTGCGCGGCGAGCTGCACGCGGCGCCGGCTGGGGCCGTCGGGATCGGCGGCGAGGTACGCGCGCGGATCGGACATCACCGGCTCGGCCAGGAGCGCCTCGTCGGCGAGCGCCGAGGCCAGCGCCACCTCGAGGCGCGGCTTGTCGAGCGCGACCAGGCCGTCGGTGGCGAGCGTGGCCACGACCAGATCATCGAAGAAGTAGCGGGTGTAGCCGGCGGCGATGCCGTTGGCGCCGGCCACCGCGTACTGCACCCAGCGCGCGACCACGCGGTTGTCGACCGCGACCAGGGCCGGCGCGAACGGATCAGCGACGCTTGTCAGCGCCTCGGCCAGGGCGGCCGCCAGCTCCTCGAACCGGTTGCTCTCGACGACGCGCAGCATCAGGACGGACGGCTACGCTAGCACCTGCCTCCGACGGGCCACGGCGCCTTCGAACCCACGCGACGAGCGCCGGCAGGAGCCACCAGGCGAGCCCGGCCCACGCGACCACCTTGATGACCGTGCCGCCGGTGCCGGCGTAGAACGTGCGGGCGCGCGGGCCCAGGGTGACGTCGGCGAGCAGGGTCTCGGGGGCGCCGCCGTCCTCGCGGATGGCGGTGCGGGCCAGGAAGTTGCCGTCGCGATCGAGGATCGACGACGGACCGGTGTTGACGGCGCGCACCATGGGCACGCCGATCTCGACCGGACGGAAGCGGGCCAGCGCCTCGTGCTGGAGCGGCTCGGCGCCGCCGAACCACGAGTCGTTGGTGACGTTGACCAGGAGGTCGGGCTCGAGCGCGGCCAGCTCGCGGCCGTAGTCGGGGAGCACATCCTCGAGGCAGACCGCGACCGCGATGCGCACCGCCGCGCCGTCGATGGTGGTCTCGAGCGGGACCGCGGCGGTGCCGCCGGCGTAGCTGCCCGCGCCCTCGGGCATGAGACTGCGCAGTGACGGGAACCACTCGAGCAGCGGGTTGTACTCGCTGCCGATCATGCGGTGGACCTTGTCGTCGCGGCCGGTGAAGCGGCCATCGCGCTCGAGGAGGATGGCGCTGTTCCACTGGTCGCCGCGACCGTACGCGGTGATCGCGCCGATGACGACCGGGACGGTGAAGCCGCGCCGGATGCGGCGGCGATCACTCGCTTCGAAGTCGACGGTCTGCTCGCGCGGCAGCTCGAACGGCACCGCGCCCTCGCTCCACACCACCAGATCGGCGCCCCGGGCCTCGAGCTCGGCGGTGGCGCGCTGCAGCTCCCCCAGGTGGCGCAGGCGATCGGCGACGTTGAGCGGCACGTCGACGCGGGCGTTGGGCTGGACGACACCGATCTGCACGGTGCGGCTGGGGCCGTCGGGCGTGATCCGGCGACTGCCGGCGAAGGTGACCAGCGCCAGCGCGAGCACGCCGATCGCCGGATACCAGCGGGCGCGTCGCTTGATGCCGGGCGGCGGGTGCGCGGTGGCGTCGAGGAGGGCGGCCGGCACCGCCACCATGAGCGCGGTGATGCCGGCCGGGCCGAGGAAGCCGGACAGCGAGCGCAGGACTCCCACGCCGGCCTGGCTGATCGACATGCTGAACGGGAACGGCGTCCACAGCGCCACCTCGACGACGACGAGGGCGAGCGGACCGACGACGGTGAGGGGCCACGGGCCGCGCTTGTGGTCGCGGCGGCGATCACGCAGCCCGCGGATCAGGCGCGCGGCGACGAGCCACACCACGCCGTGGATCGCGCCCAGCACCAGCAACCCGAACACGGCGATCGGCACCGGCAGGCGTGCGTTGACCTGGAGCAGATGGATCATCCACGGGAAGCCGCCGATGGTGAACGTCATCGCGGTGAGCGCGCCCCACAGGCCAGCCCGGCGCGGGGTGGGCGCGCGATCGACGGCGATCAGCGTCGGTCCCGCCGCCAGCCAGCCCAGCGGCCACAGCCCGATCGGCGGCGAGGCCAGCACCCACAGGACCCCGCCCAGCACCGCGTAGCCGGCGCCCGCCAGCGCGCCCGCCCGGCCCGCACGCGCCGGCGCGTCGAGGAACACATCGAACCATCGCCGCTTCACGGCGTGCACAGTACGTCAGATCGCACGGTCGTGCTCACCGCTGCAGGTCGACGTAGACCCACGCTCGCGCTCCGCTTGGCGGTCTCGTCCAGGTCGGCGGGCGGCGTCATCAGGCACCGGGCCCGGGCACGATCAGATCGAGCGCGCGCGGCACGACCCGGAACGTGGCGGGCAGGATTCCCGGGGTCTCGCCGTCGACGTCGAGCTCGACGATCTGGCCGGGCGACGCCGGCTCGGCCCGCAGCACCGCTGCGCGGCGATGGCTGACCTTGTCCATGGTGAGGTGCGTACCGGCGTAGAGGCGGCGGCTCTTGAAGAGGAAGTCGGACAGCCCCATGTCGCCGAGCGCGACCACGTCGAACAGCCCGTCGTCGAGCTCGGCCTCGGGCGCGATGAACATGCCGCCGCCGAAGTAGCGGCCGTTGGCCACCGCCACGGTGCTGATGGTCATGTCGACGGCGTCGGCGGGCTTGTCGTCGAACACCATCCGCACGCGCTGGTTGTCGTAGGCGAAGAGGGCGCGGGTGGTGGCGGCGAAGAACGAGACCTTGCCGCCGAACCGCTTCTTGCTCTGGTTGGCGTAGCGATCGGTCACGCCCGACAGGCCGAACGAGGCGATGTTGACGAACATGCGCACGCCGTCCTTGCCGGCGCCGGGCTTGCCGGCGGCGATCACGTGATCGAGGCGACCGACGTCGATGGTGCGGCGCACGCCCTTGCCCAGGACCTTGACCGCCTGGCCCCAGTCCTTGGGCACCTTGGTGGTGCGGACGAAGTCACCGCCGGTGCCGAAGGGGAGGACGGCCAGCGCCGCACCCGGCGCGATCGGCTTGCCATCGGTGAAGAAGCCGTTGGCGACCTCGTTGATGGTGCCGTCGCCGCCGACCGCGACCACGATCTCGGCGCCGCCGCGCAGGGCCTCGGCGGCGAGCCGGGTGGCGTCGCCCGGTCCGGCGGTGCGCACGACCTCGAAGGGGAGCTGGCGACGGATCGCGTCGGCGAGCTCGGACCACTTGCGGCCGAGCGCCCCGCCTTGCGAGTTGGGGTTGACGATGACGACGACGCGGGGGCTCCCCATCGCCGCGCAGTATCGCTCCGCGCCGCTCAGCTCGCCAGGGGAGCGGGCAGCCGTGCGAGCGCGTCGTCGATCGCCGGCCAGAACTGCGTGACCGCCGGGCCGGCGGCGAGATCGCAGCCGAGCCGGCGCAGCGCCGCGAGCTGCTCGGGGCGCCCGACGTCGCGGGCGACGGTGAGCCAGTCGTGGCGATGCGAGAGCTCGATCGCCGTCTCGAGATCCGCGGCCGCCTCGCCGTTGAAGTCGACCTGGGCGATGGCCTCGGGCGCCAGCTCGACCAGATCGATGGGCGCGCCGGCGAGCAGGCCGGCGCCGGCGCCGCGCAGATCGAGCGAACCGATGGCGATGGTGACGCCCAGATCGACCAGCCGATCGAGGTGGTCGGTGGGATCGCCGACCGCGAAGCGGGGCACGCGCACGATCAACGAATCGGGCGCGAGCTCGTGGCGCGCCATCACCTGGCACAGATCGTCGCCGTCGAGGCCGACCAGCTCGGTCAGCGCGAGATCGACCACCACGGCCAGGCTGGGTCGGCCGAGCTGGGCCCGCCATGACGGCAGGGCGCTGGCCGCCTTCTCCAGGCACGCCACCACCCCGTGAACGCCCCAGCCGGGCGCGACATCGACGGCATACACGCGACCGCTGGCGACCTCCACGATGGGCGATCGCCGGCACGGTCCCGTGGACACGATGGGAGGCGTGACGAGCACTGGTTCAAGCTAGCGTGAGGACGGCTTCCGGGAGGAGTATGCCTGGGGTAACTGTCGGGCATCGAACCCAAACCGCTTACGTACATGCATCTCACGGACATCCTCGCCGATCCGGCGGAGCTGGAGAAGGCGGTCACGGGTACATCGCGGCCATCGGCGGAGCGCACGTCGCGCCGGACCGCGGGGCAGGTGTTCACGCCGCCCGGGCTGGCCCGCCTGGTCTGCAAGGCGGTGCTGGAGGCGCTGCCGAGGTCGCGGTCGCGCCTGCTGCGGGTGCTGGATCCGGCCTGTGGCGACGGCAGCTTCCTCGAGGCCGCTGCCGAGGTGCTGGGGCGACGGCGAGCGCAGTTGATGGGCATCGAGCGCGATCCGGCGCTGGCCCGCGCGTGCCGGGCGAGGGTGCCAGAGGCCGAGGTCCACGTCGCCGAAGCGCTGTTCGGGATGCCGGAGGAGGTGAGCGGCGGTGACGGCGGCGTGGACGGTGGCGTCGATGCGGTGATCGGGAATCCGCCTTACGTGCGATCGATCCGCCTGCGCGACAGCGATCCCGAGATGTGGGCGAGGGTCCGCGGCGCCTACGCCGCCACCGCCCACGGCGAGTGGGATCTGTACGGCGCGTTCATCGAGGCCTCGCTCGGCTGGGTGCGCCCGGGCGGCCAGATCGGCCTGATCGTGCCGTCGCGCTGGCTGACCGCGCGCTGGGCCGCGCGACTGCGCAGGCAACTCGCCGCCCGCGCGGCGATCCGCGGCGTCGTCGATTTCGGCGCCGCGCAAGTGTTTCCCGATGCCACGACGTACTGCTCGATCCTGCTCATGTCGCGTCGTGGCCCCTTGCCCTTGTCCTTGCCCTTCCACGATCCGGTGCCTGCCCTCCGTCGAACCGGTCCCGCAACCTGGGAGAACGGCCAGATCGACGTCGAGCAGTCGGTCTGGGTGGTGGAGCCGCGGAGTCAGAAGGGCAAAGGCAAGGGCACGGGCAAGGGCAAGGGCAAGGGACAGACCCTCGGCGACGTCGCGCGCATTGCCAAGGGAACCGGCACCAACGCCGATGGCGTCTTCGTCCTCGAGCGCTGCACCGTCCGCGGCGACCTCGTGCACGGCACCGACGGCTACGGCGCCGGCATCACCGTCGAGCTCGCCGCCACGCGCGCTTGCTGGCGCGGGCGCGACATCCAGCTCGGCGCGGCCTCCGCCACCCGCTGCATCGTGCCCTATACCGACGACGGCGAGCTCATCCCCTTCGACGCGTTCCGCCGCCGCTGGCCGCGGGCAGCGGCGCACCTCACCGCGCACCGCGCCCACCTCGAGGCCCGCGAGCGCGGCCGCTTCGCCGGCGATGCTTTCCACGTCTTCGGCCGGCCGCAGAACCTGGCCTTCCTCCTCGATCCAGCGCCCAAGGTGATCGTGCCCGACGTCGCCCGCACCCCGCGCGCCGTGCTCGACACCAGCGGCGCGCTGGTGCTCGACACCGCCTACGCGCTGCGCCCACTGCCCGGCGCGCCCGAGGCCTGGCGCGATCCGCGCGCGTTGCTCGCGCTGTGCGCGTCGCCGCAGATCCTGGCGTGGCTCGCCCGCGCCGGCGTGCCCCTTCGTGGCGACTACCGCCGCCTCAAGACCGCGTTCCTGGCGCCGATGCCGCTGCCGGCACGGCCGCCGGCTACCTCCGGGTGCTAGCTTCCACCCATGCTCGAGCTATTGCTCTACGTCGGAAACAAGCGGTATTCGTCGTGGTCCTTGCGGGCGTACCTGGCGCTGGCCCACACCGGCGCGCCGTATCGCCTCGAGCTCATCGGCCTCGATCTTCCCGACACGCGCCAGAACATCCTGGCCGTGAACAAGGCTGGCCGCGTGCCAGTGCTGCGCCACGGCGATCTGGTGGTGAACGACTCGCTGGCCATCTGCGAGTACCTCCACGAGCTGTTCCCGGACGCGCATCTGTGGCCGACCGATCGCGCCGCCCGCGCCCGCGCCCGCGCGGTGACCGCCGAGATGCACTCGAGCTTCACCGCGCTTCGCTCGCAGATGCCCATGGACCTGATCGGCTCGCGCCCGGGCGTCGGCCACACGCCCGAGACCCTCGCCGAGGCGGCGCGCGTGATGGAGATCTGGCGCGAGGCCCGAGCCCGCGCCAGCGGCGGCCCGTTCCTGTTCGGCGCGTTCACCATCGCCGACGCCTTCTTCGCGCCGGTGACCACGCGCTTCACCACCTACGGCGTCCCCGTCGACGACGTGGGCCGCGCCTACATCGAGACCATCGCCGCCCTGCCCTCCTTCCAGGCCTGGAAGGCCGACGCGCGGCACGAGCCCGAGCTCCACGACCACCAGTGACCGTCGACCCGGCGGAGCACTTGCAACAGGCCCGCGGGTCTGGGATGACACGCTCTCGATGCTCAGCCTGAGTTCTCCGGTTTCTGCACCGCCGGTGGGGCGCGTGGGCAAGGTCTTCCGTTGATCACGAGCAGTCCCGACCGATGGAAATCCAGGCGCTGGGTGCGCTGGGTCCTGCGCCATCCGGTGGCGGTGGTCGCGGCCAGCTTCGTGGTCCTCGTCATCTCGACGTACCTCATCGCGTTCAAGCTGCCGCTGCGCGCCGACTTCGCCGCGCTCCTCCCCGAGGACGCGCCGTCGGTGCGCGACCTGCGCCGCCTCCAGGATCGCGTGGTCGCCCAGGACACAGTACTGGTGCTGGTCGAGTCCACGGACCCCAAGGCCCGCGCCGAGGTGGCCGCGGCCATGGCCGCCAGGGCCCGATCGCTGCCCGAGGACCTGGTCTCGCAGGTCGAGGACGACGACCGGGAGCTGCGTGACTTCCTGCGTCAGAACCTGCACCTCCTGGCGCCGCTCGCCGATCTCGAGAAGGCCGAGAAGGCGCTACGGCAGCGCATCGAGGCCGCCAAGCTCGACGCCAACCCGCTGTTCATCAACCTGGACGACGAGGAGGCGGCGGCCGAGCCGGCGGCCGGCGAGAAGGAGCTCGACGAGCTGCGCGGCCAGTGGCGCGACATCAAGGCGCGCTTCGAGCGCTCGGGCTTCGTCTCGGCCGACGGCACGCTCCAGCTCGTGGTGGTGCGCTCCGCCTTCCCGCGTACCGACGTCGCCCGCGGTGAGCGGGTGGTGACGGCGCTGCGGGCCGAGCGAACGCGGCTGGCCCGGACTCACGCCGGCGTCGACGTCGGCATCACCGGCGGCGTCGAGGAGACGCTGATCGAGCACCACGCGCTCCTGCGCGGCGTGATCCTGTCGGCGCTCATCACCATCATCCTGGTGCCGGCGGTGCTGCTCCTGTTCTTCCGCTCGATGCGCCTGTTCGCGATCCTGATGGCGGTGCTGGTGGTGGGCACCGCGGCGTCGCTGGGCGCGGCCGCGCTCACCGTCGGGCACCTCAACGCCGCCACCGCGTTCCTCGGCGCCATCGTCGCCGGCAACGGCGTCAACTACGGCATCTTCCTCATCGCCCGCTACAACGGCGAGCGAGTGCGCCACGACGCCGAGGAGGCGATGATCCGCGCCGTCAACGGCACGGTGCGGCCGACGCTGGTCGCGTCGCTCGCCGCCGTCGTCGCCTATGGCGCGCTGGCGGTCACCGACTTCAAGGGCTTCGCCGACTTCGCGATCATCGGCGCGACCGGCATGCCGTTGTGCTGGATCGCGACCTACGCGCTCATCCCCATCCTGGTCGTGCGCTTCGCGCCGCGGCCGCTGGCGCCGAGCAAGGAGCTGCTCGGTCGGTTCCAGGGCTGGCTGCTCGGCTTCAAGCACCCGATCGTCGTGACCATGGCCGTGATCGCCTTCACCGGCGGCTGCCTGTGGATCTCGTACCGCTTCGTCGCCGCCGATCCGTTCGAGTACGACCTGCGCAACCTGCGCGCCGACACCCCGTCGGCCGACGTCAGCCGTGGCTGGCTGGCCAAGAGCGACAAGGCGTTCGGCAAGGGCATCTCGGGCGCGACCTTCATCGCCGTCGACCGCCCCGAGCAGGTGCCGCAGGTGGTGGCCGCGCTCAAGAAGATCGACGCCGGCAAGAAGCCCGAAGACCGCGTGCTCGGCGACATCCGCTCGGTGCTCGACCTGGCGCCACCCGATCAGGACGCCAAGCGCGCCGTACTCGTCGCGATCCGCCGCCACCTCGAGGACGACGCCCTCGAGGCGCTGTCCGACGAGGATCGGGCCGCGCTCGAGGAGCTCAAGCCACCGGCGGAGCTCCCGCCCATCGCGGCCGAGGCCCTGCCGCCGTCGGTGCTGGGCCGCCTGCGCGAGCGAAACCAGCGGGTCGGCTTGCTGATCTCGGTCCGGCCCGGCCCCAGCATCGACGAGTGGGACGGCCGCGATCTCATCCGCTTCGCCGAGGCGGTGCGGCGGATCGAGCTGCCCGGCGGCGAGGTGGTGACCACGTCGGGCTCGAGCGTGATCTTCGCCGACATCATCAGCGCCATCGAGCGCGACGCGCCGCGGGTGACGCTGGCGGCCGCGATCGGCCTCCTCCTCCTGGTCGCGGTGATCGGCGGCGGCACCCGCCGCTCGATCGCGACCCTGTCGGCCACCGCCGTGGGCGCGATCGCCCTGGTCGCCACCTGCGCGCTCCTCGACATCCGCGTCAACTTCCTCGACTTCGTGGCCCTGCCCATCACGCTCGGTCTCGGTGTCGACTACGCCATCAACGTCGCCCACCCGCAAGGCGGCGCCATCAACGCCAAGCAGATGCTGCGCTCGGCGGGCGCCTCGGTGTTCGTGTGTTCGCTGACCACGATGATCGGCTACGGCTCGCTGCTGGTCTCGGAGAACCTGGCCATCAAGTCGTTTGGCATCGC
>SXJR01000203.1 GCA_005779305.1 Myxococcales bacterium
ACCGCCGGCGCTGCCGAAGCTGCCGCCGCCGCCGCCGCCGTCGGAGTAGGTGCCGCGATGAGCGCCGGCGGCGCCGGCGCCGGTGCCGGTCGTCGAGCCGCCGCCGCCGGGTGTGCCCAGGCGAGCGCCGGCGTCGATGGTCCCGGCGATGATCACGCGTTCGGCCAGGATCACGAAGGGCGCGCTGCCGCCCACGCGCACGTCGCTGCCGGCGGTGATGGTCAGGTCGCGGACGCGCAGGATCGCGAGCGCAGGACCCGACGGATCCTGAGGTGCGGCCGAGAAGGTGACGCCGGGTGGCAGGGTGACGCTCACGCCCATCCCGGCGCCCGAGGTGCGAACCGCGATGTCCGACGCGATGATCCAGTCACCGGTGCCGATGGTCTCGTCGGCGGCGCGGACGTGGACGATGTCGGTCGTGGTGCCGGCGTCGATGGCCGCGTCGACGGCCGCGTCGGCGGCAGCGTCGGTGGCGGCATCGGTGAGCGCGGCATCGGTGAGCGCGGCATCGGTGAGCGCGGCGTCGGTGAGGGCGGCGTCGGTGAGCGCGGCATCGGCGAGCACGGCGTCGATGAGCGCGGCATCGGTGAGCGCGGCATCGGTGAGCGCGGCATCGGTGAGCGCGGCGTCGAGCGACCCTGGTTCGTAGGCGTCGACGCGGGCATCGACCGCACCGTCGGCCCACGAGGCATCGGTCGCCTGTTCGTCGCCCCAGGGGTGAAACCCGCACGCCGCGAGGTGCAACGCCGCCAGGGCCGGGTACAGCCTCATCGGCGCGATTATCGCGCCGCGGCCGGCTCATCGCCACCGTGCCCTCGCCGATCGGGCCCCTGCCGGGCCCGGGCGTGGACACGATCAGTAGGCGATGTAGGTGGCTGGCGGACTCGCGGTGATGGTGGGCTGGGACCCGCGGAAGCGGATCACGACGTGGCCGACCGCGCCGCCGCCGCCGCCGCCGTTGTCGTCGTCGGTCAAGTCCTCGCCCTGCACCGGCGGTGCGCTGCCCGTGCCCCCCGCGCCCCCGTCGCCGCCCGAGCCGCCCATGCCGGGCCCACCCTGAGCGGCGTTGCCGTCGTTGCGCCCGTCCTCGCCGGCTACCCCGTCGCCGGTGCCCCCCTCGGCGCCGCCGCCGCCGCCGCCGCCGTTGGCCGCGACGGTGCCCATCACGACCACCATCGGGGACTGGAGATCGATCTGACCGCCCGAGCCGCCGCCGGCACCGGCGGTGGAGGCGGTGCCGCAGCGCACGCCGCGCCCGCCGCCGCCGCCGTGGGCCTCGATGATGCCGGTGCTGGCGACGGTGATCGAGACCGCCGAGTAGATGAGCACGGCGCCGCCGCCGGCGCCGCCGGGCTGTCCATCGCAGCCGAGCGCGGTCAACACGGCGTTGCCGCCGCCCGAGCCACCGACGAGCTGGGTGAGCCCGTTGTTGTAGAGCGGGCCGGCCTCGCCGCCATTGGTGACGACGTCGGGCGTGCAGCCCTCGACGCAGAGCGCGTTGCCGCCGCGCTGGCCGGCGGTGCCGTGGCCGGCGCCGCCGCCGCCGCTGTCGGTGCGGGTGCCGCCGTGGCGGCCATCGGTGCCCTGGCCGGTGCCGGTCGACGACGCGAACCCGCCGGCACCGGCGGTGGTCTGCCCGGCGGCGCTCAGATCGAGGACGCCGTTGATGGTCACCGCGCCGCCGGCGACGATGGCGAAGGGCCGCGTGCCGGCGACGCGCAGGGTGCCGGCGTTGCCGATGGTGAACTGATCGACGTGCAGCACCACGATGTCGCTGCCGCCGCCGGTCGGGGTGGCGACCGTGAAGGTCACGCCGGTCCCGAGGTTGGGCAGCGGGGCTCCCACGTTGGTGCTGATCGCCTGGTTGCCATTGATGACCACGCTGCCGGTGCCGGGCATCTCGTCGGCGGCGGGCAGGTACGCGATGTCGATCGGCGGCGGGGCGTCGATGCTGGCGTCGGTCGGGGCGTCGGTGGCGGCGTCGATGGCCGGCGCGTCGATCATGGCGGCGTCGATCATGGCGGCGTCGATCATGGCGGCGTCGATCATGGCGGCGTCGATCCCGGCCGCGTCGACGTCGGCGGCATCGAGCTCGGCGCCGTCGACGTCGGCGTCGGTGATCGCCGCGTCGATCCGGGCAGCATCGACCTCGTCGCCACCGCGGGGTTCGAAGGCACACCCTGCCAGCGCGAACAACACGAGGCTACAGCGACGCATCGAGGACCCATGGTACACCGGCGGCCGTCGTGCGGATCTGCTTCGTCTGTTTGGGCAACATCTGCCGGTCTCCCACCGCGGAAGGTGTGATGCGCCTCGCGCTGGCAAGGGCCGGGCTGGCCGACCAGGTCAGCGTCGACAGCGCCGGCACCGGCGCCTGGCACGTCGGCGAGTTGCCCGATCCGCGCACGCGGGCCGCCGCGTCGCGCCGCGGCATCGAGCTCGCCCACCGCGGCCGTCAGTTCCGCCGCGACGACTTCGCTCGCTTCGAGCTGATCCTGGCCATGGACGCCGCCAACCTGCGCGCGGTGCTGGCGCTGGCGCCCGACGTGGCGGCGCGGGACAAGGTCCGGCTCCTGCGCAGCTACGATCCCGCCGCGCCGGCCGACGCCGAGGTGCCCGATCCCTACTACGGGGACGGCGACGGCTTCGAGCGCGTGCTCGACATCTGCGAGGCGGCGTGCGCCGGGTTGATCGCCGACCTGCGCACGAGGCTCGGTTGAGCGAGGCCGCGCTCGCGCCGGCGTTGCGCGCGATCACCGGGGCGACGCCGCGCCGGCTCGAGCGGGTCCACGGCGGTGACATCAACGAGGCCTGGCGCGCCGACCTCGACGACGGTCGCACCGTCTTCGTGAAGACCAACGCGGCGCCGCCGCCGGGGTTGTTCGCCGCCGAGGCGCTCGGCCTGGCCTGGCTCGGCGAGGTCCACGCCCTGCGCGTCCCGGCCGTGATCGGCCACCTCGAGCACGCGCTGGTGCTCGAGTGGTTGCCGCCCGATCGCGCCACCGCCGACACCGCGGCCGAGCTGGGCCGCGGCCTGGCCGCGCTCCATCGCTCGGGCGCGCCCTGCTTCGGGCTCGACGGGCCCAGCTTCGTGGCCACGATCGCGCAGGACAACACGCCGGCGGCGAGCTGGAGTGAGCTGTGGTTCGAGCGACGGCTGCGGCCGCTGGTCGAGCGCGCGATCACCGCCGGGCGCGGGCCGGCGCGCTGGCGCACGGCCGTCGATCAGCTCGCCGGCCGCGCCACCGCGCTGGCGCCCGACGAGCCGCCGGCCCGTTTGCACGGCGATCTGTGGAGCGGCAACGTGATGGTCAGCGGCGGCGCGCCGTGTCTCGTCGATCCCGCGGTCTACGGTGGTCCGCGCGAGGTCGACCTGGCCATGCTCGCGCTGTTCGGCGGCCTCGACGAGCGCACCGTGGCCGCCTACGACGAGGCCTTTCCCCTCGAACCGAGGTGGGACGAGCGTGTGCCGCTGTGGCAGCTCTACCCGCTGCTGGTGCACGTGGTCCTGTTCGGTGGCAGCTACGCGGCCTCGGTCGAGCGCGCGTTTGTCGCATGCCTGTGATCGGCTCCTCTGGATTCGCTTCATGTCGTACGCTGCCGGCCCCATGAGCGATTCCCGTCCTGCCCTCGACGATGCGCGCGCGGTGCTTGCGGCCGCGGAGGTCCTGACCGCCGCCGCGGTGGCGCGCGCCGCCGAGCTCACCGGCAAAGGCGAGCGCATCGACGAGCACCAGGTCATCGTCGAGCGCGTCGCCTATGCCGCCACCGAGGTGCGAGCCGCGCGCTCGCTGGTGACCGCGGTCCTGGCCCAGGCCGCCGACGCGCCGGCGTTCCGCGATCCGGCGCTGTGCGCGGTGGCGGAGCTGGCCCGCAGCGCCCGCGATCGCCTCGATCCCGTCGCCTTCGATCTCGGGGTGGACGCCGATTACAGCGCCGACGTGCGCGCCGCGCTGCACCGGCTCGGCAACGAGGCCACGGTGCGCGCCATCGGCAAGGCCGTCGCCGGCGTGCGCGGCAAGAACCCGTGGCCGCTCGACCAGACCCTGAACGAGGTCCGCGCGACCGTGCGCGGCTTCGCCGACAAGGAGGTCGCACCTCACGCCGAGCACATCCACCGCCACGACGATCTGGTGCCCGATCGCTTCATCACGGCGATGGCCGAGCTGGGCTACTTCGGGCTCTCGATCCCCGAGAAGTTCGGCGGCCACGAGCTCGGCAACCTGGCCATGATCCTCACCACCGAGGAGCTGTCGCGGGCGTCGCTGGCCAGCGCCGGCTCGTTGATCACGCGGCCCGAGATCCTGGCCAAGGCGCTGCTCGCCGGCGGCACCGACGCGCAGAAGGCCCACTGGCTGCCGCGCATCGGCTCGGGCGAGCTGATGGTCGCGATCTCGGTGACCGAGCCCAACATCGGCAGCGACGTGGCCTCGGTCGCGTGCCGCGCCGAGCCGGTCACCCGCGACGGCGTCGCCGGCTACGTCATCAACGGCGCCAAGGCGTGGTGCACGTTCGCCGGCCGCGCCAACGTGATCGCGCTGCTCGCCCGCACTGATCCCGATTCCAGCAAGGGCGCGCGCGGGCTGTCGCTGTTCATCGTCGAGAAGCCGCGCTTCGACGGCCACGAGCTCGCCGCCGCGCAACCCGGGGGCGGCAAGCTCACCGGCAAGGCCGATCGCACGCCGGGTTATCGTGGCATGCACTCGTTCACCCTCGCCTTCGAGGACTGGTTCGTGCCCGCGACCAACCTGGTTGGTGAGGCCGGAGGGCTGGGCAAGGGCTTCTACCTTCAGATGGCCGGCTTCGCCGCCGGCCGGCTCCAGACCGGCGGTCGCGCCTGCGGCGTGGCCCAGGCTGCGCTCGAGCGCACCGCCGAGTACGTGGTGAGCCGTGGCCAGTTCGGCAAGCCGATCGTCGAGTACGGCCTGACCCAGTTCCACCTCGGCCGTATGGCCTGCCGGCTCGCCGCTGCCCGCGCCATCACCTACGAGGCCGCGGTGGCCATGGACGCCGACGAACGCGCCGCGGCGCCGCTCGCCGCTCAGGCCAAGCTGTTCGCGTGCGACGTCGCCGTCGAGGTCACCCAGCTCGGACAGCTCCTCCACGGCGGCTGGGGCTACGCCGAGGAGTATCCGATCAGCCGCTACGTCGTCGACGCGCTGGTCCTGCCCATCTTCGAGGGCGTGAAGCCGATCCTGGTACTCAAGGTCATCGCCCGCGCGCTGCTCGCGGCCTGAGTCCCCTCAGAAGTCCTGGCCGACGTTGAAGCCGAAGGTCCAGCGGTAAAGCTTGGCGTCGATGCTGCCGCCGCCGTTCGCGGCGTGAAGGCGGTAGAAGTCCATGCCGTGATCGACGAAGAGGGCGGCGTTGACCTTGGGGCCAGCGGGCACGAAGAACAGCGGCCAGTACAGGAAGCCGATCGCGCGCACCTTGCCGCGGAGCTGCAGGCCGGCCCCGCCGCCGAGGCCGCGGCCGGCATAGTCGCGGCCGCCGTAGTAGCCGTAGTCGGGCGACGAACAGCTCGAGCAGTCGGCGTAGCCGCCGTAGCCGTAGCCGCTGCCGAGCGTGGCCCTCATGCGGCTGGCGCTGCCGCGCACGTAGCCCTGGAAGTGATCCGACAGCGGCAGGAAGTACTTGAGGTCGACGCCCACCGAGGTCGCCTCCGATAGCGAGTCGTCATCGAAGATGTCGCCGGCCAGGAAGCCCTCGACCGCGACGTTGCCGAAACGGTGACCGGCGCCGACCTTGATCCGGAAGGTGGTGTCCGTGGTCGTCTGCAGCTCGTCGCCGACGTCGCCGGGGCCGAAGCCCATGGTGAAGTACGACCCGTCGGCGGCCGCGAGCCGGGGGGCGGCGGTGAGAGCGAGCGCGGCGACGGTGACGGACGCGACCAGAGCGGCGTGGCGCATGACCGACTCCAAAGCAACCGCGATGCCACGCGCAACCCTGCGACTTCTGGGCTCCGCCGATCCGGCGGACCCGACCGCTACGACAGCCGTGTCGCGTTTCCTCGCCGAGCCGGAGCGCCGTGGTAGCTACCCGACCGTGACGTCTCCCGCTGTGGATCCCCAGGCCGGGCGCTGCGGGCGCTGCCTGTTCCGCGAGGAGCACTGCCTGTGTGCCTCGATTCCGCGGCTGGTCACCCACACCCGCGTCGTGATTCTGCGCCATCACAGCGAGCGCTACCGGTCGAGCAACTCGGGCCGGCTCGCCCACCTGGCCCTCGACGGAAGCGCGATGCGCGACCTGTTTGGCCCCGACCGGGCGGCGGTCGACCTGCCCATCAACCCCGGCGCGTGGCTGGTCTTCCCCGAGGGAGAGCCGTGGACGGCGCCGCCCGCGCCGCGGCCGCGCGAGCTGGTGTTCCTCGACGCGACCTGGCAGCAGGCGCGCCGCATGCGCCAGCGGGTGGCCGCCTTGCGCGGGATGCCGATCCTGGCCCTGGCCACCACCGGCGGAGCGGCGCGCATGCGCCGGGCGCCGCGGCCGGAGCAGGTCTCGACGATCGAGGCCATCGCCGCCGCGCTCCGCCTGGTCGAGGGGGGGAGCGCCCCAGCAGCGCTCGAGCAACTGTTCGCGGTCGCCGTCGAACGGATGGGCCGGACCGGACGGGGCATTGTCCCCCGAACTGGTTGACAGCGACCCACATCCTCCCGACGATCGACTCGATGGGCGCGACGCGACGACAGGAGCGGCCGGGGGTACCGCTTTCGGTGAAGCTCATGTTGACGACCTCCATCGTGGTGGCCGCCGCGGTGGGCGCGTCGGCGTACTTCGGGTCGCAGAACATCCGTGAGCTGGCGCAAGACGACGCAAGCGTGCGTCGGACCTCGGGTAACGAGTCGATCCGGCGGGAGAGCGAGCTCCTGGCCAGCAACATCGCGGGCGCGGCAGCCATCCCCCTGGCCCAGCAAGCCTTTGGCGAGGTTGCGCCGCTGATCGCGGCCAAGCAGCGCGAGTACCCGCGCGTGTCGTGGGTGGCGATCGGGACGCCGACGGGCGAGCTGGTCCACGCCAGCCCGAGCGCGCCGAAGCTCGACTTCGCCCAGTTTTCCGAGACCCTGAAGCAGCCCGGCCGCGTCGATCGCCAGCAGGCGTCGGCCGACAAACCGGACTGGATCTACGCCACCGCCATCCGCCTCGGCGACGGGGTGGTCGGGCAGCTGCGTATGGGGGTGTCGACCGCCGACCTCGAGGCCGACCTGGCCGCCTCGATCGCCGCAGCGGACCGGCGCGCCAGCGACTCGACGCGGACGGTGTGGATCGTGGCGCTGGCGTTGCTCGCCGTTGGAGTGGTGGTGGCAGCCTTGCTCGGCATCAGCACGGGACGACCGCTCCGTCACCTGGCCACTCAGGCCGATCGCATCGCCCACGGCTCCCTCGATCAGCGCGTGCCCGAACACCGCCGCGACGAGATCGGCCTCCTGGCCCGCAACTTCAACTTCATGGCCGAGCGACTCGGCAAGCTCATGATCGAGCAGGCCCACAAGGCGTCGATGGAGCGCGAGCTGGCGCTGGCCAGGCAGGTGCAGCAGAGCATGCTGCCGCCGCCCGAGCTGGTTCAGCACGGCCACCTCAAGATCGTCGGTCACTGCGAACCGGCGTCGAGCTGTGGCGGCGACTGGTGGACGTACCGGCGCCTCTCGGGTGGGAGGCTGCTCATGGTGATCGGCGACGCCACCGGACACGGCGTGCACTCGGCCATCCTCGCCGGCACCGCCCGCGGCGCGGTCGAGGCGCTGGCCGAGGTCGACGAGCGGTTGCTGACACCCGAGCAGGTCCTCAAGTCGATCGACGCCTCCATCCGCAACGTCGGCGAGCACTCGTTGCTCATGACGGCGTTCTGCGCGGTCTTCGACTCGAACTCCGGCGTCGTGCAGTACGCCAACGCCGGCCAGAACTTCCCCTACGTGATGCGCATGAAGCATGCGCGCACGCTCGGCGACAGCACGATCATCGCCGCCAGCGGCAACCCGCTCGGCGATCGCCTGGTCCACCTCGACATCCGGCGCGGCAACATGCAGCTCTCGCCGGGCGACCTGTTCGTGGCCTTCACCGACGGCGTGGTCGAGCGCCAGGCGGCGAGCGGCAAGCTGTTCGGCGATCGCCGCCTGCGCAGCATCTTCGCCGGCAAGCAGATCTCCGTCGATCCGACGGCGCTGACCGAGCTGCGCGAAGAGGTTCGCACCACCATCGCCACGTTCGCAGGAGGCACCGACTTGCAGGACGACATCACCTTCGTGCTGTGCCAGTACGATCCTCCGGCGGCCGAGATCCGACCGCGCGCAGAGGCAGGATGATCCGCCGCGGTCGCGGCGTCGCCGTCGCCCTGGCTGGCCTGACGGCGCTCGTGCCGGCGCCGGCATCGGCGCAGCCAGACGACATTCCCCGGGTCGAGGTGGACGATCTGCCGCCCTTGCCAGACGAGGACGACAGCGGCGCCGACACCAACATCGCCGCCGTGGCCGCGGCTGCTGCCGAGGAAGACGTGGTGGTCGGTGCGGCCAAGCGCGAGCAGTCCCTGGGCAACGTGGCATCGGCGGTGACGGTCGTCTCCGGCGATCGCCTGCGACGCATGGGGTATCGCACCGTCGCCGAGGCGCTGCGCGGTGTCGCCGGCGTGTTCATCGTCGACGACCACATGACCGAACGGGTCGGCGTGCGCGGCTTGCAGGTGCTGGGCGATTTCAACACGCGCATCCTGGTCCTGGTCGACGGCGCCACCGTCAACGAGCCCTGGGGACACTTCGCCGGTGTTGGCTGGGACGCGGCCTTCTCGGTCGACGAGATCGCGCGCATCGAGGTCATCCGTGGTCCGGTCTCGTCGGTGTACGGCACCAACGCGTTCTTCGGCATCATCAACATCGTCACCCGCAGCGCCGGCGAGTCGCCGCGCACGTGGGGCCGGCTGTCGGGCAGCCAGTACCAGGCCGGGTCGGCGGCGGCGGGCTTCGCGCTCGGCTCGGTCGACCGCCAGGTGCGCGGCTCGGTGGCGGCGCTGACCCGCACCGGCGAGACCCTGAGCGTGCCGGAGCTGGGCATGCCGGTTGACGCCGACGGTGTCGACGCCATCGCCGGCGGTCTGGTCGGCCGCTACCAGGGTGCGTTCGGGCAGGTCCGCTTCTATCGCCGCAAGCGGGAGTTGCCGTACTCGCCCTACGACACCGAGGTCGACAACCCCGACAACCGCAACATCGACACCCAGTTCATGGCCGAGGGCGGCTACACCCGCGACCTCAGCGATCGCGTCACCGCCACCGGCCGCGCCTACGTCAACCGTTACCGCTTCCGTGACTTCCTGGTGCTCGCCGACGGTAGCGGCACCTTCACCGACATCGGCGACGCCTTCTGGTACGGCGCCGAGGCCCGCGCCCGCGTGGCGCTGGTCGGCGAGGACACCCTGGGCGTCACCGCCGGCGCCGAGGCCACCATCATCGACACCTCGAGCGAATCGTTCTACGTCGAGGATCGCGACAACACGCTCACCGACGTCGACACGCCGCTCAACACCCAGGGCGTGTACGCCGAGCTCGACGGCCAGCCCCTCTCGTGGTTTGCCTTCACCGGCGGCATCCGCTTCGATCGTAACTCGCTGCTCGAGGACCGGATCTCGCCGCGGGCGGCCTTGTTCGCCAGCAAGAAGGATCAGTACGGCGCCAAGCTGCTCTACTCGGAGGGCTTCCGCAACCCCAGCGCCTTCGAGGGCTTCTTCGACGACAACACCGACTTTTCGGCCAACCCCGACATCGGCGCCGAGGTCATTCGCAGCTACGAGGCGGTGCTGTGGGGCCGGCCCATCAGCGGCCTGACCGTGCGCGTCTCGGGTTTCTTGTGGGACGCCAGCGGTATCGTCGAGCAGGAGGAGATCGATCTCGATCCCGATCCCAACGTCGAGGATCTGCGGCTGCAGTTCCAGAACGTGCGCGACCTGCGCTCGACCGGGGTCGAGATCGAGGGCAGCTACCGCTCGAGCGAAGGCTGGCTGGCCTTCGGCGGTGGCGCCTACACCAAGGTCGAGAGCTTCATCGACGACGGCAGCGGCACCGACCCCATGGCCGAGGCGGTGCCGGGGGCGCCCGAACTGTCGGCGGTGCTGGGCGTGTCGTCGCCGCTCCTCGCCGACAAGTTCCACCTCTCCGGCGAGGGCCACTTCGTCGGCCCGCGCCTGACCCGGGACGACGTCGACTTCACCGAGACCGATCCGTACCTGGGCCTGTCGCTGGCCGCCTACGCGCCCGATCTGGGCGGCTTCGATCTCACCGTCGGGGTGCGCAACCTGATCGGCAAGCGCGAGCAGGTGCCGGCGCCCGAGGACTTCGATCGCGAGGGCGGGAGCCTGTTCATCCTGCCCGGAGAAGGGAGAGAGGTCTATGCGCGCCTCGGCTATCGTCATTAGCGCGGTGTTCGCGCTCGGCGCGCTGGCGCCGGCGGCCTGGGCTCAGCGTCCCAATCAAGGCGAGGACGAAAGCGCCGAGCTCGTCGACGAGGGCCGCCGCGCGCTGCGCGCCGGTGACCTGGGCGGCGCGGCCAAGGCGCTCGATCAGGCGCTGGCGCTCAACCCGCGCCGCCTCGAGGCCTACGCGCTGCGCGCCGCCGTCCATGCCGGCCAGGGCGAGAACGCGCGCGGCGTGGCGCTCATGCGCAAGGCGCGCGAGCTGGCCCCCGACAACGTCGACGTGCTCGAGGCGCTCGGCACCCAGCTCTTGCTCGCCGGCGAGGCCGGTGAAGGGGTGCCGCTGCTCGAGCAGGTGGTGAAGCAGTCGCCGGCGCAGTACGGCGCGCAGGTGCTGCTCGGCAAGCACTACGCCGGCAAGCAGCAGTGGGTCGAGGCGGCGACCGCGCTCGACGCGTACTTCAAGGCCCGGCCCAAGGAGCTGGCCAAGGACGACGATCGTCACCGGCTCGGTCAGGCCGAGGCCTACCTGCGCACCTACCGGGCCGGCGACGCCCGTGCGCTGTACGCGGGCATCGTCGAGCGCCATGGCGATTGGCTGAGCGCGCGCATGGGCCTGGCCTGGTCGCTGGCGGCCATCGACTGCCGCCAGGCCAAGCCGATGCTGGCCGAGCTGTCGCGCCGCGCCGATGCGCCCATCGAGGTGCTGCTGGTGCGTGGCCAGTGCGCGCTCGAGCTCGGTGATCCCGGCGAGGCGCTGCGCATGGCGCGGGCCTACCTCGAGGACTCCGAGGTGGCGTCGGCGGCCGGCCACGCGCTGCTCGGCGAGGCCGAGGCGGCGCGCGGGAATCTGAGTGCGGCCCGGGCGTCTCTGGAGAAGGCGCGCACGCTCGAGCCGGGGCGGCGGCGCTTCGCGGTGCGGCTGGCCCGCGTGCTGCGCCTGGGCAAGGATCCGGCGGCGGCCCTGTCCGAGCTCGACGGCATCGGCGCGCCCTCGCCGGCCAGCGCCGATCGGACGTACTGGATCGAGCTGGGCGAGGCGTTGCTCGACGCCGGCAAGGCCGCCGACGTGGCCACGCGGCTGGCACCGGCGGTGGCGGCGTTCCCCCAGCACGCGGAGCTGGCCACGGTCGTCGGCGACGCCGCGCTGCGCACCGGCGACGCAGCCGGGGCCGTCACGTCGCTCGAGATCGCGATGAAGTCGCCGACGCCGCGTTCGCGGCGCTTGCTGTCGCAGGCGCTGTCAGCGGTGGCGGTAGGCAAGCTCGACGCCGGCGACGTGAGCGGCGCGGCCGCGGCGCTGACTCGGGCCGACGAGGCCGAGGGCACGCCAGCGGTGTGGCGCAACCTCGGCCTGTGTCACTACCTGCTCGGCGATCTCGACAAGGCGCACGCGCTCCTGGCTCGCGCGGCGGCAGCCCAGCCCGACTCACCGACCCTGATCCTGCTCGGGCGCGTCCTCGCGACTCGCGGTGACACCGGTGCCCGCGAGCCGCTGGTCAAGGCCGTGCAGGCCGGCAAGGGTGAGCCGATCACCGTCGACGCGGCGATCGAGCTCGCGGCGGTGGACGTGGCAGCGGGACGTGGTGGCGACGCGGTCGAGGCGCTGACCGGCGTGGCGGCGGCGGCCAAGAAGGCCGGCGGCGATCACGCGGCCCGCCACGCCGCGGCCCTGATCACCGCCCGCCACGCCGCGGGACTGGCGGCGCTGCGCGCGGGTCAGGCCGGACGCGCGGTCGGCTTCCTCGAGGACGCGGTGGGCGGGGCGAGCGGCGACGCGCTGATCGCGATCCGCTGCGATCTGGCACTGGCCACCGTCGCCGCCAACGATCGCGAGAAGGCGGTGACGCGGCTCAAGGCCGTGGCCAAGGTGTCGTGTCCGTTCCCGGCGCCGGCCGACACCACAGCGGTGCCGGTGCTGCTCGCGTTCGTCGAGGGACTGCAACCACGGCGCGCTGCCAAGGCGCTCGATCGGCTGGCGGCACTCGATCGCGGCGCGACCGGCGCGACGCGCGCCCTCTTGAACACCGCGACGCGGGTGGTGGCGCTCAACGCGGCCGAGGACTCGTACCGGGGCGGCAAGCTCGCGCCGGCGCGCAAGTACCTGGCCCAGGCCCGCAAGGCCGAGTCCCGGGCCGGGCTCGAAGAGCTGACCCACAACCAGGCGGTGATCGACGTGGCCGACGGACGGCTCGACGCGGCCATCGCGGCGCTCGATCGGCTGGCGCCGCGCATCCCGGAGTCGCTGGTCAACCTGGGTGTGGCCTACGACAAGAAGAACGACGGCGCCAAGGCGCTCGAGCTGTGGCGGCGAGCGCGCAAGGAGAACGTGCGCTTCGGCTTGCTCGACGACTGGATCGCGGCCAAGGAGCGGATCTGGGGAGGTGAGAAGTGAAGCCGGCGATCCTCGCGCTGCTCGCGTTGCTCCTGGTGCCGGTGCTCGCCGTCGGATCGGCCGCGGCCGATCCGCTGCGTGTCGGGCTGTTCGCGCCGTCGACGCCGTTCGACGGCACCGGCGCGCGCCTGGAGTTTGCCACCAAGCTGGCCAAACACATCGGCGGCGACGACGCGGTCGGGCGGGTCTACGGCAAGGCCAGCGACTTCGCGTCGGCGCTGCGCAAGGGCGACATCGATCTGGCCGTGGTCGACGCGACCTACCTGGCCGCGAGCGGCGGGTCGTACGCGGTGCTCGCGGTCGCGGTACGCGGCGGCGACACCCGTGGCGGATGGGACCTGGTGGCGCGCGGAACCGTCGACAGCGTGCTGGCGCTCAAGGGCAAGACCGTGCTCGTGCCCTCGGTCGGCGGCCGCGAGGCGGCGTTCGTCGGCGAGGCCATGCTGGGCGGCGAACTGCCGGCCGACTTCTTCAAGGTGGAGGCTTCGCCCGACGTGCTGAGCGCGATCGCCGCGCTCGGCCTCGGCAAGGGTGAAGCGGCGGTGGTCCCGTCGGGGCTGACCTTGCCGGCCGGCACCAACCGGGTTGTGTCGTTGCCGGCGGTGAGCTGGCCAATCCTGATCGCATCGCCGAAGGCGTCGGCTGACGTGCAGGCTCGGGCCGCCGAGCGGGCGCCGAGCTTCGGCGGCTCGGGCGCCATCAGCGGCTTCCGCTCAGGCACCGCCGATGCCTACAAGTCGCTGCTCCGGCGCTTCGGTCGCCCACAGCGGCGTGGCCCCATGGTGCTCCCGAACCTGCGCATCGCCGTTGGCGATCTGATCGAGAGCCGCGCCTTCAAGATCGATCCCGGCGACGCCAAGAAGTACGTCGCGCGGTAACTCGCGCGGTGCGGCTCAGCGGTAGGGACCGCCGCTCGGCGCGAGCGCGGCCAGCGTCGCCCCCAGGCTGTCGGCCAGCGCGCGCACGCGGCTGGCGTCGGCGAAGGGTCGGGTGCCGTCGGTGAGCAGGAGCAACGCGCTGGCCACCCCGTCGTGGACACGTAGCTCGACGACATCCCGGGGCCACGCGACAAGCTGCTCGACCAGTGGCTCGGCGGCGGGTTGCGACAGGGCGTCGGCCGACGGCGTGGCGAGGGTGAACGAGATCGCGCGCAGGTCGGTGCCGGCGCGCTGGGGATCGCCGACCGAGACGCGGAACCCGCGCGGATTGCCGTCGTGCCACTCGAGCCCGAGGGACACCGGCGAACCGGCGAGGGTCCCGTCGATCGAGAGATCTCCCAGGCCGAGGCGTCCGTCGAGCCCGCGGGCGAGCTCCTGCCAGGCCGACAGGTCCAGGGTCACGCCCCGCGGCGGCTCGATGGCGCTGGCGGCGACGGCGAGGGCGGCGGCAGTGAAGGCGAGGGTGTCGGCGATCGGCGCCAGCTCGGTCGGGTCGAGGCCGGCGATCGCGCGCTCGAAGACGATGGCGTCGTCGTTCCATCGCACCATCGTGCCCAGCGCCGACGCCTGCTGGAGCGCCGGCACCGCGAGTCGCAGCATCGAGACCGCCTGCTCGGCGCTGCGGGCGACCACGTGGTGGCGGCGATCCCATTCGGCGACGTCGACTTCGATGTCCTCGAAGAACATGTGGCGGATCGGCGAGCTGGGCGTGACCGCGAGCTCGAGGCCGAGCGAGGAAAACTCGACGGTGCTGGTCAGAAACGTTCCCGTCTCGCCGCGATACGAGTGCGTGATGCGCAGGAGCGCGTCGCCGGCGACGCGCTCGATCGCCGCGTCGCCCACGCGTTGCCATCCGTGGGCAGCGGCGAAGGCATCGAGGACCTCGCCGATGCGCTTGTCGGCGAGCCGCGGCGCCGCCGCCGGCTGCGGTGCCGCCTCGGCGGCGGCGGCGTCGACGATCTCGACCGGGACGGCGAGCTCGACCTTGCCGCCGAAGAACGAGCCCGAGCGCGCCACCAGCACCCAGCGCAGGCGATGGGTCAGGGTCTGGAAGCCGGGCGCGATCGTGGGCGGCAGCGTGAAGCCGAAGGGGAGGTCGGTGCCGGCGCTCCCGGCGGGGAGCGTGAAGGTCACGGCGAAGCCGTCGGCATCGCGCTCGCGAGTGCGCCGGCCCAGGAGGTCCAGGCGCGGCACCAGGATGAGCTCGACCTCTCGCGGCTTGCGATCGTCGAGATGGTAGACGGCGAGCGACCCGGTCACGCGCTCACCGGCGATGAAGGTGCGTGAGGCCAGGCTCAGCTCGAGCCGCCGGGCGTCGGGCGCCGCGTCGGCGGGCGTGCTGCGTACGATGCAGGGGCGGTGCTCCACTGGCGGTGGCGGGAGCCGCACCGGCACCGCGAAGCGGTACCGACCGTCGGGCCACCACGGGATCGCGACGCGCACCGAGAGCACGAGCCTCGCCCACGCCGGGCTCAACTCGTGGCTAGGTGGCGTGCCCGGCGGCAGGAGGAAGGTGGCCGAGCGCTCGGTGACCCCGGCCGACAGCGTGCCCGCCTCCATGATGCGCGTGACCAGCGACGGAAAGGTCGCCTGCTCGCTCACCCGCGACTTGCCGGCGCCGATCGCCCAGCCCTGTTCGCCGTCGACGCGGGCCTCGATGTACTCGACCTCGAGGTCGTCCCTGGCGTCGATGACGACATCGACGACGCAGCGTCGACCGACGTACACGGCCCGGGGGGCGCGGATCGTGACCTCGGGCGCGCGTTTCAGGATTCCCATGGTTCTCCGCGATGTTAGCGAAAACCGTGCGCCGGTCGAGCGGCACCTGCGTTCCGGGATCGAACCAACCAGGAGACTCCGATCATGAAGAACATCGCCAGGACCGTTGCGCTCGTCGTCGCCCTCGCCACCGGAGGCGGCGCCGTCGCTGCCCGGGACGCCGAGGCGTGTGGTGGATACGTGACGATCACCGAGGGGGAGCGCGTGCAGTGGGCGCTGCAGGCGTTCCTCGGCGAGCTGGGGACGCGGGTCAGCTACGGCGCCGCCAGCGTCAAGGAAGGCAAGACGGCCCAGGTCGTGATCCAGATGGACGCCGCGGCCGGGAAGCGGCGCGCGAAGGCGCAGCAGACGTTCTTCCTGGAGAAGCGCGACGGCGAGTGGAAGGTCGTTGACTGGAGCTTCCCGGTAGCAGCGCCGGTGCCGGCCAAGGTCGCGAGAACGTAGGCGGCGGCGAGGAGCCGGAGAGCGACGTGTCAGCCCTTGGCGGCGGCGCTGTCGAGCAGACGGCGCACGCTCGCGTCGAGGCGGCTGCCGATCAGCTCCATGATGCTGTCGAGCTCGTCGGCGGACACCGACAGCGTGGCGCGAAGGCGCGCGCGGGTGCCGCCGAGCAGGCGCTTGCGCACGTCGGCCAGCCAGCGCACGGCGGTGGCGCGGTGCACGCCGTACATGGCGGCGAGCTGATCGAGCGTGACGCCGCCGAGGTGGTGCAAGCGCAGGAGATTACGGTCGCGGGCGTCGAGGTCAGCCGCGGTGGCGGTGAACGCGGTCTTGAAGGCGTCGCGGTAGTGGGCCTTGAGGAAGGCCAGCTCGGGATCGTCGCCGGCGGCGGCCAGCGCGGCCACGCCGTCGTCGGGCGCGAGCTTCTTGCCGCCGCGGATGCGAGTCAGCGCGGCGCGCGCGGCCATGACCTGACACAGGCCGCGCAGCTTGCCCTGACCGGCGTACTCGAGGATGCGGGGGGCGCCGCCCGACTCGGCGACGAGCAGCTTGGTCCTCACGTCCTGGATCACGTCGTCGATGAGCGACCGGTCGAGTTTCATGTGAGCCAGGCCGGCGGGCACGTCGGCGAGGTACGCCTTCTCGAACGCGGTCAGCGCCGCCCGCTCGCCGCGGGCGCAGGCCAGGGCCAGCGCGACCTCGACGGCGGCGGCGTGATCGAGGTCGCTCCCGTTCGCCCGCCGGGCCAGGAACGCCACCAGCTCGTCGCGATCGACGGTCACGCCCGGCCAGGCTCGTTCGGCCACGGCGCAAGCCTCGGTCAGGGTGCCTTCGAGCGCCGCAGCGTCGGCGAGTATGGTGTCGCCGGCGCCTGCGGCGGTGCGCGCTTCGAGGTAGATGGCCGCGAGCGGAGTCGCCATGTCCGACGACAGTAACGTTGACACGTGGCTGACGCCACCGCGCGCTATCCTCGGGGAGATGGCCGGGTGTCTGGACGATGCGGCGCTGCTCGAGCTGATCCACGGACAGCTCGCGCCGCCGGCGCTGGCCGACGTCGACGCTCACCTCGACGCCTGCGACGCCTGCCGCGAGCTGGTCGCGCTGGCGGCCCGCGGCAGCGACGGTCGGCACGCGCCGGCTGCCGACGAGCTGCGCGCCGGGGACGCGGTCGATCGTTACCTCGTGCTCGGGCGGCTCGGTGGCGGGGCCATGGGCGTGGTCTACGCCGCCCACGACCAGGAGCTCGATCGCAAGGTCGCGCTCAAGCTGCTGCGGCCTGAGCTGGCCGGCGGAAGCGGGGACGCGCTCGATGGCATGGCGCCGACGATGGCGGCGGGCTCGGGCGGGCATCGCGAGCGCGTGCTGCGCGAGGCCCAGGCCATGGCCCGGCTCCAGCATCCCAACGTGGTCACCGTCCACGACGTCGGCACCGCCGGCGACCGCGTCTTCGTCGCCATGGAGCTGGTGGCCGGGCCGACCCTGCGCGGCTGGGCCCACGATCGCCCGTGGCGCGAGCGGCTGGCCTGCCTGTGTGCGGTCGGTCGCGGCCTCGCCGCCGCCCATGTCGCCGGCATCGTCCACCGCGACGTCAAGCCCGACAACGTGAGCGTCGACGAGCACGGCCGCCCGCGCATCGGCGACTTCGGGCTGGCGCGCGCCGACGAGGCCGATCCCGGCGCGCCCTCGACGTCATCGCTAGTCTCGACGCTGACCCAGACCGGGACGGTGATCGGCACGCCGCTCTACATGGCGCCCGAGCAGCTGCGGGGCGACGCCGCGACGGTGCGTAGCGACCAGTTCGGCTTCGCCGTCACGGCCTGGGAGATCCTGTTCGGCGCGCGACCGTTCGTGGGCAAGGATCTGGGCGAGCTGGGGCGGGCCATCGAGCGTGGACCGGCGGCGCCCGATCGCCGCGGTGTGCCGGCCGCCATCGAGCGAGGCCTGCGCCGCGCCCTCGATCCCGATCCGGTTCGCCGCTGGGACAGCGTCGGTGAGCTGATCGACGCCATCGAGTGGCAGCCGCGGCGGCGCTGGCTGTGGCTGGCGCCGGTGGCCGCGGCCGGTGCCGCGGCGACGACCTTGCTGGTGGTCCGGCCTGCGGCGGCGCCCGCCGATCCGTGTCGGACCGCGGCGGCGGCGCTCGACCAGAGCTGGAGCCCCATCGTCGCCAGCGAGCTGCGCGACAAGCTCGCGCTGGCCTACGATCGCTCGTCGGTGGCGCGGCTCGACGCGTGGGCCGGGCGCTGGCGCGACGCGCGGCTCGAGGTGTGTCGGGCTGGCCGCGTCCGTGGCGCCGAGAGCGAGGCGCTGCTCGACGTGCGCGGCGCGTGCCTCGATCGCGGCCGGGCCGAGCTCGCCGCG
>SXJR01000204.1 GCA_005779305.1 Myxococcales bacterium
ATCAGCGCCGCCGGCCGCACCGATCCGGCCATCGTCCACGACCCGCGGCAGCGGACGCCCCGTCGTCGACGGCGACTTCATCGTCACCTACGCACCGAGCCCGCTCATCCCGAGCTTGTCGAGCAGCGCCCGCGCCCGCTCTGCCCGCGAGGCGGTCGCGCCGTCGCCGGCCATCGGGTACATGACGTTCTGGATCGCGCTCATGTGCGGGAACAGCGCCAGGTTCTGGAACAGGTAGGCCACGCGCCGTCGGTGGACCGGGACGTTCACCGTGCGTGTGGTGTCGAGCCAGACCTCGTCGCCGAACGCCACCCGTCCGCGATCGGGGGCGACCAGCCCGGCGATCACGGCCAGGAGCGTGCTCTTGCCCGCGCCCGACGGTCCGAGCACGCAGGTGATGCCGCGCCCGAAGGTGGTGTCGACGTCGAGCGTGAACCCGGGGTGTCCGCTGTCTGGACCCTCGCTGGCGCGGGTGACGGTGGCGGTGACGCGCAGCTCGCTCAAGGCGCCCCCAGCATAGCCTGTTGCCTGGCGGCGAGGCTCAGGTGTGCGGGCGGCGGGTCAGCCGGTTGACGGTGTAGAGGATCGCCACCGCTCCCACGGTCAGGATCACCGACGAGATGACGGCGCTGCGATCGTCGCCGCCCTGGACGTCGTTGAAGATGCGGAGCGGCGCGGTCTCGGTTTCGCCGGGGATGTTGCCGGCGATCATGAGGGTGACCCCGAAGTCGCCCAGCCCGCGCGCGAACCCGAGCATCAGGCCGGCGATGATGCCGGGCGCGGCCAGGGGCAGGGCCACGGTGAAGAAGGCGCGGGCCGGCGTCGCGCCCAGCGTGCGGGCCGCCGCCACCAGCGTGGGATCGACGCCCTCGAATGCGGTGCGCGCGCCTTTGACCACCATGGGCAGCGCGCCCAGCGACGCGGCGATGACCACGCCGGTGAACGAGAACGTGAGGTGGCCGCCGGTGAGGTCGTGCCAGGTCTCGCCGAAGGCGCTCTTGCGGCCGATCGCGATGAGCAGGTAGTAGCCGAGTACCGTCGGGGGCAGGACCATCGGCGCGGTGAGCAGCGCGTCGATCAGGTCGCGGCCCGGCAGCTCACGCGACGACAGCATGGCGCCCAGCGCGATGCCGAACGTCGCGGCGACCGCGGTGGCCCAGAGCGCGACCTCGACCGACAGGAGGAGCGGGTCGTAGTCCATCACGGCACCGGCGCGGCGGCGATGCAACGCGCGACCGTGTCGCGCGTCGATCGATCGCTGACCAGCGCCGGCCGCGCCACGCAGCCGGCGGCGACGCAGCGGAGGAGCAGGCGGTTGTCGGGGTAGTCGACGTCGAACGCGGTCGTGGAGAGCGCGTTGACGCCCAGGACGCCGTCGATCTCGGGCTGCTCGGGGCGCAGCTCGGCGCGCAGCGCCTGCAGCAGCGGGTGCTCGTCCTCGACGACCACGACCTCGATGGGCGCCGCCGGGTTCAACTCCGCGATCGCGGCGACCCTGCACGACGTTCCCTCGGTGCACGGACAGTCCTCGCCGTCCTCGGGCACGCAGTCGCGGGCGGCCAGGAGGTGGTGGGCGAAGACCTCACGGCAGGCGCCGCGCGGCGCCGTCGAGGTGCCGACGATGGCCAGGCGATCGATGCGGCCGAGGCGACCCTCGACCGGCCCCGAGGGCAGGAGCGCGGTGGCGGGCGGGAGCGTGACGTAGTCGGGGCCGCCGGTGGCCCGGGCCCAGGCGTCGTAGCGGGCGCGGCCGAGGATCGAGAGGCCGACCCCGGTCGACAGCACCAGGGCGGCGTCGACGCCGCGGTCCTCCATGCGGGCGGCGTCGGGATCGGGCGACAGACACACGCCGAGGGCGACGCGGGTGCCGGCGAAGCCGACCTCGGTGTCCCCCAGGCGTAGCGTGCCGCCGCCGTAGAACGGCGCGGGCACGACCACGTCGCAGGCCCGGCCTCGGGCCTCGTTGTCGCCGGCGACATCGGGCAGGACGAAGATCCGGTCGCTGGCCGGCTCGAACGCGATGGCGTTTTCGCGCAGCACATCGGCGCCGAGGATCGCCCCGATCTCGCGGGGCAGGCCGGCGGCGCCGACGGTGCACGCGGCCAGCGCCGGATCGCAGGGGTGCAGGTCGAGGACGGCCGCGCTCCAGCGGGTGCGAACGATAGCCGTGGGATCGGCGGCCGAACGCGGGGCCATGAGGTCGAGGGTCACGGTACGCCGCGCCGGGGCGGCGCTGGCGTCCTGATCGAGCACCGTGACCGGCGACAGGACGTCGAGGACCGCGGTGCGCGGCGCCTCGTCGCCGGCCCGGAGCTGGACCAGGAAGGCGCCGCCGGCCCGATCGACAGCGATCGGGAACGGGTCGCCGGCGACATCGTCACCGCACGCGGCGAGGAGCGAGATGGCGGCGGTGGCTAACCCCAGGGTTCGCATGGATCGACCTGCCTCGCTCGGTCCTGCACCCGGGCGCTTCGTTGCTTCTCCGGTGCTCGGGTCACGGGCACCAGCCCGCTCCCCTCCGCTCCTCGAAACGCCTCGCCCGCGGGCGCATGCCCGGCGCGATCCGGGATCGATCCAGGCGAACCCTGGGGTTTGCGCGCGCACGTGGATCGAGGCTAACAGAGATCGGCCAGCGGCACGGGCGCGGACACGTTCACGATGCGAAGGGCAGCTCGACGATCGTGGCCACGCGGCCCTCGACCTCGACCGTGTTGCCCGGGGCCCAGACCGTGCGGTGCAGGTAGGCCATGGCGATCGAGCCCAGGCGCGGCGACACCACCGCCGAGGTCACGGTGCCGGCCTTGTCGCGATCGGCGTGTTTCACGCCGGCGCCGCGGGAGACCGGGCCGTCGCCGTCGATGCGCAGGCCGCGCAGGGTGCGCGCGCCCTGGCCCTGGGCGTGGACGCGGAACACCGGCTCCTGGCCGACGTAGCAGCCCTTGCCGTAGTCGAGGTAGGTGGTGAGCGTGGTCTCGAACGGGAAGGCATCCTCGTCGACGTCCTGGCCGTAGCGCAGGAGGCCGGCCTCGACCCGCGCGATCTCCTCCTCCGCGGCGGAGGCGACCGGACCGGGCGGCGGCGCCAGCACCATCGGCGCGGTCCAGGCTTCGGCCGGCGTCGACCACTGCTTGTGCGCGGTCAGCGTCACCGGCGTGGTGACCACGTCGTCCATGACCGCGTAGCGCTCGAGGATTGCCACGGTCTTCTCGACCAGCGACGGCTCGCAGTGGAGCAGCACGCGCTCGGCGTCGCCGGCCTCGAGGGTGGCCTCGATCACCGTGAGCACGCGGCCCTTGGGCGAGAGGATCGCGCCCCAGGCGTGGCCGCCGGGTGCAAGCGCGGTCACGTTGATCGTGGTGAGCCCCTGCAGGAAGCGCAGGCGGTCGCCGCCGGTGACGGCGAGGTGGCCCCACTCGCTGCGATCGAAGACGGGCATGGCCTACCTTGCCCCGCGCCCGGCCGCGCGCAAGCGATCGGCGCGACGCTCCTGGGCCTGGACGTAGCGCCGCTTGTCGTCGTCGGTCTCGAGCACCAGCGGCGGGACCTGGCGTGGCGCGCCGATCTCGTCGACGGCCACGAAGGTCAGGTACGCCTTGGTGGTGTAGCGCCGGGTCCGGGTCAGCATGTCCTCGGTCTCGACCCGGCAGCCGACCTCCATCGAGGTCCGCCCGGTGTAGTTGACCTGGGCGTTGAGCACCACCACGTCCGAGACCCGGACCGGGTGCAGGAAGTCGAGGCGATCGATCGACGCGGTGACCACCCGGCCGCCGCAGTGGCGCATGGCGGCGACGCCGGCGCACACGTCGATCCACTGCATCATGACGCCGCCAAACATCACCCCGGCCGCGCCGTTGGTGTGACCGGGCATCACGATCTGGGTCATCACGCAGCGCGACGCCGACGGCGTGAGCGCTGTCCCCGCCATGCTCACTTCTTCTTGGAAGGCGCGGGCGCGGGCTTCTTGACGGCCTTGGCGGCGGCGATGGCGCGCTTGCGGCGGGCCTTCAGCTTCACCTGGCTCTTGCGGCGGACCATCTTGCGCGAACGGCGACTGTCACGGCGTCCCATCGTCGAGGCTCCTCGTTGGAAGGGCGCAGTATTGGCAGGCCCCCGACGGGGTGTCAACAAGACCAACAGGCAACAGCGTCGGGGAGAGCAGACCGTCCAGGTCCACGTCCACGTCCACGTCCACGCTCACGAGGTCGTCGCCGATCACGATCACGCCCACGACGACGACCACGATCGAGTGCCTCACGCGCCGCGGCACGGCCTGGTGCGCGTGTTGCCAGGTTCATGGGCTCCGGAACAAACCAGGCACATGGGTTACACCGCGAGGTTGCGCGATCGTGGACGTGATCGTGGACGTGGGCGTGATCGTTGACGATCTCGTGGACGTGGACGTGGACCTGGACGATCCGACTCTCATCGGACCAGCATCGGCCGACCAGCGCGTCACACCATCCCGGCATGGGCCCGGCACGCATCGGCCCAGGGGACCTCCAACATGGCGTCCTTGCCCAGATCGACGTCGCAGGCGTGGCAGCGGCCGTAGCGATCGTCGCCGTCGACCACCCATCTGCGCAGCTTCTCGACGTGCGCGAGGGCGGCGCGCAGGATCTCCTCGGGCGTCATCCCGGGCTTGTCCAGGCCCAGGGCCGCGATGGCGCGGGTCTTGTCCTTGCCGCCCATGAGCTCGGCGAGCTCGCGGGCCAGCACGCCGCCGCGGGCCAGGAGCCGCTTGCGGAACACCTCGCGGGTCTCGTCGTCGAACCTCATGCTCCACCGTCCTTGGGGCCACCGAGCCGGCCCAGCACCGCCGAGCTCTTGTGACGCCACCAGCGGAACCCGTCCGAGATGTCGGCGAGGATCAGATAGAAACACGGAACCACGAGCAGGGTGACCGCGGTCGACACGATGATGCCGAAGCCGAGCGAGATGGTCATGGGGATGAGGAAGCGGGCCTGCATCTCGGTCTCCATGATCATGGGCGCCAGGCCGATGAAGCTGGTGACCGCGGTCAGGATGATGGGCCGGGCCCGGATGGCGCCGGCGTCGACGGCGGCGCGCTCGGCGCTCACGCCCTGGGCCCGCCGCCGGTTGATGGCGTCGACGTAGACCAGCGAGTCGTTGATGGCGACGCCGGCCAGGGCGACCACGCCCATCCAGCTCATCAGGTTGAACGAGTAGCCCATGAGCAGATGACCGAGGATGGCGCCGATGACGCCGAAGGGGATGGCGATGAGCACGGCGATGGGCTGCACGTAGCTCTTGAAGACGATGCACAGCAGCACGTAGATGGCGCCGATCGCCATCGCCCAGCCGCGCATGAGCTTGCCCATCAGCTCGGCCTGTTCCTTCTGCTCGCCGCCCACCGACCAGGTGAGCTGCGGGTACTCGGCCACCATCGCCGGCAGGATCTTGTCCTGCAGCTCCTTCATGATGTCGGTCGGGCTGGCGACGCCCTCGTCGACGTCGGCGGTGACGTCGACCGCGCGCCGGCCGTCGACGCGGGTGATCGCGGTGTAGCTCTTGCCGCGCTCGACATGGGCGACCGCGCCCAGCGGCATCTCGCTGCCCATCATGCCGTCCAGGGCGCCGGCCCCGGGCATCGCCGGGGTGCGCACGATCAGCGAGTCCAGCGCATGCTCGCTACGCCGCTCGTCGCCGGGCAGGCGCACGTAGACCCGGACCTCGTCGCGGCCCTTCTGGATGCGCATGGCTTCGGCGCCGAAGAAGGCGGCGCGCAGGGTCAGCGCCAGGTCGAAGGCGGTGAGCCCGGCGGCACGGGCCTCCGGGGCCAGGGTCAGATCGAGCTGGGGCTTGCCATCGGTGAAGCCGTCGTCGATGTCCTTCACCGCGCTGAACTGGCGCAGGCGGCCGGCCAGATCCTTGGCCGCCTGCTGCAGCACCAGCAGGTCGGGGTGTGAGAGCTGGATGTCGAGGGCCGCGCCGGCATTGGGCCCGGTCTGCCAGTTGAGCTTGACGGTGTCGATGCCGGGGTAGTCGGCGAGCTTCTCGCGCCACAGCCGGGCCAGGTCGCTGGCGCGGATGGTGCGGCGGTCGACGCCGTGCATGTAGAGGAAGACCCGCACCAGGTGGCCGCCGCCCTCGCTGAACAGATCCTGCTGATCGGGCACGCCGACCATCGAGAAGATGCCGCGCACGTTGCGCTCGCGGCCGCCGTGGGTGGCGATGACCTCGTCGAGCGCGACCACCATGGCGCGCTCGAGCTGGTGGCTGCGCTCGACCGCGGTGCCGTAGGGCAGCTTGGCCTCGAACTCGACGAAGTCGCTCTCGATCTCGGGCATGAACGACTGCCGCACGCGCCCACCGGCGAGCATGCCGAAGACCAGGATGAGCACCGCCAGGGCGATGCAGAACGTGACGTAGCGGTAGCGGACGGCCCGGCGCATCACCGGCACGTAGGTGCGGGCGATGACCCACTGGAGGCCGCTGGCGAGCTTGCCCTGGTTGTGATCGATCCAGCGCAGGATGCGGCCCTTGCTGGCCTTGGAGTGGGCCAGGTGGGCAGGCAAGATGAACAGCGACTCGAGCAGCGAGATGAAGAGCACGCCGAGGACGACGACCGGGATCTGATAGAAGAACTTCCCCGGGATGCCGGGCATGAACAGCATCGGCACGTAGGCCAGCATGATCGTGCCGATGGCGAAGGTCACCGGCACGGCGACCTCGCGCACGCCGAGGATGGCCGCGTCCTTGGTGCTCTTGCCCTCGGCCTTGTAGCGCGACACCGACTCGCCGATGTTGATGGCGTCGTCGACCACCGAGCCCAGCGCCAGGATGAAGGCGAAGAGCGACAGCATGTTGATCGACACCCCGGCCGGGCCCATGAAGATGGCCGAGCCGAGGAACGAGACCGGGATGCCCAGCGTCACCCAGAAGGCCAGGCGGATCTCGAGGAACAGGCCGATCACGATGATGACCAGCACCAGGCCCTGCAGCGCGTTCTCGGTCAGAAGGTTCATGCGGCCGGCGTAGAGCTCCGAGGTGTCGAGCCAGGTCGCGGCCTGCACGCCCGGCGGCAGGTCGTCCTTCACCTTCTCGGCGTACTCCTTGACCGCGGCCGCGACCTCGAGCGGCTTCTGCTCGCCGACCCGGAAGACGTTGATCATCACCGCCGGCTTGCCGTCGTAGTACGCGGTCTCGTCGGTGTCGGCGAAGCCGTCGACGATGTTGGCGAGGTCGCCGAGCGCGACCCGGGTGCCGTCGGGCTGGGCCACGACGGTGACGTCCTCGAGCTCGGCCTTGTCGTCGCGCCGCTCGGTGGTGCGGATCAGGACCTCGCCGGCGTCGGTCTTGATGCGACCGGCGGGCAGGTCGATCGAACCGGCGCGCACGATGGCCGCCACCTGATCGAGGGTGAGCCGGTAGCGGCGCAGCGTCTCCTGCGGGATCTCGATCGAGATCTCGCGCTGGCGCACGCCGGCCAGGGCGACGTTGGTGATGCGCGAATCGGCGAGCAGATCCTCGCGGGCGCGCTCGGCCACCTCCTTGAGGGTCTTCTCGGGTTGATCGCCGTAGATCACCAGCGAGATGACCTGGAAGCGGTTGGTCAACTCGAAGACCTGCGGCTTCTCGGCCCGCTCGGGGAACGTGGAGACGCGATCGATCGCGGCCTGGATGCGGCTGCGGACCTCGTCGGTGTTGGCGTCGAGCAGGAGCTCGATGATGAGGATCGCGCCGTTCTCGCCCGACTGCGAGGTGACGCGCTTGATGCCGTCGACCTCGCGGATCGCCTCCTCGGCGGGCAGGGTCACGCCCTGCTCGACCTCGTCGGGGCTGGCGCCGGGGTAGGTGAGGGTGACGACCACGATGTCGAGGCGGACCTCGGGGAAGACCTCCTGCTTGGCGCCCTTCAGGCTGAAGTACCCGACCAGCACCACCAGCAGCACCATCATGTTGGCGGCCACCGGGTTGTTGCAGAACCACGCGAAGATGCCCTTCGACGTGTCCTGATCGCCGCTGGCCAGCGTGCGTGGGGTGGGGTCGTCCTCCCTCATGGCTTGGCCGGGCCTGGCGTCGCCGCCGTCTGCTTCTTCACGGCCTCGACCACGCGCACCGCCAGGCCCTCGGTGGCGCCCGGCACCGGCGACGTGATCACCTGGACGCTGCCGGCGAGCCCGCGCACCACCACCGTCGACGGCCGCCGCCAGATGAGGTCGACCGGCTGCATGTGCAGCTTGCCGTCGGCGACCAGCCAGACCTGACCGTCATCGCGCAGCGCGGTGCGCGGCAGCTCGTAGATCTCGTCGACGTGATCGCCGGCGAGGTGGACCTCGACGAACGAGTTGATGAGCAGCGGCGGCTGGCTGGCGGCGAGCGGATCGGGGATCTCGACGATGAGACGGGCCATGCGGCCGACCGGATCGACCTCGCCGGACAGGCGGACCAGCGTGCCGGTGCGCTCGACGGTCTTGTCGCCGAGCTGGTAGAGCACACGCGCGCTCGAGCCGGTCGTGGCGCCGTCGATGCCGGGCACGTCGAGCCAGGTCAGGCGATCGACCGGGATGGCGACCTCCACCCAGTACGCGTCGGTGCCGGCCAGGGTCGCCAGCGGCATGCCGGGCGCGACGATGTGGCCGACGTCGACGGCGCGGGCCAGCACCATCGCGTTCCACGGCGCGACCAGGCCGGTGCGGGCCAGGGCCAGCTCGGTGCGGCGCATGTTGCTTTGCGCCGCCTTGACGCTGGCCTTGGCGGTCTCGACCTGGGGATCACGCAAGGCCAGCGAGCCCGGCTCGGGCGGCTTCTCGCCCAGGAGCTGCCACTCCTTCTCGGCCAGGCGCTTGCGGCTCTCCTCGACGGTGAGCTCGGTCTGGGCCATGCGCACCGCCGCGGCCTGCTGCTCGAGCGCGAGCCGGTAGTCGCGGCCGTCGAGGCGGATCACCGGCTGGCCGGTCTTGAAGCGTCCGCCCGGCACCAGCTCGGGCGACATCCACAGCACCTTGCCGCCCACCTCGGACGCGACCACGACCTGGCGGGCCGGCCGCACCGTGCCCGAGGCCACGACGTCCATGCGATCGCGGCGCGGCGCGGCCGCGACGATCTCGACCGGGGTCGCGGTCCGGGTCTCGTTCTCCTTGGCCGGCCTGGGCTTGGTGGCCACCAGCCACTGGAAGGCGCCGAACGCGGCGCCGAGGATGCCGAGGGCGGCGACGGCGGCGAGCACGATGCCCATCGGATGGGTGGGGCCGGGCGGGGGCAGCGGGGCGTCGTCGTCGTCGCTCATGGTGTACGTCCTTCCGATCGGCTGGCCGGACGCAGCGGCAACGGCGCCGGCTCGGCGAGCGCGGCGGTCCAGGTCCCGCCCAGCGCGCGATAGAGCTGCACGCGCAGCGCCAGGTGGGCGCGGCGCGCGTCGAGGACGGCGAGGCCGAGGCGCTGCTCGGTCTGCACCGCGGCCAGCACCGGCAGGTAGTCGATCTGACCGTCGCGGTAGCGATCGCGGGCGGCGCCGACGGTGGACGCGGCCAGCGCGCGCTGCTCCTCGAGCTCGAACGCGAGCGCCAGGGCGAGGCGCTCGCCGGCCAGCGCCGACTCGACCTCGGTGGCGGCGCCGATCAGCGCCGCGCCGTAGCCGGCGAGGCGCTCCTGGACCACGGCGCGCTGCTCGGCGACCTTGGCCTTGCGACGGCCGTTGTCGAACAGCGGCGCGGTCAGCGCGGCGATCAGGCTGTAGACCGGCGTCTCGAGGAGCTGGCCGACGGTGAAGCCTTCGAGCCCGGTCGAGCCCGACAGCCGCAGCGCGGGCAGGCGGTCGGCGACCGCCGCCGCCACCCGCCAGTCGGCGGCCTCGACCCGGCGGCGCGCGGCCCGCACGTCCGGGCGCCGGACGAGCAGATCGGCGGGCACGCCCAC
>SXJR01000205.1 GCA_005779305.1 Myxococcales bacterium
GACGACGATGATGCCGCCGATGTTGCGCAGCCGGAGCTGGCGCGCGACCTCCTCGCAGGCCTCGAGGTTGTTGCGGGTGACGGTCTCCTCGAGATCGTTGTTGCTGCCGGTGAAGCTGCCGGTGTTGACGTCGATCGCGGTGAGCGCCTCGCCCTGATCGATCACCAGCGAGCCGCCCGAGACCAGCGGCACCCGCCGGGCCACGGCCACCCGCAGCGCCGGCTCGATGTTGAAGTGATCGAAGATCGGCCGGCGGCCCTCGTACCGCTTCATGCGCTCGGCGTAGCGAGGCAGGAAGGTCTCGGTGAAGCGCTTGACCCGGTTGTACTGATCCTCGTCGTCGATGTGGACCTCGGTGGTCTCCTCGCGCACCAGATCGCGGACCAGGCGCAGGGCCAGATCGAGCTCGCCGTAGATGAGGCCGGCGCCCTTGACCTGCTCCTCGCGCCGTCCGATCTCCTTCCACAGCCGCAGGAGGTACTCGACGTCGTCCTTGATCTCCTGGTCCGCGGTGCCCTCGGCGGCGGTGCGTACGATGAAGCCGCCCTGCTTGCCGCGGGCCTCGATCACCAGGTCGCGCAGGCGCTTGCGCTCCTTGTCCGACGACACCCGCCGCGACACGCCGACCTGGTTCACCGCCGGCATGTAGACGCTGTAGCGGCCGGGCAGCGAGAGGTAGCCGGTGACCCGCGCGCCCTTGAGGCCCATCGGGTCCTTGACCACCTGCACCATCACCTCGTTGCCGGGGCGGAGCAGGTCCTCGATCTTGCGCTGGGCGAGGTGCTTCTTGCTGCGCGCGATGCGCGAGGCCGCGGCCTCTGGCGCCTCGTCGCCGTCCTCGATGTCGACGTCGTCGAACAGCTTCTTGCCGTCGTCGGCGCCGAGCACGTCGCCGACGAACAGGAAGGCCGCGCGCTCGACACCCTTGCCGAGATCGACGAACGCCGCCTGCATGCCGGGCAGCACGCGCGTGACCTTGCCGCGGTAGATGTTACCGACCAGGCCCCGTTCGTGTTTGCGCTCGACGAAGAGCTCGGCGAGCGCACCCTGCTCCACCACCGCGACCCGGGTTTCGGGTCCCTCCGCGTTCACGACCAGAATGTTCTGTCCCATGGAACGACCCGACTCTGCAAAGAGTTGCAACCGGGTTGGCCGCCCCTGACACGGATGTCGTGAGGAGGTTGCGGCGCTCCCGAGATTCGAGCGCTCGCGTAACATGGAACATGCGTGAATACAAGGCATTGGCGAGCTGCGCCTACACGTGGCCCGCCCCTTGCTTCTGGATCCGGTCGCGACGGCAGTGCCGTGCAGTCGCCACCTGTAGCTAGCTTAGTCTGCGCCTAACCTCTCGCTTCGTTCGACTACGACTCAGTTTGACCTGTACGAGCGCCCTTGGCCAACGGCCGAGGGCGTTCTGGTTTTCGGGCAACGCTCCCGCTAGGTTGCAGGCGTGACCGGCCGGAAGCGCGGCGACACCGATCAGCTCCCGGTCGCGGACCGGGCGGCGGTGGAGCGCGCGCGTATCCAGTTCGTGCTCGCCCTCGGCAGGGCGCTGCATCGATACGGCACGCCCGCCCATCGTCTGGAGGAGGCGCTCGGGATCGTCTGCCGCCAGCTCGGACTCACGGCCGAGGTCCTGTCGACCCCGACCTTTCTGACCGTGCGATTCGGTGATCCGGTCGAGATGCGCACGTCGATGATGCGCGTCGATCAGGGCGAGCTCGATCTGGCCAAGCTGGCACGGCTCGATGCGATCGCCGACGCCGTCAGCGATCGCGAGCTCGATCCGGCCGCCGGCCTGGCCGAGCTCGCCGCCATCGAGGCCGCGCCGCGCGCCTGGGGCAAGGCGGCGGAGGCGATCACGGCGGCGCTGACGCCGGCATCGATCGCCGTGTTCTTCGGCGGCGGCCTGGGTGACGTCATCGCGGCGGCGGCGGTCGGCCTGGTGATCGGCGCGCTCGCGCTCCTCACCAAGGCGCGGGCCCACGCCGCCCGCGCCTTCGAGCTGGTCGGCGCGTTCGTCGCAGCCTTCGGTGCCGGCGCCCTCGCCGCCGCGTTTCCCGCCGTGCACCCATCGATCGTGACCATCGCCGCGCTGATCGCGTTCTTGCCCGGCATGACCCTCACCACCGCGATGACCGAGCTGGCCACCCGCAACCTGGTGTCGGGGACCGCGCGGATGATGGCCGCGCTCATCGTCCTGCTCGAGCTGGCCCTGGGGGTCGCGCTCGGCGAGCAGCTGGCCGGGGCCCTGTTCGAGATCGCGCCGCGCATCCCGTCGACCTTGCCAGCGTGGAGCATCTGGCCGGCCTTCCTGGTCTCGGCGCTCGGCATGGTGGTGGTGTGCCAGGCCGAGCGCCGCGCCATCGGCTGGATCCTGCTCGCGTCGCTGGTCGGCTTCGTCGGCGCCCGCGAGGGCACCGAGCTGCTCGGCGGTCAGCTCGGCGTGCTGCTCGGCGCTTTCGCGCTGGGCGTGTTCGCCAACCTCTACGCCCGCGCCCTCGATCGGCCCCAGCAGGTGGTGCTGGTGCCGGCGATGATCCTGCTGGTGCCGGGCAGCCTCGGCTTCCGCGGCATGTCGTCCTTGCTCGATCGCGACACCCTGACCGGCATCGAGACCACGTTCGCGACCTTCGTGGTCGCCATGGCGATCGTCGCCGGCATGCTCATCGCCAACGCGGTGGTGTCGCCGCGCCGGGTGATGTGATCGCTACTCGCCGCTGGTGTTGCAGACGTCGAGCAGCACGCGGCAGTTGTCGGCCTCGTGCATGTTCATCTCGGTCGTCGAGCAGACGCCCTCGTAGGTCTGGGTGAACACCTCGAGGCGTGAGCCGACCCGGAGCTCGAGCGGCACCTGCTGGCCGGAGCGCGAGTCGAACGTGAGCGGCGCGTCACGGGTGCCGTCGGCGTGGTGGATCTCGACCCGGACTCGGTGCCGGCAGTGGCTGCGGCTCGAGGTCGACGCGACCACGCGCTGGACCTCGGTCGAGACCACGTTGGTGCCGTCGACGTTGAAGCGGCCCTCGAAGCACATCACGGCGTCGTTGTAGTCGCGGTCGCCCTGGCCGCCGAGGTCCTCGAAGTTGACCCCGACCCGCACCACGGGCGTGCCGGCGATCTGGACCGGGGCCCCGGGCGTGATCGGCGGCGGCGTGACCGTCGTCGTCGGGCCGCCGCCCGCGCCCTGGCCCTGGGCCCGCCCCGTCGCGGACACCCGCGCGACGCAGCCGGCGCAGATGAGCGAGACCAAGGACGCGACGGTGACGCAGGTACGAATGAACATCGCGGTAGTATCGCGCCATGGCGAGCTTGCAGGGGCCGAGCGGGGCGATCGAATACACCCGCGACGCGCTGGGGTTCCCGTCGGTCGAGTCGCGCAGCCTGGCCGACAGCGCGTGGGCGCGCGGCTGGTTCCACGCCGTCGATCGCCTGGTGCAGGTGCAGCTCGCGCTCGCCATCGGCCGCGGCGAGGCCATGGCGCTCCTCGGCGACACCGTGTTCGCCCGCAACGCCGCTCGCATGAGCCACGTGCACGGCTTCACCGTCGACCTCGACGCGCAGGTCTCCGCCTTGACGCCGGAGGTGCGGGCCGTCGTCGACGCCTACTGCGCGGGGTTTGCCGCCGGCGTGCGTTCGCGGGGCTGGCCGCTGCTCCTGCGCGCGGCCGGGATCAAGCCGGCCGGGTATCGCCCCCAGGACATGATCCTGCTCTACCGAGTGATCAGCTGGTTCGGGCTGACCCAGCTCGCCGAGATGCCGCCGCTGCTGACCGGCGAGCTCGCCGCCGGCGGCGCCAGCAAGGAGGCGCTGGCGCTCTTGCTCGGTGATGCCGCCACCGACGACGAGCTCGCCGGCGCCCCGACGGTGACATGGCCCGACGGACTGGCCAGCATCGCCGGTTCACCGCGCGGTGGCTCGAACGCGGTGGCGGTGGCGGCGGCGCGTTCGGCGAGCGGCGGCGCCTTGCTCGCCGGCGATCCGCACATGGAGATCGCCCGCATCCCGCCCGTCCTCTACGCCATGCACACCGGCCTCGGCGGCGGCGACGCCCTCACCGGCCTCGGCATCCCCGGCCTGGCGTGGTTGTCGTTCGGGCGGACCACCCACGTGGGATGGGCCTACACCTACGGTCACGGCGCGGCGGTCGACGTCCGCGGCGTGCGCTGTCGCAAGGGCGAGATGCACGACGGCGAGGCGTGGCGGCCGCTGACCCGGCGCACCGCGACGGTTCCGGTGAGGAAGCGGCCGGCCGAGACCTGGACGTTCTGGGACTGCGCGCTCGGCACCATCGTCGGCGACGTGGAGGCGGCGACCGAGGTGTCGCTGCCGTGCGTGCGGTGGAGCGGGCTGCGCGAGACCCATCGCGACTTCGAGAGCGTGATCGCGCTCGTGCGCGCCCGCGACGTCGACGCCGCGGTCGAGGCCCACCGGCTGATGTCGACGCTGTCGCTCGAGGCCGTGCTCGCCGACTCCTCGGGCCGCATCGCGCGGGTGCACACCGGCCGCGTCGATCGCCGCCCGGCCACCAGCCGGGGCGTGATCCCGCGCGCCCCCGACGGCCCCCCCATCGCGTGCGACGAGGCCACGCGGCCGCTGGCGATCGATCCGCCCGCGGGCTGGATCGTCAGCGCCAACGCCCGCCCGGTCGAGCCGTCGGGCGCGGCCTGGGTGCCGATGCCCGAGCCGCACGCGCGCATCGATCGCCTCACCGCGCTCATGGCCGCGACCCAGGGCCCGCTCGAGCTGCGCGATCTCACCTCGGTGATCCTCGACCACTGCGACGCCGGCGCGCAGCGGCTGCTACCGATCTGGGCGCCGCTGCTGCCCGATCATCCGAAGGCGAAGGCCCTGGTGGCGTGGGCGGCGCAGCAGCCGGGTCACGGCGACGCTCACTTCGAGTCGCTGACGCTGTGGGTGGCGCTCCACGGCGCCGTCAGTCGCGCGCTCTACGAGGCCGCGCTCGGCGAGGCGCGGACCCGCCGCCTCCTCGATGATCTGGTCGCCGACCTGGTCTTCCACTACCAGGTCGAGGGTGCGCTCGCGCTCGAGCGGCCGGCCCAGCTCGCCGCCGACAAGCTGCGCGGCTTGCTCGCCGCCGCGTTCCCGCGCGCGCTCGAGCAGGCGTCGTCGCCGCAGCACCGGCTGCCCCGCCGCGATCGCTTCAAGAACTTCCTCTTCGCCGGCAAGCTGTCGTGGCTCGGCTTCGACTCGAAGCCGGTCGTCAACCCCGGCGGCCCGACGACGCCGCGGCAGATCACCGCAGTGTCGGTGGCCGGCCAGGAGTTCGTCTTCGGCGGCGCCGGCCGCTTCCTGTGCGACATGTCGAAGCCGGGCGGCTGGTACTGCAACTCGGGCGGTGCGTCGGAGCGCCGCTTCGGTCCCGGCTATGGAAAGGGCGTCGACGCGTGGGCGCGCGGCACGTTCGTGCCAATGGGCGGCGCGAACGGGCCGGCGCCCTCGCTCGACGCGAAGTGATCAGCGGCGCGCCGCTCAGGACAGGCCGCAGGCCTTGTTGACCTCGGCCAGGAGCTTCTTCATCTCCTCGGCCTCGGCGCCGCCCTCGCCGCCGAGCTCCTCGAGCTGCATCGACGACGACAGGCACATCACGTTCATCTTGTCGGGCGTGCTCTCGGCGATGACGATCGCCGCGCGCCGCTTGGCCAGGCCGATCTTGCAGGCGGCGCGGTAGGCCGGATCCTTGTCGGGCTCCTTCACGCCGCCGATGGCCATGTCGATCGCCGTGCCCATGCACTTGTCGAACGCGGCGTCGATGTCGTCCTTGGTCTTGGCAGCATCGATCTGCGCCTGCAGACCGGAGAGGTCGACGCCGCCCTTCTTGGCGGCGCCTCCGCCCTCGGTGGGCTTGCCGCCCTCGGCGGTCTTCTTGTCACCGCAGCCGGTGGCGACGAGGGCGAGGGCGAGGGTGATCGACGAGAACAAACGCATCGTGGTCATGGGGGTTCCTGTTTCTCTGGTTCGGGTTGTGCCGACCCCTAGAGCAGGCGCCGTGCCGCTCGTAACCACTTGACCTCACACGGACCATGGCCCCAGGTCGGGTCCATCAGGACCCGTCCGCCGTCGCGCGCGGGCCTGCGGCGACCCAGCCGGCTCGCTAGCGCGCGAGGTCCAGGTGACAGGAGGCGCCCTGGCCCGGGCCCTCGTTCACCGTGACCTCGAGGGCCGAGACCACGCCCTCGGGCAGGAGCCCGGCCAGGCGGGCCAGCAGCAAGTCGGCGACGTGCGCCGCCAGCGGCTCGACCGCGATGTTGTCGATGGGGAGGAGCAGCACGTCCTCGCGCGGCAGCACGTAGCGCTTGCCGCACAATCGCAGCTCGATCTCTTCGCCGTCGTCGCGGACCAGCTCGAAGAACGGATTCTTCTGGGCGAGCAGCGTGCGCTCGCGGAAGTCGAGGCAGATCGCGGCGAGCGCGTCCTTGATGGGCGCGAACGCGATCATGTGCGCGAAGCTGATGTCGGTCAGCTCGAGCACCGCGCCGACCTGATAGTTGTGCCCGTGCAGCCGCTCCTTGGTGCCGTCGGGGAACACGGTCATGTGCGCGACCGAGAACTTGTACTGCTCGCGGGCCACGACCATGCGGTGGCGACGCTGCGCAGGTACGACCCCGGACGACATGCGCGCAGCATCCGCCGGGAGGTACAGCTTGCGCAAGGCCCGTACAGTGCGACGGCGCAACGTGTTGACCGCATTCTCTTGCGAGCGCGGCCTTCTTCTTGCTCACTGGTGGTGACGTGATGAAACGGGGAGCCGTGACCGTGGCCGTACTGGCGCTGGTGCTGGTCGCAGCGTGTCAATTCCAGCCCAGCGGCACCAGCGACGGGATCGACGCGTCGGCCGACGGCGACGCACAGGTCGAGGACGACGCCATGACCTCCGACGGATCGGAGGTCGATTCGAGCGCGATCGATGGGTCGTCGATCGACGCGCGTCCGGTCGACGCCGCCGTCGACGCGCGCGTCGACGCTGCGATCTGTCCATCGGAGTGCACGTCGTGCGCGCCGAATGGGACGTGCACCATCAACTGCGGCGCCGGCGGCTGCAACACCGGGGTCACCTGCCCGCCGGGTCGGCCGTGCGTGGTCAACTGCATCGGCGCCGGCGCATGCGAGACCGGCGTCGTGAACTGCCTGCTGGCGAGCAGCTGCGTGATCACCTGCCAGGGCCCCGACGCGTGCGACGCCGGCGTCAATTGCGCCGGCACGTCGTGCAACGTCACGTGCGTGGGCCCCGGCGCGTGCGAGGACGGCGGCGTCGATTGCACCGCGACGTCCTGCGTGATCTCCTGCAACGGCGACGCGGCGTGTTTCAACCACGTCTGCTGCACCGGCGCTGACTGCGACAGCAACCAGTGCCAGTCGACGAACGGCGGCTGCTGCGACTGCCAGGGCTGCAGCTAGCGGCGCAGCGTCAGCGTGGCCAGCCCGGCGCAGATCGCCGCGTTGCCGACGAGCCAGAGCGAGTCGAACGTGCCGGCGACGCCGGGCACCCAGCGCAGGTCGAACACCGGCACCACCGCGAAGAAGATCAGGTGGGCGGCGACGCCGACGGCGAGGCCGGCCACCAGCGCGCGCAGCCTGGGGTGGCTGGCGCCGAGCGCGATCAGGCCGAGGGGCAGGAGCGCGCTCATGAACAGCGGATTGCCGCGCGACGCGCCGCCGAACACGGCCATGTCCATCGAGGGCAGGCCCCGGGTCATCATCTCGATCACCGGCCACGACGCGATCGAGCCGGCGATCAGCGGCAGGAAGAACAGGCCGCCCGAGCCGGCGAACACGCCGCCGAGGTAGCCGGCGCCGAGCTTCACGCCCAGGCCACGACGACGAGCGCTGGCGGCGATGGCCGCGGCGAGCAGGAGGCCGAGGCCGGCCTGCCAGGCGCCGTGGTGCGATCGCGCCTTCTGCACCGCCGCCGGCGCATCGATGATGCCGGCGCCGTACTTGTCGCTCGAGTACTGCTTGCCGTTGGGGCGGCGGGCCGTGTCCTTCAGGATCTGCTCGACCATCGCCGGGTTGGTGACGCCCTCGCCGACGATCAGGGCGGCCACGCCGGCCGCGTGCGGCGACGCCATCGAGGTGCCCATGAACGCGTAGTAGCCACTCTTGGTCGGGTCGCCGACCTTGATCGTGTTCTGCAGGACGCCGCCGGCCTCGCCGCCGCGGGTGTTGCCGCCCGGGGCCGCGATGTCGATGTCCTTGCCGTAGTTCGAGTAGAAGGCGGTGGCCTCGTCGGACTGGGTCGACGCGACCGCGACCGCGCCCGGATAGGCGGCCGGATAACCGACCTTGTTGCGGCCGTCGTTGCCGGCGGCGCAGATGACGGTGACGCCCTTCTTGTGGGCGTAGGCGACGGCGTTCTTGAGCGCCTTCGACGGGAACGGGCCGCCGAGGCTCATGTTGATGACCTTGGCGCCGTTGTCGGCGGCGTAGCGGATGGCGTCGGCGATGCCGGCCACCGAGCCCGAGCCGTTACCGCCCAGCACCTTGAGCGGCATGATGCGGATGTTGCGGCCCACGCCGGCCACGCCGATCTTGTTGTTGGTGACCTGGGCGATCGAGCCGGTCACGTGGGTGCCGTGGCCGTGATCGTCGTTGGCGTGGGTGTCGTTGTCGACGAAGTCGTAGGGCTTCACGAAGGTGATGCCCTTGAGATCCTCGACCTGGTGGAACTTCTGGAAGTCCTCGTAGGCGACGCCGGTGTCGAGCACGGCGACGATCACGCCGCCGCCGTCGGCGAGCTTCCACGCCGCCGGCATGCCGATCTGGCGCAGGTGCCACTGGCGCTCGTACATCGGATCGTTGGGGAATCCCTCCCAGGTGCGCTCGGGCGGGAGGACCTCGACGCCCTCGGTGGGCGAAGCGGCGAAGAGGGAGTCGGGCTCGGCGACCTCGATGTCGGGGCGGCGCGACAGCGCGTGGAGCACCGCGTCGCGACGCGAGGCGTCGACGTGAGCCCGATAGAACTGCTCGTCGCGCGACTGGCTGGAGACCAGGACCAGATCGATGCCGAATTCGCGCTCGATGGCGGCGACCGTGGCGGCGCTGGTGTCGTCGCGGAGGTCGACCAGGATGTCATCGGGATCGGTCGAGATCCCGGCGGCACGGTCGGCGGCGATCTGCGCGTCGCTCGCGCCCGCGTCCTCGTGCGGGCGCAAGTACCACCACAGGAAGACCACGGCAACGAGCAGCAGGAACCAGAGGATCGTCGAGCGCTTGGACTGCGGAGTCTGGTCCATGGAAAAATTGTAGCGCGACGCGCCAGAGGTGCTGGGGATTTCGTGCGAGTCTGAGCGGGGCCGTCGGCGTCACGAATTGTCGTTTGTGTCTCGATCACGAGGGTTTGGGAACGACCTGGCCAGCAGGAGACGACCGTGAAGAAGTGCACGAACTGCGCGAAGGATCTGCCCGATGCGGCGCTGCACTGCGTGTTCTGCGGAACCAAGCAGCCGGCCGCGGCTGCGCCGGCTCCTGGTGCGCAGGCCAAGACGGTGATGGGCTGGCAGGCGACTGACCTGCTCAAGGACATCCAGAACAAGGGGGCGCAGCCCGCGCCTGGTGTGCAGATGCCAAGGCCCGCCGGTGGACCGCCGCCGCCCGCGCCGATGGGTGGACCGCCGCCGTCGATGCCGCCGATGGGTGGGCCGCCGCCACCGATGGGTGGGCCGCCGCCGCCGGCCGGTCTGCAGACGTTCGTGCCGCAGAGCGGCCCCGGTCAGATGGGCGGTGGTCCGGCGCAGATGCCGCCCGCCGCAGAGGCGGCGAGCGCCAAGACAATGATGGTGCAGGGGCCAGTGCTCACGCAGCCAGCTCCGGGTGGAATGGGCCAGGCGCAGATGCCGCCCGCGGCGCCGTCGCCCGCGGCGAGCGCCGCGACGATGTTCCAGCAGGGCCCGGCGCTGCCGCAACAGGGCCCGGGTGGTGGTTTCGGAGGCGCGCCACCGCCGGGTGGTGGTTATGGCGGCCCGCCGCCGCCGATGGGGGGACCGCCGGGTGGTGGTTATGGCGGCCCGCCGCCGCCGATGGGGGGACCGCCGGGTGGTGGTTATGGCGGCCCGCCGCCGGGGTACAAC
>SXJR01000027.1 GCA_005779305.1 Myxococcales bacterium
GGCTGCGGCTGCGGCTGCGGCTGCGGCTCCGCACCGGACGCCCTGAGCGAGCCGCGCAGCGGCGAGTCGAAGGGCGCACTCGCGCCAGGATCGCGCATCACCAGGAACGCGATCGCCCCCGCGCCTGCGAGCAACACACCTCCGCCCATCACCCACGTCCACCCTCTCCGCCCGCGCCGCTCTTCCCGCGTGAGCCCCGCCGTCGACACCTCGGTCTGCGCGTGCATGAGCGTGTCGGCCGTCCCGCCATCGCCGCTGCCGACCACCCGCTTCACCGCGCCGCTCGTCGTCATGCTCCGCGCCGAGCTCGTCGGCACCGCCTCGCCGCGCAGCGCCGCCATCATCACGTCGATGCTCTCGAACCGCTCGGTCGGTTCCTTGGCCATCGCCCGCTCCACCGCTGACCCCACCGCCGGTCCGACCTCGGGCACGACCCCGTCGAGCCGCGGCGGGTGCGCGTGCACGACCCGGTACAGCGTCGACGGGATGCTCTCGGCCGCGAACGGGGCCGTGCCGCTCAGCATCTCGTACAGGATCACCGCCAGCGCGAACTGATCGCTGCGGGCGTCGATGCTTCGCACCTTGCCCTCGGCCTGCTCGGGCGACATGTAGCCCGGCGTCCCGATCACAACCTGCGACTGGGTGACCACGCTGCCGTGGTCCTTGATCTTCGAGATCCCGAAGTCGAGGATCTTGGCCCAGTCGCCGTCGGCGCGATGACAGAGGAAGATGTTCTGCGGCTTGAGGTCGCGGTGGACGATGCCGGCGTCGTGCGCGGCCTGCAGCGCCGAACCCACCTGCTCGGCGATGCGCATCACGTCGGCCAATGCCATGGGACCGCGGTGGATGCGGTCGCCGAGGTCCTCGCCCTCGAGCAGCTCCATCACCATGAACGGTCGCCCGTCGTCGGCGGTGTCGAAGTCGACGATCTCGACGATGTGAGGGTGACCGAGCCGGCTGGTGATCTCGGCCTCGCGCTGGAAGCGCGCGTAGGCCTCGTCGCTGGTGCCGTGGCGCTGGGCCAGGAGCTTGACCGCGAAGCGCTTGTGCAGACGGGTGTGGGCCGCGATGTAGACCTCACCCATGCCGCCGGCGCCCAGCTTGGCCAGGAGCTGGTAGGTCCCGCGCAGGACCTTCTCGGTGTCGATGGAGAGCGGCGTCGTGGTCATCGCGGCATCGGATTCAGGGGCTGTCGACGAGGAGGAGGTAGTCGAAGCGAGCCACGGCGCTGTGGGCGATGACCCCGAAGCCCGCGAAGATGCTCGCCGAGAACGTGTGATCGTGGCCCTGCATCATCGCGTCGTGGTGGCACTGGCCGAGCGCGATCGTGGGGTTGATGCTGCCCTCGTCGATGAACGACCAGCGGATGAGGACGTCGGGATCGTGGATGGTGGGCAGCACCGGCGCGATGAACGGCGGCCAGTCGGCGGCGAAGACCAGCGAGTTGTGGGTCATGCAGGCCACGCCCTCGGGATCCGCGTCGGGCAAGAGATCGGGATCGACCCATGCGATGGTTCCCGCCCCCCACGGGTACTGGGTGGTGTTGGGCGACGGATGGACGCGCGTCCACACCACGCCCGAGGTCGACAGCACGCGCGGGATCACCACCGCCGTGGCGAGCACGCTGTCGATGACGAGCTGGCCACTCTCGATCGTCATCGTGCCCATGCCCTTCTTGCGCAGCTCGACGGCCTGGGCCGGATCCGAGAAGTCGAGGAACAGGGCGATGCTGTCGCCACCGGCGGTCGGACGCGGATCACAGGCGTCGCCGACACCGTCGCTGTCGCCGTCGGCGCGATCGCCGGCGAGGTGCGGGCAAGGATCGCACGCGTTGGGCACGAGATCGCCGTCCTCATCCCCTGGCGGGTGGTTGGCGAGCAGCGGACACGCATCGCAGACGTCCTGGGTACCGTCCAGGTCTCCGTCGCGCTGATCGGCGTTGGTGATGGAGGGGCAGCCGTCGCAAGCGTCGCCGACGAGGTCGCCGTCGCCATCGACCTGCGTGGGATCGCCGTCGTCGGGGCAGAGGTCGATGACGTCGGGCACCCGATCGCCGTCGCGATCGGCGGCGGTGGTCAGCAAGACCGGCAGCGCCAGACAGCCGCGGGTCGCGACTGGCAGCTCGATCGCCCCGTCGCCCTCGAGCCACACCACCTCCTCGCTGTAAACGCCGGGACCGGCGTAGATCACCACCGCCGACACCACCACCGACGCCGGCTCCGGGTTGTCGAGGTCGACGGTGAACGACGTCGAGCCGCTGCCGAGCGCGCTGGTCGGGAACACCCGCTCGTATTTCTGACCGTCGACCGAGAGCGAGAAGCGAAGGTCGGCGCCGGCGACATCGAGGGCGTCGACGTCCTCGAGCGTCAGCACCACCTCGAAGCCACCGCCGCACTCGCGCACCCGTTCCTCGCAGGCCGCGGCCAGGGCCGCGGCCACGCCGGCCCCCAACAAGACCCACGGCTCCCGCATCTCTGACATTGTACGCGGCGGCGGGCCTCGCGGATCGCTCCCGCCCATCGGGTCCTGACCGCCTCGGTATCAGTCCGGAATGAAGGCCGGAATCTCCACCGTGACCTCGGTCGTCTGCTCCTTGGGCTGGGCGGTCACGGTCACCGGCTTGCACACCGCCGGCAGCTCGTCGCCGTGGCGATCGAGGTAGGTCATGGCCTGCGGCCCGCCGGCCACCTCGGCCGGGATGGCCGAGACGCACACGGTGTACGCGCCGGGCAGGAGCTCCTTGTAGGTCGCAGGCCGGCCACCGAACATGATGCCCAGCGCCGACGTGCCTCCCTCCTGCGCGGCAACGCGGTTGCTCAGCTCGCGGCCGTTGCTGGCGACGATGACGCCGCTGACCAGCCAGGCGAAGCCGCCCTTGAACTCGCCGGCCGCGGCCTTGGCGGTCACGGTCAACGTCACCTCGCCCTTCTTGACGGTCAGATCGGCGCGCGCCTCCTTGCCCGAGCTCACCGTCGCCTGGGTGGAGTGGAAGGTCATGCCGCGCATCGGCATGCCGAGCATCGCCGAGACCTTGTAGGTGTCGGGCGCGAGCTTGTCGAAGCGATACGTGCCGTCGGGGCCGGTCGACACCGAGTACATCGCGTTGGCCGAGGCGACCGAGGTCGCGGTGATGATGGTGTCGGCGGCCGGGCCCGCCGCATCGGTGGCCTTGCCCGCGAGCGAACCGAAGCCGGCCAGGGTGATCACCAGCGCGCCCTCCTCGGAGACGCCGCGCTGGAGCCGGACCGCCGCCGATCGTCCGAAGTCGGGGTGCTCGGCGACCACGGCGATGTCGGCGGGGCCGAGGCCCGAGATCGCGAAGTGTCCGGTGTCGTCGGTGGTGGCCTCGCGGTTGTTGGCGCGGCCGGGCGGTCCGCCGCCGAAGTTGGCGGTGTTGCTGGAGCCGGTGCCGAACAGCTGGCGGCCGGCGTAGACGGTGGCGCCGGGCACCGGCGTGCCCTCGAACACGACCTTGCCCGCGATCATGCGGCCCTTGCTGACCGTGATCGAGCCGACGTCGGCGACCTCGCCCTCCTCGACCTCCACGTCGATGGTCTTCTGATCGATCGTCGGCCCGCGCACGATGAGCTGGTACTTGCGGGGCGCGAGCTCGCCGAGCGCGAAGCTGCCGTCCTTGCTCGCCACCGGCTCCTGGCTGAAGCCCACGCCGACCGAGAACGGCGCCGGCACGCTGCCGTCGGCGAACGCGACCTTGCCCTTCACCCCGCCGTCGGCGGGCAGGACGATCTTCAGGTTGGTGGTGCCGGTCTCGGCCCGCTCGCCTTCCATGCCGAACATGCGCCCGCGGGCGGCGCTCGAGCGCGAGGCCCGCACCACATACGTGCCCGGCGCGAGGCCGACCAGCTCGAAGCGCCCGCCGGCGTCGGTGAGCTCCTGCGGGAAGCCGCGTAGCCGGAAGCTCTGGGGATCGAGGTTGGAGCCCTGGGCGCGGAAGTCGGGCATGGCGCCGACCTGGACACCCTCGAGCGGCTCACCGGTCTTGTCGACGACGGTGCCGGCGATGGTGCCGGTGATGTCGACGGTGAGCTTGACGTCCTTGACGTCGCCGGCCGAGGCGTCGACCGCCACCGTCGACGACGAACCGGTCTCGGCCAGCGCCACCGCCTCGAGCGGCTTGCGCGGCAGGCCGGCCACCGAGAAGGTGCCGTCGTCGGCCGAGAACACCTGGCGCGGCTCGCTGCCCAGCATGCCGCGCGAGGCGACGCCGATCCGCACCCGCGCCGACGCCACCGGCTGGCCGCCGCCGTCGATCACCACGCCGCTGACGGTGGCACCCTCGGCCATGCGGATCTCGACGCCATCCTTGGCGGTGGCGCCATCGAGGGTGACGATCGAGCTGGTGCCGGGCGCGTGCGCGGGATGGCGGGCCACGAAGCGGAAGCTGCCGGCGGGCAGCGCGGCGAAGGTGAACGAGCCGTCGGCCTTGCTCTTCACGCCGTCGCGGCGCTCGTCGGGACGGATGTTCCAGTCCGACGCTCCGCCGAAGATGACGACGGCGTCGGCGACCGGCTGACCGGCGGCGCTGAGCACCCGGCCGCTGACCGGCGCGCCCGGAATCAGGACCACGGTGACCTCGACCGGCACGGTCTGCACCATCGTCGACGAGAAGGTGGGCGCGAAGCCGGGCGCCGAGGCGACCACATCGTAGCGACCGGGCACCACCATCGGGAACGCGGCCTTGCCGTCGGCGGCTGCGGTCGCGGTCTGAGTGTCGGTGCCGCGCAGCTCGACCGAGGCCGGCACCGGCTGGCCGGCCCGGTCGACGGTGGTGACGGTGACCGAGCCACCCGGACGGAGGCGCAGCACCACCGGGTCGCTCTTGGCGGTGAGCTTGGAGGTGACCGGTCCGGCCACGCCGGCCGGGGCGCGGGCCAGGAGCGTGTAAGGGCGGCCGACCAGCTTCTCGAACGCGAACTCGCCGTTCTCGTCCGAGGTGGCGGTGCGGGGCGGATTGGCCGACAGCACGACCGTCGCACCCTCGACCGGCTTGTCGTCGGCGGTGAGCACGAGGCCCTCGAGCCGGAGGGCGCCGATGGGGTCGTCGTCGACGAGGATCTGGCCGTCAGGCGAGGCGCCGCGGTCGCCTGGCTCACGGGGCGCACGGTCCTTGCCGCCGCCCGCCCAGGGGTCGTCCTTGCTGGGCGCCGTCGCCGCCGGTTGTTTGGCAGGCCCACCGCCACCGCGCAGGAAGAAGAACCAACCGCCGACGAGCACGGCGACCAGGGCGGCGAGGACGGCGGCGTGACGGGTATTCATGCGACGCGGACTATGACAGACCGCACGGCGGTGGCATTCCCTCCGACACGCCGACATCAGGCCGACATCATTCGGCCACGGTGAGATCCGGGTCACCGACGCAAAGCGGACTGACCACTACCTTGTGAAACTGCCTCGACCTGCGATAGAAAGGCGGGGTCCTTGTTCGTCGACGCAACCTCTGGGGGAAAACCGATGAGACTAGTCAACCGTTCGTTCGTCTGTTTCGTGGGCGCGCTGTCGCTCGGCCTCATCGCCTGCGGTGGCGGTGATGACGATGATGGCGGCACCATCGACCCGACCGGCACCAACAACACCTTCGTGGTGAGTGCCCTCAACCTCCCGGAGAACGCGGCCGAGGCCATGATGCTCGGCCTCGACATCGACGGGAAGGCCAACGACGGCGTCGACAACCAGCTCGGCATGGTGCTCGGATCGATCGGCGCGCTCGCGCCCGATCTCGATCTCCAGGCCTCGGTCGACGAGCAGGTCGACCAGGGCTCGATCATCCTGCTCGCGAACCTCCTCGCCAAGGACCTCACCAACGCCAGCGGCGTCGGCCTCTGGGTCTACCTGGGCGACAACCCCACCCCGGCGGCGTGCACGGACGCGAACGACATGGTCTGCCGTCGCCACCTGGCCGGCGGCGCCACCTTCTCCATCGCATCGGGCAGCCCGACCGACGCCAAGCTCGCCGGTCGCATCGTCAACGGCAAGTACACCGGTGGCCCGGGCAACGTGACCCTCCAGATCGCGCTCGCCGGCGGCACGCCGATCGACCTCCCGCTCCAGCGTGCCCGCGCCGAGTTCAACTCGGTCACCGCGGCCGGCTGGACCTCGGGCAAGATCGGTGGCGCCATCTCGCAGGCTGACATCAACACCCAGGTGGTTCCCGCCATCGGCGACACCGTCCGTACCTCGTTCGACGAGACCTGCGACGTGGGCGGCACGCCTCCGAACTGCGGCTGCACCGCCGGCGAGACCGGCGAGACCCTGCGCGGCCTGTTCGACAAGACCCCCAACGACTGCACCATCACCGACGCGGAAGTGCAGGCGGTGGTGTCGGGCTTCCTGACCTCCGACATCGACCTCGACGGCGACGGCACCAACGACGCGCTGTCGCTCGGCATCGGCGTCTCGGCCGTGGCCGGCACGTACACGCCGCCCGCGCCCATTCTCTGAGAGATCGAGACACGCGGATGAACGAAGGGCGCCACGGGGCGCCCTTCCTATTTTCGGGCAAGTCGCCGACGATTCCGGCGATGCGTTGTGCAGTGATCCTCGCCGGCGGCAGCGGCACGCGGCTGTGGCCGGCGAGCCGGCGAGCGCGCCCCAAGCAATTCCTGGCGCTGGGCGGCAACGAGACCCTGCTCGCCGCCAGCGTGCGCCGTGCGCGGGCGGCGACGCCCGACGTGATGATCGTGACCGCGGCCGATCAGGCCGACGCCGCGCGCGTCGAGGCGCCGGCGGCGGTCATCGTGGTCGAGCCGGCGGCGCGCAACACCGCCGCCGCGCTGGGTCTGGCCGCCGCCCACCTGGTGGCCCGCGATCCCGACGCGGTCATGGGTGCGTTCCCCGCCGACCAGCACGTCGGCGACGAGGCGGCCTTCGGCGCGGTGATCGAGCGCGCCTTCACCGCCGCCGAGCGTGGCGACGTGATCGTCACCCTCGGCCTCGAGCCGACCCGAGCCGAGACCGGCTTCGGCTGGCTCGAGCTGGGCGGCGAGCGCGGCGAGCTGGGCGCCGGCGTGCGCGACGTCGCGCGCTTCGTCGAGAAACCCGACGGGGCGCGGGCCCAGGCCATGCTCGCCGGCGGCGCCCACCTGTGGAACGGCGGGATGTTCTTCGTACGCGCCCGCCGGTTACTCGACGAGATCGAGCGCCACCTGCCGATCACCGGCGCCGGCCTGCGCGCGATCGCGGCCGCGCTCGCCCGCGGCGACCGCGACGGCGCGGCGGCGGCGACGGCGACGGCCTATCCCGGCTTCCCGTCGGTGTCGATCGATCACGGCGTGATGGAGCAGGCCGGCGACGTGGTCGCCGTGCCCGGAGCGTTCGGCTGGAGCGACGTCGGTTCATGGGCGGCGGTGGCCGAGCTACTGGTGACCGACGGCGCCCGCAACGCGCGGCGTGGCGACGCCGTCGTCGTCGACGGTGCCGGCAACCTCACCGTCACCGACGCCGGCGTGATCGCCCTGGTCGGCGTGTCGGGGCTGACCGTGGTGCGGGCCGGCGACGCGGTGCTGGTCATGCCGGCCGAGCGCGCCCAGGACGTCCGCGCCGCGGTCGACGCGCTGACGGCGGCCGGGCTTTCGCGGTACCTGTAGAGGCCCCGTGGTCGCCCACGCCGTCAACCACCGCATCTTCCGCGAGTACGACATCCGCGGCGTCGCCGACCGCGACCTCGACGACGAGCTGGTCACGGACCTCGGTCGCGCCGTGGCCGCGCGAGTGGTCGAGGCCGCGCACACCGGCTTCAGCCGGCGGCCGGTGGTGGCGGTCGGCCGCGACTGCCGGTTGCACTCGCCACGCCTGTTCGCGGCCCTGGTCGACGGCCTCACCGAGCGCACCGACGTGCTCGATCTCGGCATGGTGCCGACGCCGATGGTGTACTTCGCCTCGGCGACCCTGCCGGTCGACGGCGCGGTCATGATCACCGGCAGCCACAATCCGGCCGAGGACAACGGCTTCAAGCTCCTGGTCGGCGGCGCCACGCTGTACGGCCCGGCCATCGCCGAGCTGCGCACCTGGATCGAGGAGGCGCGGTGCGAGCGGCACACCATCACCGGCCGCGGCCGCGGCGCCGTGACCGCGCACGAGCTCTTGCCGGCCTACCTGGCCCATAACGAGCTGAGCCTGCGCCTGGGCCCGCGGCGTCCGCGCGTCGTCGTCGATGCCGGCAACGGCGCCGGTGGACCGGCGGCACTGGCCGTCTACCGCCGACTCGGCTTCGAGCCCATCGCACTCCACTGCGAGCCCGACGGCCGCTTCCCCAACCACCACCCCGATCCCACGCTGCCCGAGAACCTCGCCGATCTGCGCGCGGCCGTGGCCGCGCACGGCGCCGAGGTCGGCCTCGCACTCGATGGCGACGCCGACCGGCTCGGCGCCATCGACGGGACCGGCCGCATCCTGTGGGGCGATCAGCTCATGATCCTGCTCGGCAAGGCGGTGCTGGAGGAGGTGCCGGGCGCGCGCTTCGTCGGCGAGGTGAAGTGCTCGCAGGCGATGTACGACGAGCTGGCCCGGGCCGGCGGCCGACCCGAGATGTGGAAGGTGGGCCACTCGCTCATCAAGGCGCGCATGAAGGAGACCGGCGCGGCCCTGGCCGGCGAGATGAGCGGACACCTGTTCTTCGCCCACCGCTGGCTCGGCTTCGACGACGCCATCCACGCCGGAGCCCGCCTGCTCGAGCTGCTCAGCCGCGGACCGCGCTCGCTGGCCGAACATGCCGCCGAGCTGCCGACGATGGTCAACACCCCCGAGCTGCGTGTCGACTGCGCCGACGACCGGAAGTTCGCCGTGGTGGCGCGGGTGACCGCGGCGCTGCGGGCCCGGCCCGACGTCACCGGCGTCGTCGACGTCGACGGCGTGCGCGCGCGCTTCGCCCACGGCTGGGGCCTGGTGCGGGCCTCGAACACGCAGGCCGCGCTGGTGGTGCGCTGCGAGGCCGATGACGCCGCCGCGCTCGCCGCCATCCGGGCCATCATCGAGCACGAGATCGCGGAGGCATCATGAGCGGACCGGCGCATCCCTGGGTGGTCGGCGTCGATCTGGGTGGCACCAACCTGCGCGTCGCGGTGTTCCGGGAGCTGGCGGCCGCTGCTGCCGCCGCTCGCCGAGCCGGCGCGCCGCTGGCGCAGCAGCCGGCGGCGGTGGTACGGCGTCCGGTCGGCGACGATCGCCGGCTCGAGACCATCGTCGCCCGCATCGCCGACGCGGTGAAAGAGGTGCTGGGCCAGGTCGGCGTGTCACGCGTCGCCGTGGTCCCGGTCGGCGTCGGCGTCGCCGCCATGCTCGCCGATCGCAAGGGCACCGTCGCCAACTCGCCGCACCTGGGCTGGCGCAACGCCGCCTTCGGACCGGCGCTGGCCGGCACGCTCGGACCGGCGCGGCCGATCGGCGTCTACAACGATGTCAACGCGGTGACCTACGGCGAGTACGGCGTCGGCGCCGGTGCTGGCTCGCGCGACATGTTGTGCGTGTTCGTCGGCACCGGCATCGGCGGCGGCCTGGTGGTCAACGGCGCGCTCGCCGAGGGCGCGACCAGCTGCGCCGGCGAGATCGGCCACGTCAAGGTCACCTGGGGCGACGACGCCGCCCGATGCAACTGCGGCGGGCGCGGCTGCGTCGAGGCCTACGTCGGCGGCTCGTACGTGCAGGCCCGCATCCGGCGCGAGCTGGCCGCCGGCGCGCGCTCGCTGGCGGTGGATCTGGCCGGCGGCGAGATCACCGCCGTGAACCCCGGCCACGTCGATGCCGCCGCCGCCGAGGGAGATCCTTGGGCGCTCGGGTTGTGGACCGAGCTGGCGCCGCTGTTCGCGGTGGCGCTCGGCAACGCGATCACGCTCTTGAACCCCGACCGCGTGGTGCTGGGCGGCGGCCTGTTCGGACGCACGCCGACCCTGCGCGATCAGTCCCTCCTGGCGCTGTCGCTGGTGACGCCGCCGCCGCTGCTCGATCCGGTCGATATCGTGATGGCCGCGCTGGCCGACGACGCCGGGCTGGTCGGGTCGGCGCTGCTCGCCGACGCCGGCGTCTCGCTGGTTTGATCTATCATCGGTGCATGCGGCGAACGGGGTGCGCGATCGCGATCGTGGGGCTGATGCCGGCATCGATGGCGTGTAGTGGCGCGACCGCGCGGCCGGCGCCACCACCAGCGGGACCGAGCGTTGCAGCGGCACCGCGGCCGCCCGAGCCCCCCACACCCACCCCACCTACGTTGATCGACAGCGAGCTCGCTTCGCCCTACGTCGCCGCGCCGGCGCCGGCGATGACCGAAGTCTGCGCGAAGCCGGCCAAGCGTGGTCCACCGCCAGGGTCCAGCCCCAAGAGCAAGACCTACGACTTCACGGCCATCGAGATCCCTGTCGTCGGCTACGGGCCCCGCATCCGCGAGATGCCCCCGCTGGCCCGGCCGCGCAGTCCGTCGGCCCTCGCGAATCTGGTGCGTGAGCGCCGGGCCGCGCTCCACGACTGCTATCGCTGGGCGCGCTGGAAGCGCCACGACCTGGCCGGCACCATGACGCTCACTCTCGAGCTCGATCATTTCGGCTCGGTCTCCAAGGTCGACGTCGCCGATCGCGCCCGCTGGGGCGAGCTCGCGACCTGCGTCGCCGACGCGCTGCCGGCGGCGAGCGCCCGCTCGTTCGTGCCGCGGCCGACACGACTCACCACGTCGATCACGTTCGAGCTCTCCGGCCAGGCGGTGCCGGCGAGGCGTCCCGGACGCCCGGCCGGCCTCACCCGCACGCCACCGGCCGGCTGCGTCCTGGCGCCAGCCGACGCCACCGTCGACGCGGTGACCTGGGCCTCACCGCTCATCAAGGTCGACGATTTCGACCAGGCCCAGGACGACCGCGAACGCATGGAGGCCGAGTGCAAGGCGTCCGGCGTCCGCCGCTGCCGGATCTCGCCCATCATCCGCGACTGGGTCTCGTCTCCGTCGATCGCCACCGGCGATGTCGACAAGTCGATCATCCGCTCGCACGTCAAGTACAACCTCGGCGCGTTCAGCGCGTGCTTCGTCGCGGCCCAGGCGCGCACGCCGGCGCCCGGCGGCGAGATCAAGCTGATCGCCGAGCTCCGCCCCGACGGCACGTCGACGGTGTCCGTGGAGTCGAGCCAGAGCGGCGACGCGGCGCTCGACGAGTGTGTGCGCACGGCCATGGCCGAGGTCCGGTTCCCGGCCGCGCTGGCCGGGCCGGCGGTGATCGTGTACATGCCCTTCGCCGCCGCCGCCGCGACGCCAGTCGTCCCGGCGGTGGCGCCGCGCGACACCATCGCCAACATCGAGGCGGCGGCCAAGGCGGCGCTCGAGGCCGGTGACGCCGCGACCGCGCTGCGCCGTTACGTCGCGCTCGCCAAGGGCGATCCGTCGTGTCAGCGCCAGGTCGACGTGGTCCGGGCCATGGCCGCGCTCCGGCCGTGGATCGACGAGCCGGTCATGGCCGCCGCCGCTGACCTGCTGGCGCTGGCGCCCACCGGCGAGTGTCTGGCCGAGGCGCTGCCGGTCCTCACCAACCTCGCGGTGCGTCCGCACTCGATCGGCGCCAAGACCCAGAACGCCGAGCTGCTCGAGATCGCGGTCGAGCGCTACCAGCTCATCCTGCAGGCCAACCTGGCCGACACCGAGACCGTGCGCGCCTTCCTCGCCAATGCGCTGATCCAGCTCGGGCGCAAGGACGAGGCGACCGCGCTCGGCATCGAAGCCGCCCATCCCAAGCTGCAGTGATCGGCGGTCACGGCTCGGCGGCGAGGGTCAGCGCGGCCTCGCCGGCGGTCATGGCGTCGTTGCCGGCGAGCACGTAGCGCAGGTTGCCGGTCCGATCGTAGATGCGCACGTGGGGCAACGCGCCGACCTTGTGCTGACGCGCCACTGGCGTGTCGCCGTCGCCGATGTCGATCTTGCGCACCACGACCGCCCGCTCGCCCGCGATGGCGGCGTGTAGCTTCTCGTCGACGATCGCGCAGCCGGCGCACCAGGTCGCCCAGAAGTCGACGACGGTCACGCGGCCAGGGACCAGGATCTGCGCGAGGTCGACGGGTTCGCCGGTGGCGTTGACCTGGACCACCTGCTCGGGCTCGGGCTCGGGCGCCGGCGGCTGCGGCGCGGGGCCCGGCCCGCACGACGCCGCGGCGACGGCAAGCACGAGCGTCGCGGCGATCGTCGTGGCCATCGTCGCGATCCGGGCGCGCCTCGCGCTCACGGCCGCCACTCGGCGACCAGCGCCCGTCGCGCGGCGATGCGCTCGACGTCGAGCCCGGTGTCGGCGTCGGGCACGGCGATCGGCGTCAGCGCCAGCGCGGCACCGCTGACCAGCTCCGAGGCCGACAGCCGCGGCAGGCCGTCGGCGTCGACGGTGATGTTGCAGAGCGCGACGGCGTCGCCGGCCGGCGCCTCTGGCAGTTCACCGACCCGCCAGCGTCCCAGCACACGCGGCGGCGCCGCCTGCTCCCACAGCTCGATCTCGAGCGCGACCTCGTTGTCGTCGCGGGTGGCGATGGCCCGCGACTCGCGGGTCGGCAGCACCGCGCCCGACGCGACCAGCGGGACCGGCTCGCCGCCGCAAGCCAGCGAGAGCCCGTGCCGCACCACGTCGACGACCAGCGCGCTTGGCTCGGCCACGAACAACCGCGCCATCCGGGCCGCACCCAGCGCGGTCGCGAACCCGGCGTCGGCGGGCACACGCGGCGGCCGCACCAGCACCTGGCCCAGGCGGCGCGCGAGGAGCGCCAGGCGCGCGCCACCGCCGGCCAGCACCACC
>SXJR01000206.1 GCA_005779305.1 Myxococcales bacterium
CGAACAACCGACGCATGGGGGGGCTGTCCCCGATCAGCTCGTCGAACGTATGCGAGTCGACGACGGCGTGGCGCAGCCGCTTCACCTCGGCGCGCAGCGAGGACGCCTCGACCGCCCGAGCGACCGCGGCGACCAGGACATCGGTGTTCAGCGGCTTGGTCAGGAAGTCGTAGGCGCCGGCGCGCAGGGCCGCGATCGCCAGCTCCATGCTGCCGAACCCGGTCATCACGATCACCGGGAGTCCGGGCTGACCGCCCACCAGGCGTTTGCACAGGTCGAGACCATTCTGCCCCGGCATCTGGATGTCGGTCACCACGGCGGCGAACGATCGGGTCGCGGCCTGCTCGAGTGCCTCCGTGACCGAACGCGCGCTGACCGTCTCGTACCCGGACGCCGACAACGTCGTCGCGACGAGCTCGGTCAAGGCCGGGTCATCGTCGACCACCAGCACTTCAGCGCGCTCTCCCCTCATCTGCTTGTTCTTACCATGGCGTTCCCCTCCTGGGCCGGCGTGGCCACGCAGGCGGTCGATGTGGCATTCTCGCACCGCGCGCTCACGCCGACATGTCCACCCGGTCCTGCACGATCCTTGTCGTCGACGACGACCCCCCGTTCCTCGAGCTGATCGGTTCGGCGTTCGAGGCTCACGGACACCGCGTCATCCGGGCCGGCGACGCCGAGACCGCCGAGGCCATCCTCGCAACCGCGCACGTCGATCTCGCGATCGTCGACGGCGCCCTGCCGAAGCGAGACGGGATCACGTGGATCGCGAGCGTTCGAGCTGCCGGCCGCAACCTCCCGATCGTGTTCTGCACCGCCCGGGTGCAGGACCTGGAAACCGCGACCCAGCTCCGGCGCGATCTGGGGGTCCGGCTGGTCGCGTACAAACCGGTCATTCTCGACGTCTTCGTCGATCAGGTCGAACGTCACTTGCCGGGGGCAGCACCGCGCCCGGTCGCGCAACCCGGCCCGTTCGAGCTCACCATCGCCAAGCTGCGCCATGAATACCTTCGCGGTCTCGGGCCGAAGGCCAGGGAGCTCGCCGAGCTGGTCGCGCGTGGTGTCCCGCGCACTCGAGCCACGGCCGACCGCGATGCTCTCGACGCGGCGCGAGCGCTCGCGCACCGGTTGCGCGGCACCGCCGGTTCCTACGGATTCACCGCGGTCAGCGTCGCTGCCGGCGACGTCGAGGACCTGCTCGTGGCGGGAGTCCCCGACCTCGAGTCACTGGAACGCGCCGTGAGGCGCTTGACGACGGCCGCCGCCGAACCGTTCGGCGCCCATCACCGGGCGGCTGACGAAGGGGCACCTTCGAGCCTGCTGCTGGTCGACGACGAGCGCGGCGCACTCGACGAATTCGAGGAGATGCTCGGCGCACGTCTCGAGGTCGGGCGATGTCGTGAGCCCTCGCGGCTCCTCGCCGACATCGAGCGGCTCGATCCCGCCGTCGTCGTGATCGCAGCGGATCTGGATGTCGTGAGCGGCTTCGATCTGTGCCGCGTCGTTCGAGCCTCGCCTCGCGGGCCCGCGACTCGTGTGATCTTGACCGGCGATCTGGACGACGTTCGCCGGAGTGCCGCGTTCCACGCCGGTGCCGACGACACCGTGGCGACGCCGGTCGAGGCGGTCGAGCTGAACCGCCAGATCGACCAGCACGTCGACGGCGCGGGCGAGCTGCGGCGCTGGCGCGATCGCGACCCGCTGACCGGACTGCTACGGCGGGGGGCCTTTCTCCATCGGGCGCGCCAGCAGCTCGCCGCGGGCAAGCTCACGAACCCGACCGTGGCTATGATCCAGATCGTGGATATCGTGGCCCGGGATCGCGAGGCCGCCTACCGCCTGACGGACGCGGCCGAATCCGAGCTCGGACACCTCGTGCGGTCGAGCTTCGCGGCACCGGCGATCGCCGGACGCTGGCGGGACGGCGTCGTGGTCGTGGCCGTCGCCGGGACGCCGCCGGAGTCCTTCCGTCAGCAGCTGGCCATGATCGCTGCGACGTTCCAGCAATTCCGCGCACCGGAAAGCGGGTGGGAGCGCCCGCTTTCGCTGGATTTCGCGAGCGCCCAGGCGGTCGGGGTGCTCGACGGGATCGAAGAGACCGTCCGGCAGGCCGAACTCCAGCTGCTGTAGCTTGGCATCTCGCGTGCAATGGCCCGGCGTCCATGGTCGAGGATGTCGACGACGAGAGGTCGTCATTACCGAGCCCCCTGAGCCCGACGAGCGAATTGCGCGAGGGCCAGGTCGTTTCCGATTTCGGCTCCCTGCTCGCGCCGGGTGAGCTTCTCGAAGGCGTGTTCGAGATCAAGCGCAGGCTCGGGCGGGGCGGAATGGGCGAGGTCTACGAGGCCTTCGACCAGCGGCTCGCCCGCCGGGTCGCGATCAAGGTCGCGTGGGTCCGGCTCGGCGGCGGGATGCAACTCGAGGCGCAGACGCTGGCAAGCCTGAATCACCCCGGGATCCTGCGCGTCCATCACATGGGGACCCATCGAGGGCTCGACTACCTGGTCATGGAGCTGTTGCCCGGTGAGTCGCTCGAGGCCCGACTTGCAGCGGGGGCCGTCCCCATCGACGAGTGCGTCCGACTGCTCGAGGCGGTGTGCGGCGCGCTGATGCACCTGCACGAGCATGGGATCGTCCATCGGGACCTCAAGCCCGGGAACATCATGCTCGCCCCCGGTGACCGCGTCGTGCTGGTCGACTTCGGGATCTCCGGTCACGGGCGCCTCACCGGCGATCAAGCGGTGGCGAGTGGGTCGCCGCATTACATGGCGCCCGAGTCGTTCGGCGGTGAGGTTCGTCCCGGCGACGCGCATCTCGTCGACCTCTATGCGCTGGGGGTGGTCGCGTTCCAGCTCGTCACTGGACGGCTGCCGTTCGAGGACGGCACTCCGTTGGATCTGGCGCGACAACACCTCGAGGTCATCCCCCCCAGAGCCTCGGCGTTCCGCGAGCGGGTCCCGCCGCGCTTCGATCACATGATCGCCGCGCTCATGGCCAAACAACCGGACGATCGACCGTCCTCGATCCAGGTGGTGCAGGCGCAGATCCGCGCGCTCCGCCGCGTCCTGGAAGATCCGCCCACCGCCCCGCCGCCACGCTCGGTGCTCATCGTCGATGACGACCCAGCGATGTGCGCACTGTTGCGGGCTTGCACGGAGCAGGCGGTCCCGGGCGTGGAGATCGAGATCGCCGGGACCGGCACGAAGGCCATCGAGCTGGCCAGCGCGCGGTCGTTCGATTTCATCTTCCTGGACCTCGAGCTTCCCGATGTGAACGGGCTCGAGGTCTGCATGCACCTGCACGCCACCAGCACCATCACCTCGGCGGCGGTGATCGTCGTCAGCGCACACGACGACGCCCAGACCCGTGCCTCGATGCGGCGCCTGGGGGTGTCCAAGTTCGTCAGCAAGCGACTGGGGACCCTCGAACTCGAGGACACCATCTCCGATCTGCTGATGCGGTCGCGGCGCATCACGCCCAGGGCAGCGTCGTGAACGGTAGCGATCCGGATCCGCCCCAGCCGACCCGGCTGACCGCGCTGCTCGACGAACCGTCGGCCGGGCGGCCGATCGACCTCCCGCCGATCGACGCGCGACGGTTCTCGCCCGGGTGGGTGCTCGGGCGAGGCGGCATGGGCGTGGTTCTCCAGGCCGAGGAGCCACTGGTCGGCCGCGAGGTCGCGGTGAAGCATCTCGGGGAGACCACGTCGAGCCAGCACGCCAGCATGCTGGTCGCCGAGGCGAGGATCCAGGGCCGGCTCGATCACCCAGCGATCCCGCCGGTGTTCGATCTCGGACTCGATCGCGAAGGCCGACCTTGCTTTGCGATGCGCAAGGTCGAGGGCGAGACGCTCGGGGCCAGGCTCAACCGCCTCGCCGCCCGTGACTCGCATGCCCCTGCGCAGCGCGATCGGTTGCTGCGGTTGTTCGTCGACCTGTGCAACGCGATCGAACACGCGCACCTTCGCGGCGTGGTGCACCTCGATCTCAAGCCCAACAACATCATGATCGGCAGAGCCGGGAACGTGTACGTCCTGGACTGGGGCGTCGCCCAGCTGATCACGCCGATGCGCGCTGGAGAGGAGCAGACCACGCCCCGGGGTGGGACGCTCGGCTACGCGGCGCCTGAGATGGTCGACAGCGAACGCCCACCGGACCCTCGCGCCGACGTCTACTCGCTCGGCTGCATCCTGTTCGCGATCCTGGCGCTCGAACCACTACACCGGCAGTCCGACGGGCTGCTCGAGTCGGTGCTCCGGGGCGCCGACGCCCGCCCGTCGACGCGTCCCCGCGGACGCGGCACCCCACCGGAGCTGGAGCAGATCTGCGTGCGCGCCACCGCGCGCGATCCACGAGATCGCCATGGCGGTGCCGGGGAGCTCGCGGCCCACGTGACCTCGTGGCTGGACAGCGCCCGCGACCTCGCGCTGCGCAAGGAGCTCGCCCGACGACACCTCGCCGCCTCACACGACCATCTCGCCCGGAGCACCACGGGCGAGGAGGCCCTCATCGAAGCGAGCCGCGCGCTCGCGCTCGCGCCGGACGATCCCGAGGCGGCTCGCCTCGTCCGGTCGTTGCTCGAGCGCGAGGGCGTGCCCGAACCTGCGCGCGCGGAACTCGAGGCGATGGACCGTTCGGACGAACGCACGCTGGCCAAGGCCGCGGCGATCTCGTACCTCGGCTTCCTGCTCCTGCCGCTCACGTTGCTCGCCCAGGGCGGCGCGAACCCGTGGTTCGTGGCCACGGTCCTCACCGCGTCGACCAGCTTGATCGCGCTCTCCGTGGCGGCCGCGCGCGGGCGAGGACCGTCCGGCTGGTTGTGGTGGAGCGTGGCCGGGCTCGGCGCGCACGCGGTGATCTTCTCGCGCTACCTTGGCCCGTTCCTGGTCACGCCCGCGATCGCGGCCCTCGGCGCGGCTGGGGCGATGATGCACCCGCGCGTACGCGCGCGGCGAACCGTGATCGCCCTGCTGTGCGGGGCCACCCTGGTCCCGTTCGCCCTCGAGCTGGCCGGCGTGCTGAGCCCCACGATGACCTTCGAGGACGGCCGGTGGTGGCTGTCGTCGTCGGTGTCGGAGCTCCACTCGATGCCGACGATGATCGGGCTGGCGCTGACCTCGATCGCGTTCGTGATGGTGGCGATCCTGATCGGCAGCGTCGTCGCTGCTCCAGCGCACCGCGCCCGCCGGACCCTCGCGGCCCAGGCCTGGCACCTCGAACGGCTCCTGGGGAGCGCACCCGGACAGCGGGACGACCGGTGAGCAAACATCGAGAACAGCACGAACGACGGGATCGAGCGCTCGAGGACACGGTCCTCAGGGATCCCGGTCCGACGACCGCCGACCAGCTGCCGTTCCTGTTCTCCGCCGACCGCACAGCGCGCGCAGACCTGCTCGCCCAGCGCTACGAGCTGGTCGCCAGCCACCGCGCGGGCAACGTCGAGGCGACCGACGCCTTCGATCCCCGGGTGCTGCGGACCGTCCGCATGATGAGGTCGATCGGCCCGGTCGACGCGGCCGGCGCCGCACGGTTCCTGCGCGGCGCGCTGATCGCGGCCAACCTCGACCACCCGAACGTCACCTGTGTGCTCGAGCTCGGCGTCGACGACGAGGGACGCGCGTTCTACGTCACCCCGAAGCGCCACGACGTTCCGCTCGACGTCTGGCGGCGCGGTCGCGCCGGGACACCGCCGGCGCTGGGGCGAAGGGTCACGGTGTTCAAGGAGCTGTGCGCGGTGATCGCCTACGCGCACGCGCGCGGGGTGATCCACGGCCGTCTCGATGTCTCGTGCGTGGCGATCGGGGAGACCGGCGAGGTGAGGGTCGATGGGTGGGAGGGCGCCTCCGCGCCGCCCGCGATCATCGGGACCGAGAGCGCGGTCCCCACGGGCGCGCCGGCTCCGGTCGGGGGGGACGACGTGGTCGCCCTCGGCGCCATTCTCGCCCGGCTGCTCGATGGCGATGGCGCCGGGGCGCCCGAGCTCGCTTCCCTCGCCGAGGCCGCGACCCGCGCGTCGGAGCTGACGCCGACCGACCTGGCCGCGAGGGTGGCGCGGTTCCTCGATGGGGAGCGGGACCAGGCTCTGCGGTCGAGGATGGCGGCCGGCCACGCCGCGTCGGCCGCGAGCGCCCTCGCGACCGACGGCGATCGAGTGGTGGCGACGTCCGAGGCCCGCACGGCGCTCGCCCTCGATCCCGCGTCGCCCGAGGCCACGGCGCTGGTCGGCCGGCTCATGATCGAGGTCCCCGAGCGCCTGCCGCCCGACGCCATCGCCGCGATCGAGCGGAGTGATCAACAGGTCATCCAGCGCATGGGGACGGCGGTGATCGCGGCATTCACCGCGTTCCTCGCTTACGTACCGCTGATGTTCCTGCAGGGCGTTCGGTCGCTCCCGACGGTCGTGGCGATCGCGACGATGTCGACCGCGATGCTGGCGTGGGCCGTGCGCTGGCGCGCCTACGGCCCCCACCGGTTCTCCTGGCCCCCGATGCTGGGGACGGCGATCCTGATGCTGTTGTACGCGCGCACGTTCGGTCCGTTCGTCAACGCGCCGGCGCAGGTCGCGCTGGCAGCGATGGCGGTGATGTTCTTCCCCAGCGGTCCGCGGTGGGGTGCGGTCGCGGTCGTGTTCGCGACGCCGGTCGTGGGAACGTGGCTGCTCGAGGTGGCTGGCGTGTTCGAGACCACCACCCTCGTCGAGCACGGACGGCTGAGCGTGTCGTCACCCGTGGTCGCGATCGAGGCCGTGCCACACTACGTGGGACTGGTGTTCGTGAGCGTGGTGCTGATCAGCGTCTCCGGAGGGCTTTCAGGCCAGCTCACGACATCGCAACGCGAGATGACCCGGCGGATCGCGATCCACAACTGGCGCGTCCGCCAGATCGCGGTCGGGCCGATGGCTCAGCGCGGTCGTTGACCCAGGAACCGCCGGACCTGTCTCGGGTTCGAAACCGCCGGGGTACGTCGGTGTCACTAGCAGGACATGACGACGGAAATCGACGGGAACCTACAATGTAGGCGTAGATCCGGGCCGTCAGTGGTGCGTCGAATGAAGGTGCTATGCTGGACGTTATCGGTCCCAGCAGCCTTCGCCGGAATTGCCCGAGGAACCGCCCGGTTCGGACGTAGTAGGTGTCAATGACCAGCCCTGCCGCCCCTGCGATCGAGTCCACCGCCACACCGGCTAACCTGGGCCAGGTCCGCGGGGTGGTCGCCGCAGCCCGCCAGCGCCTGCGTGTCCAGGGCGCCTTCGAGGGCGCCACGACCGCGTCGATCCTGGCCTCGGCCAGCGCGCTCGGCACGGTGTTCGCCGTCCGCGTCGAGGTCATCGCGCCGGCCACCGGCATCGGCCTGCTCGCGGCCAGCGCGGGCGTGATCGCCGCCGGCGCCGTGATCGGCGCGACCCGCCACATCGACGACGAGCTCGTGGCCCGCCTGATCGATCGCGCGTCCGGTCTCGCCGATCGCCTGTCGACGGCGATCGCCTTCGATCGCTCGCTGGCCACGCCTGCCGGCGGCGACCACCACCACGATCCCGAGACCCTCGAGATGATGCGCGCCGCCATGCGCGACGCCGCCCGGGTCGCGCCGCGCGCCAACGTGAAGGCGGCCGTCCCCTTCAAGCGCCCGCACGATCTGCCGGCGGCGCTCGGCTTCGCGGCGGTCGCGCTCATCGCCGCCGGCATCGCGGTGCCGATGCCGCCGCGCAACCCCGTCCTCCTCGAGGCCATCCCGGCGATGGCCCGGCGCGGCGCCGAGGTCACCATCACCGGCGAACGACTGTGCGGTGCCAAGGCGGCGGCCACCGAACCCTGCTCGCTCGAGGGCGCCCTGGTCTACGTGGGCCGCGGCGACGACGTGCCGCGCGGGTCGCCGCCCGCCACGCTCGGCACCTCGGCCGCGATGCTGGCCGCCGCCGCCGCCTCAGGCCCGGTCGCGGCCTCGGTGGTGAACTGGACCGGCGGCGGGATCACGCTGGTCATACCGAGCGGGGCCCCCATCGGCAAGACCGAGCTGGTGGTGTGGGCGCGGGGCAAGAAGTGGGGCGCGGTGCCGTTCGAGGTGCTGCGCGACGACGATCCACGCGGGTTCAAGACCGACACCATCGTCCTCGATCCCGACGACGAGGCCTACATGCGCGAGCTGGTCCAAGATCTACGCGCCACCGGTCAGAAGGACCAGGTGAAGGAGCTCGAGGACTACGCCGCGAAGATCGAGCAGCTCCTCGACATGGCCGAGAACGGCCAGCTCACCAAGGAGCAGCTGCTCCAGGAGATGAAGAAGGCGGAGGACGCGCTCTCCGAGAACGCCGAGCCCGATCCCGAGCAGATCAACAAGGATCTGGCCGAGACCGGCGAGGAGCTGGCCAAGAACGACCTGACCAAGGAGCTCGGCAAGGCCCTGGCCCAGAACGATCTCGACAAGGCCAAGGAGGAGCTCGAGAAGCTCGCCGAGAAGCTGGAGAAGGGCGAGCTCACCGAGAAGCAGCAGCAGGAGCTGGCCAAGGCCATGGAGAAGGCCGCCGAGCAGTACCAGAAGAAGCAGGAAGAACGCGACCAGCAGGACCAGCAGGCCATCGAGAAGATGGAGGAGCAGGTCCGCAAGCTCGAGAAGGAGAAGAAAGACGCCAGGACCGACGATGAACGCCAGGACGCCGAGCGCCGCCTCGAGAAGAAGCAGCGCGAGCTGGCCGAGCTCAAGAAGAAACAAGAGGAGCAGGAGCAGTCGGCGCAGAGTCGGAGCCTCAAGCGCTTGCACAAGGACATGGACAAGGCCGCCAAGCAGCTCCAGAACAAGGACCCCAAGGACGGCCAGGAGGACGGGGAGGAGAAGCCCCAGGACGGCCAGAAGCCCGGCCAGCAGCAGGACGGCCAGCAAGACGGTCCCAAGGACGGCCAGAAGCAGGCGTCACGCACACTGAAGGACATGGCCGATGAGACCGGCAAGGTCGACAGCGATCAGCGCAAGCAGGCCGCCCAGAAGAAGGTGTCGTCGCAAATGGAAGATCTGCGCGAGGCCATGCGGCGCGCCAAGCAGCGCGGCTCGCGCGGCCCGCAGAACCCGTTCGGCAAGAACGGCAAGCAGGGCAAGAACCGCTCGTTCTCGCAGCGTGCCGGCGGCAAGCAGGGTCAGGGCAAGGGCCAGGGCCAGGGCCAGGGCAAGGGCCAGGTCCAGGGCCAGGGCCAGGGTCAGGGCCAGGGCAAGGGCCAGGGCAAGGAGAACGGCGGCGACGGCAAGGAGCCGGGCGGCCCATCCGACATCTACGGCGACGGTCACGATCCCAATCTGGTCGGCGACGCCACCGGCAAGAGCGGCAACACCACCGACGAGAGCGTCTCGGGCGTGCACGGCAAGAAGGGCCCGTCGCGACGCGAGAGCATCCTCTCGGCGGCCCAGAAGGGCTTCGCCTCGACCCAGTACAAGAACGTCTACACCGACTACAAGAAGGTCGTCGAGGACGTCATGCGCACCGAGAAGGTCCCCGCCTCTTACCGGCGCTACGTCGGCAAGTACTTCACCAAGATCAAGCCGCACGCCATGGACTGACGCGATGCAACCACCTCCCCTGCTTCAACGAGCCCTCGGAGCACCATGACCTCTGCCTCGCCCTCCGCTGCCACCCGTATCGACGTGGAGTCCAACGTCGCCGCCTTCATGGCCGACCTCCGCCGCTTGCGGGAGGAGATCGCCACGATGATCGTCGGCCAGGACGCGATCGTCGAGGGCGTGGTCACGTGCATGCTCGGCGGCGGGCACGCGTTGCTCGAGGGCGTGCCCGGCCTGGGCAAGACCATGCTGGTCCGCACCATGGCCGAGTGCATCCACGCCACCTTCTCGCGCATCCAGTTCACGCCCGACCTGATGC
>SXJR01000207.1 GCA_005779305.1 Myxococcales bacterium
CCGCCGCCGCCTTCGATCGCTGCGAGCGCCTGCACCGGCGCAAGCTCGCCGCCTCGTTCTTCGACTACATGAGCGGCTTCGATCCCGCGGTCACCACCGGCTTCGTCACCGCCTGCCGCATCGGCACGCCGATGCCGTAGGTGCGCCGCTCACTCCGGGACCGAGACCGAGACGTCGCCGATCGTGCGCGCCAGCGTCACCAGGTGCCTACCATCGGGGAACAAGTGAACTTCACTGACGAGCTGATCGGGGAGGAGCTTGATGACCTGGCCCTTGCGGCCCCTGCGTGCCTCGACCGGCTCGAGCGCGCCGGTCATCGGGTGGGAGCTCCACAGCTCACCGTCCGGTGACCACACCGGCACGGCGCCGCTGTCGTCGTCGGTGGCGACCGGTACGCCACCCGGGCCGAGCGTCCACACCCGGAGGCTCTCGCCGCGACGATCGCCGGCGAAGGCCACGGTCCCGTCGCGGGGCGAGCGCGCGAGGTTGAACACCCGGCCCCAGGCGCGATCGACCAGCTCGCCGGTCGCGCCGCTGTCGGCGTCGATCCACGCAATCGTCTGATTGTCGGTCGTCTCGGCCGCGACCCGATGATCGTCGAGCCAGACCGGCCGCCGGCGCGGGCCCAGGTCGCCACGCGCGATGCGTCGGCTGGTGCCGGTGGCGCGATCGACGATGAACAGCGCCGGCCCCTGTGCGTCATCGGTGGCGACGGCGAGACGCTTGCCGTCGGGCGACCACGCCGCCTCGACCGCCCCGGCCATGATCGACGGTCCGCGCTCGGCGATGCGATCCAGGCTGGTGATCCGGAGCGGCCCCGAGCCCAGCAACGGCCGCTCGATCCACGCCACCTCCTTACCATCGGGTGCAACCGCGACCGAGAGGTCACCGTCACTCGACAGCGCGACCTCGGGCCCGGCCGGAGTGAGCCGCTCGACCAGCATCTGCGAGGTCATCGCGATGTGGTAGTGCCGCCCATCGACCTCGCCCAGGAGCATGAGCTCCTCGTCATCACCGAGGCGGGCGCGGGCGAGCTCGGCACCGTCGAAGGACCGCTCGACCGCCTCGTTGGTCGTGGTCCTGGCGTCGATGAGCCAGACCGAGCGTCCGCTGTTCGACAGCGCGTAGGTGCCGATGCCGCCGGGCACCGAGAGCGTGCCGCGGGGCGCGCAGTCGCGGCCGAAGACGTGGAGCGCGAGCTCCCGACTCGAGTCGAGCGTACCCACGAGCACCGTCGCGCCATCCGCGGTCGCATCGAGGGTGCTGAGATAGATGTAGTCGCCGGGAACTGCGCACTCCGCGACGACCGCGAGCGACGGCAATTCATGGACGCGGAATCGCTTCTCCTCCGGGTTGGAGACAGCGAGGTGGGTGTCGGAGAGGAAGGCCAGGGCCGCGCCGTGCAACGGCAGGTGCTGGACCGCTCCGGTTTGGGTCTCGATCAGATCGATGTTGCCGTCGGGACGACGGCCCTGGCCCCAGCCGAAGGAGACAGCGATTCGATCTCGGCGCGGTGACCACGACATCGCGATGGGGTTGCTGTCGGCGATGTCGAACCGGGCGCGGTCGCCGGCGGCGGGGTCGAGGTCGCGCACGATGATCACGCCCAGTCCGACCAGCGCCAGGGTCGTGCCGTCGGGCGAGAGCTTGCCGGCGGTGATATCGCCGCGCCGGGTCAGGCGTTCGCGCCGGTACGACCTGGTCGTCGCCGGGCGGCTGGGTTCGCCCGGGCCAGCCTGGGGCTGATCCGCCCGCGTCAGCGCCGGCGATCGCCCCCACTGGTTCCACGCCAGCGCCGCGCCGGCGAGCACGACCGCCGCCGCGATCACGCCGATCACCAGCGGCCGGCGCGGGCCACGGCGGTGGCCTGCGATCGCCGCCAGGAGCGCCGCCATCGACGGCCAGCGCTCCTCCGCCCGCTGGCGCAGCCCGCGCGCGAGGATCTCGCGCAGCCACGCTGGCACCTCCCGCCCGGTCGGTGTCGCCGGTTTGCCGGCCTCGATCGACGCCAGCAGCGCGGCCAGCGCCGCCGGACCGCGGGCGTCGCCGGGCGAGAACGGGCGCTCATCGAACAGGCCCTCCCACAAGGCCACGCAGAAGCTGAACTGATCGGCGCGGGCGTCGCTGGCCTCGCCGCGGAGCTGCTCGGGCGCCATGTACGCCGGCGTGCCCAGCAGATCGCCGGTGCGGGTCAACTCGAGCGACGCCAGCTCCGCGGCCGGCCCTTCGCCCGAGCGCGGCGCGTCGTGCTCGAAGCGGGCGATGCCGAAATCGGCGACCTGGATCTCGCCGTCACCGCCGAGCAGCACGTTGTCGGGCTTGAAGTCGCGGTGGACGAGGCCGGCGGCGTGGGCGGCGACCAGCCCGCGGCCGGCGGCGACGAAGCGATCGAGCACGGCGTGCCACGCTCGCGGCGCGGCCCGCACCCAGCTCCCCAGGGTGCCGCCCTCGAGCAGCGGCATCACCACGTAGACGTCGTCGCCGGCGGTGCCGACGTCGAAGATCGGCACCACGTTGACGTGGTGAAGCTTGGCCATGGCCTGGGCCTCGCGCAGGAGGCGAGCGCGGCCGCTGTCGCCGCCGGCGCGGCTGCGCACCAGCTTGACCGCCACGACCCGGTCGAGCTGAGGATCGCGGGCGCGGTAGACCACGCCCATGCCGCCGGCGCCGAGCAGCGCCTCGAGCACGTGCCGGCCGACCCGCGCGCCTGGGCCCAGCTGCACCGCGCCGTCGGACGGGCCGCCCGGTGTCGCCGGCACGGTGTCGAGCCCGGTCGAGCCGGCGGCCCAGGTCGACCCCAGCGGATCGTCGGGCGGATCTCCCGCGGCCATCCTCTCGACGGTATCACTCCAGGGTTGTCAAGGTTGACACCGTTCCCTCACAGGCTCTGCAGGACCATCCGCGGACCGTCGGGCGTCAGGAACAGGTACACCGCGCCGCAGTCGCCCCAGGAGATACGGGCGTCCGCCTCGCTGTCGATGGTGGCGACGAGCACGCCGCCGTCGGGCTGATCGTCGCCCTGCAGCCAGTGCGGGTAGCCGCCGATCGCGCTCTCGATGTCCTGGGGTCCGGCGACGCGCTCGCAGGCCGCGTGATAGGCGGTCCACGGCGACTCGGGGTCGGCGGCCCTGGCCAGCTCGAGCGCCTCGGGCGCGTCGCGGGCCTGCCCCTCCCACACCGGCAGCGAGCGCGCGTCCTCGAGCTCGACCGCGCACGGCGTGGTCACGTCGATGCCCTCGGGCAGATCGACGGCGATGGCCTGATCGTCGCGCGGATCGGCGTACGTGCGCAGCGTCCACGGCCCCGGCTCGGGGTCCTGCGGAAAACACTCCCAGCAGAAGTAGAAGGCGCACAGCGCGAACGGCAGCCGCTCGCCGACCTCGGTGCCACGCACGTCGAGCTGGCAGATGAACGACATCGGCCGATCGCACACGCACTCGGGCCACTCCTCGCCCACCTCCAGGTACGGCACGCCGCCGAACCGCGACGCCGTCGGCGCCAGTGGCGATCCGCTCGCCTCCAGCACCAGCCGCGTCCGCGGCCGCACCCGCGGCGCCAGGTACGCGTCGAGGGCGGCGTCTTCGACCGCGCTCATGATCACCCCACGGTCATGCGGCCGCCGTCGCGCAGCGCGCGCGGGACGAGCACCGACGGCTCGCTGGTGCTCACCAGCCAGAGCTGGTGGGCGGCGCGGGTGACGCCGATGTGCATCAGGTGGCGAGCCCAGTAGGCGTCGGGGTACGACGACGCGTTGGTCTCGAGCATGACGACGTAGTCGAACTCGAGACCTTTCACCTGGGTGACGTCGGTGACGTCGACGCCGGGCTGGAAGGTGAACTCGTCGCGCTTGACCCGGCGCAGGGCCGGGATCTCCGCCCGCGACAGGCCGTGGAAGTAGGCGTCGGCCTGCTCGGGGTGGCGCGAGATCAGGCAGCAGCTCGCGGTCGGCTCGCGCGCCATCAGGTTGCGCAGCGCGTCCGAGAGGAACGCGACCGCCTCGCCGATGTCGCTGAACTCGTGCAGCTCGACCGGCTCGCCGGGACGCGCCGACAGCGGCTCGTCGGGCGCGAGCTCGGGGCCCAGGACCTCGCGGGCCAGCATCATGACCTCGGCGGTCGAGCGATACGACAGCTTGAGCGGCCGCACGATCGCCGGCTGCCCGGTCTGGACCAGCAGGTCGGCCCAGCCGGTGAAGTTGTTGTCGAACACCAGGCGCTGAGCGGTGTCGCCGGCGATGGTGACGCTGCGATGCTCGGGCTTGGCGTCGGGCGAGATCACGCTCTCGACCAGCACCTTGACCTCGATCGCACTGCGATCCTGGGCCTCGTCGATGGCGACGTGGGTGTAACGCAGCTCCTCGCCGTCGGCGGCGAACAGGCCGCCGCGCTTGAGCTGGACCAGGCGGATGAAGACCGGATCGTCCTCGTCGTCGACCCGGCCGGCCGGATCGTCGTCGTCGGGCCCCATGGCGCTGCCGTCGGCGGTCTCGATCACCTTGCCGTCGTCGTCGGTCAGCGCCTTCTGGGGCGCGGCGATCTGGCGCTTGACCCACTTCACGACCGCGTCGATGTCGCGAGCGCTGACGTCGGCGCAGCCGGCGAAGCCCTCGGTCAGGGCAGCCCGGTCGGTCATCAACTCGGCCCAGTCGGTGACCACGTCGTCGGCGCGCTTCTTCCACCTCCGCGCCGCCCCCTCGAGTGACACCCGCAGCGACGACTCGAGGTGGTCGGCCTTGCGGGCCCACGACAGCATGGCGTGGCAGCGCGGCACCAGCGCCTTGCCGGCGTGCCGCTCCCACTCCGCACCGATGTCGGGCGTCGCGCCGGACAGCGCCTTGAAGTCGTCCTCGATCTGGCGGGCCTGCCGGGCCACCATCGCCTGCAGGATCTCGAGCACGCGCGGGTGCTTCTTGACCCGCGACACGGTCTCGGGCGGATCGTCGTTGTACTTGATCGGCGTGTCGGGCAGGAGCTTGAGCCGGGTCGAGCGGGCCCAGCCGGTGTAGGTCACCACCGGCACGCCCGAGACGCCGAGCGCGGGCAACACGCCGGCGACGTAGCGCACCAGCGCCGACGACGGCACCACGAACAACATCGCGCTCGGCCGGAAGCGCTTGCCGTCGTTGAAGTTGAGGTACGCGACCCGGTGCAGGGCCACCGTGGTCTTGCCCGAGCCGGCGCCGCCCTGGATGACGACGATGCCGCTCTCCGGGTGCGAGATCAGCTCGAACTGCTCCTTGTCGATGAGCGCCGCGATCTCGGGCAGCGACTTGTCGGCGCGCACCGCCGGTCCGTGGTGCACGCCCAGCTTGCCGCGCGGCCCCGGTGCCACCACCGGGCGCGCCGCCTTGCCCTGACCACCGTGCAGGACCGGCTGCATCGTGCCCACCGCTTGCACCCAGGTGCCGCGCGCATCCTTGATGTACGTGCCCTGGGGCGCGCCGATGCGGCGCAAGAGGCCCTTGTTGATGGAGATGTTGCGGCGGGCCTCGACCACGCCATCGACGCGACGGCCGGCGATCTCCTCCTCGTAGTCGTCGCCTTCCTCGTAGCGGTAGTAGATCCGCGAGACCGGCGCGTTGCGCCAGTCGACGATCTGGACGTTGCTCTGGCGATCGATGAAGCCACGCTTGCCGACCAGCACGTCGCGCGACTTGCCGTGCTGCTTGAGCCGCATGTGGGCGAAGTACGGCGAGGCCAGGTCGATGGGCAGTGTCCTCGAGCCGCCCAGCCGGCCGCGCAGCGCCGCCAGCCGGGTCATCTGTTCGATCAGCGGCGGCAGGTCCTCGGCCCGGGCCTCACCGATCTGATCGCGCAGCGAGATCAGGTCGCGATCGAGGTCGTCGTCCGTGGCCCGCGGTCCGTCTTCCTCGTCCTCGCCCATGGCCGCGCGGGCCGCGACCTGACCGAGCAGGCGCTCCTCCTCGGCGACGATGGCGGCCGCCGGGCTGCCCGGGGGGACGACGTTGGACATGGGAAGCCGGTGACTCTATCCATTCTGGTCCGCGAGACAAGAGGCCTGGCCATCGTGACGAGGCGGTGACGCCGGCGGCGTCAGTCGGGGCCGAGATCGTCGAGATCCCACGAGAAAGTGATTGCACGCACGGCCAAAAAGCCGTAACGGATCGAACAACATGGCACGCGCCAAGGCGATGCTCGCGAATGACCCGCTCCGTCGCTGGACGGTGGCGGACGCACTCGAGAACTACGGCATCCAGCGATGGGGATGCGGCTACTTCGCGATCAACGATCAGGGCAACCTGATCGTGACCCCGCGGGCCGGCACCAGCATCGCCAGCGGCGGCGGCGCCAGCACGAGCGTATCCTCGTCGGGCGTAATCCCCGCCCTGCCCGGCACCAACGGCAACGGCAACGGCGCCAAGGCCGACGCGAGCACGCCGGCCTCGCCGGCCGCGCCGGTCGTGCCCGTGCTGGTCCCGCCGCCGTCGACCGCCGGCACCATCGACATGCGCGAGCTCATCGACGAGCTCACCCAGCGCGGCATCCAGCTCCCCATCCTCCTGCGCTTCAGCGACATCCTGCGCGCCCGGATCGAGCTGATCTGCGGCGCGTTCAACGGCGCGATCAAGGAGTACGGCTACCAGGGCCAGTACCGCGGCGTGTACCCGATCAAGGTCAACCAGAACCGCACCGTGGTCGAGGAGATCATCGAATACGGCCGCCCGTTCCACTACGGCCTCGAGGCCGGCAGCAAGCCCGAGCTCCTGACGATCATGGCGATCCATCAGGACGACGAGGCCCTGATCATCTGCAACGGTTACAAGGACGAGGAGTACATCGAGACCGCGTTGCTCGCCTCCAAGCTGGGCCGCACCGTCGTCCTCGTGGTCGAGAAGCCAACCGAGATCGACCAGATCCATCGGGTCGCCGAGCGGGTGAAGATCCGCCCGACCCTCGGCATCCGCGCCCGGCTGTCGTCGCGCGGTGCCGGCCGCTGGGAGCAGTCGGGCGGCGACTTCTCCAAGTTCGGGCTGTCGGCGGCCGAGATGGTCGACGCCGTGCAAAAGCTCAAGACCTGGGGCCAGGTCGACACTCTCAAGCTGCTCCACTTCCACCTCGGCTCGCAGATCAGCGCGATCAAGAGCATCAAGAACGCGCTGCGCGAGGCCGGCCGCCTGTTCGTCGAGCTGTACAAGATGGGCGCCACCGGCCTGTCGTACCTCGACGTCGGCGGTGGGCTCGGCGTCGACTACGACGGCTCGCAGACCAACTTCGCCTCGTCGATGAACTACTCGGTGCAGGAGTACGCCAACGACGTGGTCTACGCGATGAAGGAGATCTGCGACGCCGACGGCGTGCCGCATCCCAGCATCGTCTCGGAGTCGGGCCGCGCGGTGACCGCGCACCACTCGGTGCTCGTGGTCAACGTCCTGGGCGTGACCGAGTTCGACACCAAGGTGCCGGCCGCGATCGCCACGCCGACCGCGCCGCTGGTCAAGAACATGTGGGAGACCTACCAGTCGGTCTCGCAGAAGAACGTCCTCGAGAGCTATCACGACGCCCTCGAGTACAAGGATCAGGTCCTCCAGCTCTTCAACCTGGGCCACCTGTCGCTCGAGCACCGCGTCATCTGCGAGAACCTGTTCTGGGCGATCTGCGAGAAGGTGCTGATGCTGTGCCGCAACCACGCCCACCTCCCCGAGGAGCTCGAGGGCCTGGAGAAGGCGCTGTCGGACACGTACTTCTGCAACTTCTCGATGGTCCAGTCGGTGCCCGACGCATGGGCGGTCGATCAGCTCTTCCCGATCACGCCCATCCACCGGCTCAACGAGGAGCCGACCCGGCGCGCCACCCTGGCCGACATCACCTGCGACTCCGACGGCAAGATCGACTCGTTCATCGATCTGCGCGACGTCAAGCACGTACTCGAGCTGCACCCCAAGGAGGAGGGCCAGGACTACTACCTCGGCATCTTCCTGGTCGGCGCCTACCAGGAGATCCTGTGCGACCTCCACAACCTGTTCGGCGACACCAACACCGTCCACGTCTGCCTGTCGCCCGACGGTGACTACGACGTGAAGGACGTGGTCGCCGGCGACACGGTCAGCGAGGTGCTGTCGTTCGTCGACTACTCGCCGTCCGACCTGCTCGGCCGGCTGCGCGCCAACGTCGAGATCGCGCTGCGCAAGAAGCTGCTCACCCTCGAGGAGTCGCGGGCACTCATCAACCGCTTCCGCCAGGGCATGATCGGCTACACGTACCTGGACAAGGAATGAAGGCGCTCCTCGTCCTCGGCGTGCTCGCGATGGGCGCCTGCGGCGCCAAGGACAAGAGCGGCGCGCGGCTCGACCTGGCCGACGCCAGGCTGGTCATCACCCAGGCCGACGGCGCCACCCACGTGCTGGCGCTCGCCGCCGGCGGCGCGGTCACCTTCGACAACCAGCCGGTCCTCACGCTCGAGCGCCTGGGCCACATCGTGGTCGGCGGTCACCGCCTGGCTCGGGTCGAGCTCGACGGCAGCATCTCGGCCAACAAGGTGCGGACCAACGCCACGGTCAGCCCCGAGGGCACCTTCGTGCTCGACGGCCAGACCGAGCTCACCATCGCCGACGACGGCGCGGTCACCGGCCCGCTCTTCGAGACCATGGACCACCCGCGCTTGAAGCTCGAGGGCGCCAAGGTCCGTTACGAGGGACCGCCGGCCGCCCGCCGCGCCACCATGGTCGGCTTCGCCGCGTTCGTCACCAGCCTGCCCGCCGCGGTCATCGCGAAGTAGAGGGCATCGGCGCCACGGCCGCGTTGGCCCACGTGGGTCGGACTACGCCTCGTCGATGGGCCCCGGCACCTCCCGTGGATCGATCGGCCCATGCCGACGCCACCCGACGGTGAGCAGCCAGGTCTGCGGGTAGACCGTCTGCAACGGCAAGTAGCCTTCCGGTGGGATGAACGGGCCCCTCCGTTTCCAGCCATCGAAGCGGACGCCGCTGGCGTAGGGATCGATGGAGGCGCGCGTTTGCGCGAGGCCCGCGAGGTCCTCGCGGTGCCGGCGCCAGTTGTTCGGGACGTAGGAGATGGCGTGGCGGACCTGGCGCGGCGAGGTGAGCGGCGCGACGTGGTAGCGCTCGGGGAAGACGGTTCCCTCGGAGAAACCGATCTCCATGGAGCGTGCGGTGGAACCGCTCGAGTCGCCCGATCCACCAGGCCGAGAGTCTCCGCGTCGATGGAGGGCTTCGCGGTGGCCGGCGGTGTGCGCGGTCGGCGGCACCTCTTCGGAACCAGACCTTCGCGCTTGAGGGCGTCGCCGATCGTGCTCGCTCCAGATCTCGGAGCTCGCGGTCCATCATGGGACTACCGATCTTCCCGCTGGCGACGGGGCCCGAGCGCGGTCACCGCGGCGCTGTGAGCACGAGGCGAACCGCCTCGAGGGTCGAGCTGGTCCCACGGGGGCGGTGCGCGTCGACGCGATAGGACCCAGCGGCGAGGGCGACCTTCTTGCGATTCACGCCGGCGTGTTTGCCGGCGCCGGCCTCGAGGCTGTCGAGGAGCACCACGCCGCCGCGGTCGACGACGAGCGTGCCGAGCTTCTTCCACTGCTTCGACACCTCGTGGGTGAGGTCGCCGTCGGTGTGCAGGAACAGGCCATCCGGCGCGGCGTAGGCGGCGGCGCTCTGACCGCCGAGGATGAGGCCGTGGCCGTCGCCGATCGCGAGCAGCTTCGGCGCCGCGCCGTCGCAGCCGCGCTCGTAGTCGCTGTTGCCGGAGTCGAACGGCTCGGGAGCGTACGCGCCACCCCAGGCCGCGAGGTGCCGGGCCGGGACCAGCAGCGGCGGCCCGCCCTCCGTCCCGACCCTCGCGACCTCCTCGCCGCGCTCGGGCGGCGCCCCGTCCTTGGGCACCAGCCCGAGGTTCTGCATCGCACGGGTGAGGATGCCGGCGCTGGCCCGGTCGCGCTTCGCCAGCGCGCGCTCGAGCAGCGCCGCGAGCGGCGCGGCGAGGTCGGCCGGGGCAAGCCCACTCGATGGCAGCGACGCCCAGTAGATGCGGCCGTCGACGACCGCGATCATCTTGCGCGAGACGTCGTGGGCCAGCACCCAGGCCAGGAACGCGAGGAAGGTCTCGCCGTCGTGGGAGATCAACCCTTGCGCCGCCGACGCGAGCTCTCGGTTGGGGTGCACGACCAGCGGCGCCACGTCGGGGAGCCAGGCCCGACCACGCCGCTCCCGTCCCCCGGGCGTGGTGTGCGGGAACGAATCGAGCTGATCGAGCGCGGCGCGCGCGAGCTTGATCGCGCGACCCGAGCGCTGCGCGCGTGCCGCCACCAGCAGCTTGCGCCGGCGCGCGCTGGCCTGCTTCGGTGAGGTCTCCTGCAGGCCCCACAGCGCGCCGCGCAGCACGACCTCGTCGGTCGCGCCCTCGTCGTCGAGGATCGTCGCGAGCTGCGCGGCGCCGGCCGGCTTCATCCCGGTCTGCCAGCCGAGCAGCACGTCGACGATCGCGCCCCTCACCGCGCCGTCGCGCAACTCGACCGCCAGATCGGCGAGGGCGCGATCGCCGCTGGCTCGGCCCGCGACACGGACGCACGCCGCGAGCACCTGGAGGTGGTGCGGCGCGAGCTTGCCGCGGTGTTTGCCCGCCGCGAGCGCACGCGCCAGCTCGCGCGTCCCGTCGATCAGCGCGGCCTTGCCCGCCGCATCGAGCGAGCCGGCGAGCTTGGCGACCGCGGCCTTGACCTTGTCGACTGTCCGCAGCCGTCGATACGCCCGCTCGAGGTTGGTGGCCGCCGCCTTGGACAGGCCGGCGATGACCGGATACGGCTGACCATCGCGCGTCGTTCCCACCAGCGCCATTGCGGCGACCATACCCTGCCCGCCGGCCGCTGCGGACTGTCCTTAGAGGCGGCGCTGACCCTGGGCGAGGAAGGTCGCGAAGCGGTCCCAGTCGATGAGCCCGAGCGGGCTGGCGTCGGCGGGCGTGCCGTCGCACGAGCCCTCGCCGAACGTCCCGGTGCAAGCGGCGGACAGGAAGTCGCGCGGCGCCAGGTTGCTCCAGCGGCTGCCGCCCGGGGCGTCGACCTCGTCGGCGTCGACGGCGAAGAAGCTGCCCGAGGCGTCGGCCAGGCCGGAGCGGACCAGCTCGTCGAGATCGAGGATCTGCTCGCGGACCGTGGCCTCCCAGGTGGTGTAGCCGTCGGGCACGGTGTCGATGGTCTGGTCGCGCATCAGCCGCCAGCCCGGATCGAACGGCGGCGCCGGAGCGTCGAACGCCGCGGTCAGGAGCTCGGCCAGCTCGGCCGCGGTCAGGTACGCCCGGCCGGCGCGGTGGCGCTCGGCGCCCAGACGCCACAGCGCCCGCAGGTACTCGTCGAGCGGCCGCTCCGCGTTACCCGCCGCCTCGGTCACGTAGGTGCACAGGTCGCGCACCGTGCGGATGCTCGACAAGGCGGTGGTTCGACGGGGCCGGGCGGCGATCATGTGTACGTTTGTACGCGCGAAGGGTCGGATCTCGACCCGGCAGTCCTCGTCATGTCGACCTTTGCCAGCGCTTGCCACGGCCCGACGAGCAACCGCGTCGTGGGCGTGGTCGCGCTCACCGCGGGTACGTCATTCGAGGATGGCAGTGCTCGGCACCGGCTCGCCCCCCGTGATCCAGTACGCCGCCGTCGCGCCGGGAGTCGCGTAGGCGCGCACGACGCGGGCGCGGCGACCGCAGCGGTCGGCCTCGGTCGGCAACAGGATCGCGGTCACGACGTCGCCGCGGGACACGCCGGGAGGCGCGGCGACGCGCATGGGATCGAGGACGAAGCTGGTGCCGGCATAGGTCGTGATCTCCAGCTCGTCGCCGCAGCCGGTTTTGCCGGCGACGACCTTGCCCACCGCGGCCCAGCGGGCGGTGCGGAAGGCGCCCGACCAGCCCGGTGACATCCACGTCGGCGGCCACGTGGCCGTCGCCAGCGCGGTCCTCCAGCGGCGGGCGTCGGCGAGATCGTCGGCCACCAGTGCGCGGGTGATGCGGCGCTTGCTGCCGGCGCCGGTGGCCGCGACCACGAGCAGGTCGCCGGTCCAGGCCTCGAACGGCAGCGCGTGCGCGCGCGGGCGCGGCGGAGCGGCGGGGATCAGGAGCGCGGACGGTGCGTCGCCGTCGACGAGCTCGAGCTGGTACGCGCGATCCCCGCTGACGTCGTTGTGGCTGCGGACCCGGACCACGGCCAGCTCGTCGCCGGTGGTGGCGCCACCGAGCTCGATCGCGCTGCGCGGCAAGCCGGTGGCCTGGAGCTGGGCGAGGAGCCGGTGGGCGTCGTCGCGGCCGGCTGCCGGCACCAGCCGAAGCGCCTCGCCGTCGAACCTGGGCAGCCGATCGAGGCACCACCCGCTCACGCTCGAGTCGGGGTTGTCGTCGGCGTCAGCGGAGATGGGCGGGAAGCGGTGCACCTCGGCCACGAACCACGGCGCGGGCGGAGGGTTGCCCCATTCCGGCAGGATGCCGAGGTAGATGGCGTGGCCGCCGGCGTGGAAGAGGCCGCCACCGGGCGAGTCGGCGGTGAGGGTGTAATGCTCACCGCCGGCGCCGGAGCACTCTTGCTGCACGGCGGTGGCGGAGACCACGACGAGAGCGTGGCCGGGAGGGAGCGGGGCGGCGGGAGGCGGGGGCCGGGAGACGGGGGGCGGAGAGACGGGGGACGGGGAGACGGGGGATGGGGAGACGGGCGACAGGGAGACGGGGGACGGATCCGCAGGTCGATCGACGGCGGCGGGGCCGCAGCGGGTGAGGAGGAGGAGGACGAGGGAGAGGAAACGGGTCATGCCCGCATGAGACGCGCGGGCACGACGGACCACGGTACGGAGCGTGTCAGGACGCCGGACGCCCGCTGCGGACCCGGTAGCGCGCCGGAGTCTCGCCGATGACCTTGCGGAAGATCGTGCTGCGCTGGGAGGCCGACACGCAGCCGACCTCGCGCGCGATCACCTCCACCTTCTCGTCGGTCTGCGCCAGCAGGGCACACGCCACCCGCACCCGCACCGCCTGGACCTCCGCGGTGAAGCTGGTACCGCCCGCGCGCAGCTCGCGCTGGAGCGAGCGCGGCGAGAGCCCGAGCGCCGACGACGCGGCCTCGATGGTCGGCCGCCGCAACGCTCCCTCGAGCCACGCCCGGAAGCGATGAACCAACGGCGTGACCCCACGCGCGACCCGCGCCAGCTCTGCCGCCTCGTGGGCGGAGGCGACGCTGTCAGGGCGCGTGTTCCAGGCGAGCCACGTCAGCGCCGGCTCGGTGTCGTCGAAGAAGCGCATCGAGTAGGTCACGCCGAGCAGCGGCACCATCCCAGCGAGGAGCGCGCCGCTGGGACCCGCGGGCACCACCACGGCGTGCTGGCGGATGCGCGTGCTCCACGCCGGCAACCGCCCGCGCAGGTACTCGAGCAGTTCCCCGAATGGGGTCCAGTCAACCTGCTCGATCCCTCGGCAGTCCATGAACACCTCGAACCCGGCCGCCAGCGCGGGATGATCGGCGAGTTCGAGCGCGCGGGTCAGGTCGGTCACGTCGCGCGTGGTCGGCTGGCCCCAGTGGATCGAGCCGCACGAGGCGGCGTCGCGACACCACACCAGGTGCGACTCGCCGATCCAGTAGCGATCGATCGGATCGGCGGCCAGCCCGCCCGGCGTCGCCGCCGGCTTCACCGTTCGTCCTCGACGGCGTGGCGCGATCGTGGCGTCGACTGGCGCATTGGTGATGGCGGCGGTCCGAGACGCACGCGAGTGACTCGCCTATAGGTTCTCAGGCTCGACCACCAGAAACACCA
>SXJR01000208.1 GCA_005779305.1 Myxococcales bacterium
GCGAGCGCGGTCCAGCTACATCGCCTCCATCGCCTCGATGCGTCGGTTCTGCTGCCGACCCTCGGGCGTGTCGTTGGACGCGATGGGCCGCTCGTCGCCGTAGCCGATGGCCGTGATGCGGCTGGCCTCGATGCCCTTGGCGACGAGGTAGTCGCGGACTGCGTCGGCGCGTTGCTGGGACAGGCGCTTGTTCTTCTTGTTGCCGCCGACGTTGTCGGTGTGGCCCGAGATCTCGATCGTGGCCGACGCCTTGTGCGTCATGTACTCGACGATGGTGTCGAGCCGCGCGGACGAGTCGGCGGTCAGCGTGGCCTTCCCGGTCTCGAACTGCACGCCGTCGAGCACGAACCGCGGCGCGGGCGCGGCCGGCGTGGGCTCGCTCGGTGGCGTCACGATCGGCGGCGCGGTCAGGTCCTCGCGCTTGTAGCGCAGCGTGAGCTTCAGGTTGAGGCGCGGCTCGTTCGCGACCGCGACCTGCGAGGCGACGTCGCGACGGCCGAGGCTCAGGAAGACCAGGTCGTACTTCGCGCCGATCGGGATCAGCACCTCCGTGAACCCCGCGGCGTCGGTCTCGGCGGTGTAGTACTTCTCGCCGGTGGGCGAGGTCAACGCGATGACGATGCCCGTGATCGGCCCCTTGTCCTTGTCGATGACGAAGAACCGGACCGCGGCCTCGGTGTCGGTGGCCTTGAGCTTGCCGTTCGTCGGGCGCGACGCGGCGTCCGACTGGTTGATCGCGAACTCGCCCGAGTCGCGCGTCTTGCGGCCAGGCTTGTCGGGCGACGCCGTCCCGTCGTCAGTGGCGGTGCCAGCGGTCTCGTCTCCGGTGGCGCCACCGGTGCCGTCGCCTGGCTTCGCGGCGCCGGGCTTCGAGCCGCCGCAGGCGAGCAGGTGCACGGTGAGGATGAACAGGAGCGCTCGGGTCATGGTGGCTCTTCTCGTGACGAGGGGTGGCGCAGCTTCACGGGATCGCCGTGGCGACGATCCGAGGGTACCGCACCGCCTCCTCGCGGTCAGCGGTCGGCGCGCCGCTTGATCCGGTCGAGGGCGGGCGGCGAGACCGGCGAGCGAGCGCCGAAGATCAGCTCGGCGCGTCGGCGCTGAGCCCAGCCGACGCGCAGCGCCTGCAACTCGGCGCGCCACTGCGCCACCGCGGCGGGTCGAGCACCAAGTTGCCGTAGAACTGCGCCCAGATCGCGTCCTGGGGCAACAGCAGCGCGGTGTCACGCCCGTCGAGACGTTGTGGGCGTACCACCTGCTCGACGATGCGTTCTACGCCGAGCTCGCCAAGGACCTCGAGCAAGATGTCGTAGCGGTCAGCGCATCTTCGTCATTTGTCAGCGGTAAGACATCGCAGCGAACGTCGCCGGCGCGTTCTTCCGATAGAGTGCGCCGCATGTCCGAGTCGTCGCCCGGCCGCATGCCGCGGCAGCTCCCGTTCATCATCGCGAACGAGGGCTGCGAACGCTTCTCCTTCTACGGGATGCGCAACATCCTGACCACGTTCCTCGCGGCGGCTTACTTCGCGCATCTGCCCAAGGAGATGGCGGACAGCGAAGCGAAGGACATCTTCCATGTCTTCGTCGCCGGCGTGTACTTCTTTCCGCTCCTCGGCGGCTGGCTCGCCGATCGCTACTTCGGGAAATACCGGACCATCTTCTGGGTCTCGCTGATCTACTGCGCGGGTCATGCGTGCCTGGCCGCGTTCGAGGACGAACCCACCGGCTTCTACGTCGGCTTGTTCCTCATCGCGCTGGGATCGGGCGGCATCAAGCCGCTGGTGTCGTCGTTCATGGGCGACCAGTTCGACCACACCAACAAGCACCTCGCTCGCTACGCCTTCGACGCCTTCTACTGGAGCATCAACTTCGGGTCGTTCTTCGCGTCGCTCCTCATGCCCAAGCTGCTCCTTGGCTGGGGCCCGGCGAAGTGGTGGGGCTTGAGCCCGGCCTCGGTCGCGTTCGGCATCCCCGGCATCCTGATGGCGCTGGCCACCATCTTCTTCGTGGCCGGGCGCAAGCGCTACGTGATGGTGCCGCCGGCGCCGCCCGATCCCAACTCGTTCACGCGCGTGGTGCGCACCGCGCTGACCGCGCCGGGGCAAGGACAGCTCGGCCGCCTGCTCGCGCTCGGCGGGCTCCTGCTCGCGCTCGGCTCGATCGCGCTCATCCCGTTCGCCGGCTGGACCGGCGGCAAGGACATCGTCATCGCGCTGTGCCTGGCGCTGGTCTTCCTGCTCGCGTTCGGCGGCATCGGCGCGTGGGTGCAGCTCGATCGCGCTCGCGGCACTCACCCCGACGAGGCCGTCGACGGCGTGCGCGCCGTCCTGCGCATCCTGGTGATCTTCGCGCTGGTGACGCCGTTCTGGTCGCTCTTCGATCAGAAGGCGTCGACGTGGGTGTTCCAGGCCGGACAGATGTCGAAGCCGTCGTGGTTCAGCCCGGCCCAGATGCAGGCGCTCAACCCGGCGCTGGTGATGATCCTCATCCCGCTCAACAACATCGTGATCTTTCCCGAGCTGCGGCGGCGCGGCATCGAGCTCTCGCAGCTCGCGCGCATGGGCCTCGGCATCGCCCTCGCCGGCGCCTCGTGGGTGGCGGCCGGAGCGCTCCAGCTCGCGATCGACGCCGGGCAGGACGTCTCGATCGTGTGGCAGCTCCTGCCCTACGCGCTGCTCACCGCCGGCGAGGTCCTGGTCTCGGCGACCGGTCTCGAGTTCGCGTACAGCCAGGCGCCGTCGTCGATGAAGGGCGTGATCATGAGCTTCTGGAGCCTGGCGGTGACCATCGGCAACCTCTGGGTGCTGCTGGTCAACAACACCGTCAAGCGCCCCGCCATCAACGACGCCATCGTCGACACCGGCATGAGCGTCGTCGCCTTCCAGATGTTCTTCTTCGCCGGCTTCGCGTTCCTGGCGGCGATCGCGTTCCGCGCCGTGGCCAGCCACTACCGCGTGGTCGACAACTACCGCCACGACGGATCTCGATGACGAGCGCGGTTGCCGTCCAGGAACGTGACGATGTCGTCAAGAGGGCTCGACCAGCGACGCTCATCGCGAGGGTGGGGCCGGTTCGAGGAACGCCTGGCCTTCGTGCATGAGGCGAGTGGCTTCGTCGTGTCTGAATCTGGAACGGCGGCGCTGCTCCTCGTCTCTGTCCTCGGGCTCGGCCCTGCAGGTCACGTTCCGCGCCACGCGAGGGCGTGCCCACGGCGGAACCTCCCCGGGTCGACGCGAAGCCGTCTGCGTTCGATAGTGGAACCGACCCGTTCAGCGAAGCGTTCATCCGCGGCGGCGTCGAGACGCTTGCCCAAGAAGCCTGGGCAGGGCGCGGGTTCGACAGCCCGCACCTGAAGACCGCAGCGGCGTGGATCCGGGGTCCGTTCGAGTGCGTCGGATTGACCCGGGGGCGCCGACGTTACCGGGGGCGCCGAAGGGGACCTTCGTCCAACCGTTCGAGACAGAGGGTGACGAGATCGGGCCCGCCACCGAGATCATCTGACCCTTCGGCCACCCGGCGAGCGCCTCGTCGGGGTGGCCTCACCGAGACGACAGGGGTGGCGTGTACAACGGCAGGATGGATGTCTCCAACGAGATCATGGAACCGACGCTGTGGCGGAAGGGCGAGTGGACGGCGCGGGTGGTCAGGAACGACGACGGCGATGGCTGGGCGGTCGCGATGACCCGGGCCGGTGCGAGCGAGCCATCGCTGGTGGGACCGTGGACCATGGGCCGCGACAAGGTGAATCCCAAGCCACTCGATGCGGGCGCGTTCGCGACTCTGGTGAAGGGCGCCTCGGAGATCATGCGGCGCCACGAGGCGGCGGCGCGCGAGCGCCTGCACCGTTCGATCACGTTCGTCGCTGACGGCGGGCAGCGCCTGTGCGCGAACCTCGACATCGCCGAGGACGACGACGACCCGCACGCGATCCTCGCCGTCGTCGACGAGCTGTCGGGGGAGGCGCTGCGCAGCGGCCGGGTGTCGCCGGGCTACAAGCTCACGGCGGCCACGGCCCAGCGGTTCTTGCGCACCGGTGAGTGAGCCCTTCGCGCTGATGCGGCTGCTCGCCGACCGATCGCTCGATCCCGGTCTTGGCATCGCCGGCACCGTGACCGTGCCCATCGGCTCCGGGAACGAAGGCGCGTTCGCGACCGCGCTCCAGGCCGATGGAAAGCTCGTGCTCGTTGGCGAGAGCATCGATGGCACCAGCGACGTCGTCACCGCCGTGCGCGTTCATCCCTGAGGGGCGCGTGCGGCGCTCGACGCGGCGTCAGGTCCGCAGCACGAACGAAACACTCGTTCGCGCGAGCGCCGTGAACATGCCGCTGATCCGCTCGCTGAGCTTGACGCGTCCGTTCGTCACCAGCCCCCGGCCCTACTGAGCGGACGGAGAATGGCTACTATCGGCGCATGAAGCCGGAGGAGGATCCGCCGACCGAGCCGTTCCCCGAGCGCACCGACGTCACCGACGTCAACCCCACGCTGGTGCCCAGGCAAGGCTCGGTGGCCGGCTTGATCGCCGTCGAGGACGAAACCAGCGTCTCCGGCACCTACGCGATGGGAGAGGTGATCGGCAAGGGCGGCATGGGAGAGGTCCTCCTGGCCCACGACCGGCGTATCGGCCGCGACGTCGCGGTCAAGCGCCTGCACTCGGGCGCGCCGTCGGAGGAAGATCTGCGCCGCTTCATGCGCGAGGCCCGCATCCAGGCCCGCCTCGAGCATCCGGCCATCGTCCCCGTCTACGAGCTGGGCCGCGATCCATCGGGCCGCCCGTTCTTCGCCATGAAACGCGTCGCCGGTGTGACCCTGGGTGAGCGGCTCTCTCGCGGCGACGCCAGCCGTCAGCGCCTGCTGCGCGCCTTCGCCGAGGTCTGCCGCGCCATCGACTACGCCCACTCGCGCGGCGTCCTCCACCGCGATCTCAAGCCGGCCAACATCGTGCTCGGCGAGTTCGGCGAGGTCTACGTCCTCGACTGGGGCATCGCCCGCGTCGTCGGCGACGGCCACGAGATCGTCGACACCGCCGACGCCGACACCCTCGAGGGCGCGGTGGCCACGCCCGACGTACTCGGCACGCCTGGCTACGTCTCGCCCGAGCAGCTCCAGGACCCGTCGTCGGGGCGACCGGCCGACATCTATGCGCTGGGCTCGATCCTGTTCGAGATCCTCGTCGGCGAGCCGGTGCACCCCCGTGGCCCCGGCGCCATCAACAGCACGCTGTCGGCCCAGACCGTCCTGTCACCGGCGACGCGGCGCCCCGATCGCAACGTCGCGCCCGAGCTCGACCACCTGTGCATGCTGATGCTCGCTCGCCAGCCCGGCACCCGCCCCACCGCGCGCCGCTGCGCCGACCAGATCGACGAGTACCTCGACGGCGATCGCGACGTCGCCCGCCGCCGCATCATGGCCCACGAGCTGGTCGAGACCGCGCGCGACGCCTGCCGCGAGCGCCGCAGCGGCGACGCCATGCGCGCGGCCAGCCGGGCCGTTGCGCTCGATCCCGAGGCCAAGGACGCCGCCGAGCTGGTCATGCACCTGATGCTGGAGCCACCGCCGGAGCACCCGCCGGCGCTGCGCAGCCGGCTGCGCACCTCCGACGGGGAGGCGGTCAGCCAGCACTCGCGCGCCGCGGCGCCCGGCTACGTCCTGATCGCCTCGTTCCTGCCGTTCATCATCTGGAACGGGGTGCGCTCGTGGCCGATCGCGCTCGCCATGTTCGGACTGGCGCTGGTGATGGCCTGCGCCGCCTGGGATCTCACCCGCCGTCCCCTCAAGTCGGACGCCTACATGATCGTCTACGCGATCGGCAACTCGCTCCTGCTCGCGATCATGGGCCGGCTGGCCGGTCCCATCCTCGTTGCCGCGATCTTCTCGTTCGTCACCGGTTCGGTGGTCACCTACCCGACCTTCCTGGTCCGCAAGTGGCTGCTGATCGCCATCATGCTGGCCGGATTCGTCGGACCGATGGGCCTCGAGGCCGCGGGCGTGCTCACCCCGACGTGGGAGATGACCGACGCCGGTCTCCTGATCACCGGCGACGCCATGCACCTCGGCGGCGTCCCGGCGATGATCACCATCCTCATCGCCTCCGTCGCCACTCTGGTCATGGCGGGCCTGCAGTCCTCGCGCGTCGGCAGGGCCAGCCGCGCCGCCCACCATCGGCTGGTCCTCCAGGCCCACCAGCTCGAGCAGCTCCTGCCCACGCGGCCCTGAGCGGCGCGTCCGCTCAGGCCAGGTTGCTGTAGACGTTCTGCACGTCGTCGTCGCTCTCGAGTGACGCGATCAGCTTGAGGACGTCGTCGGTCTGCTCGTCGGGGAGCTCGGTCAGCGTCTGGGCCACGTACTCGAAGGCGGTCGACACCGCGTGTTGGCCGCGACTCTCGAGCGCGGACGACATGGTCCCGAAGTCGGCAAACGCGACCCGGACCAGGAGCTGCTTCTCGCCCTTGTCGGTCTCACCATCCTCGAGGGCGATGAGCCCGTGATCGATGAGGTCGAGCTCGAGCGCGTCACGGTCGATCCCGGTGGGGTCGAGGCGGAACACGCCCTGGTGCTGGAACATGAACGCCACGCTGCCGGTCGAGCCCATGTTGCCGCTGTGGTGCTTGAACGCGTGGCGGACGTTGGCCACCGTGCGGGTCACGTTGTCGGTCGCGGCCTCGACCAGCAGCGCGATGCCGTGCGGCGCGTAGCCCTCGTAGATCACGATCTCGTAGGCGGCGGCGCCCTGCCCGCTCGCCTTCTTGATCGCGTTCTCGATCTTCTCCTTCGGCATGTTGACGACGCGCGCATTCTGCAAGATGCGACGCAGCGCTGGATTGCCCTCCGGACTGGGCCCGCTCGCCTTCACGGCGATGGCGATGTCCTTGCCGATCTTGGCGAACTGCTTCCCCACGCGATCCATGCGCGCGAAGATGGTGTGCTTGCGTTTCTCGAAGGCGCGTCCCACGGCCGGACCCTACATCCTCTCGGCCCTCGCGTCAGCTAGGGAACGGCTGGTACAGCGGGCCACACGCGCCGGTCAGATCGAGCGGGCCGCTGCCGCTGCAGGCCCGGCTGGGCAGCTCGTCGCGGCAGGCCTCGGTGCCCATCCATGGATCGTCAGTCGACTCGCATCGGCCGCTCGAGCGTGGTCTCCGGCTTGCCGCGGACGACCTTGCCGGTGAGCGTGTACGTGATCGTGGCCCCGTCGCAGTCGAGGTCGCCCTCGGCGGTGGCCACGAAGCCGTCGGCCGTGCCGGTGTACGTGAACTGGAACTGGAGCGGATCGATGAAGTCGACCCCGAGCGTCTGCCACAGCGGCGCTGACCAGTCGGGCACCACGCCTTCCATGCCGCCGCGGCACGATGCCTCCGGCGGCGTCGGCCCCACCGTCCCCGACGGAAACGCCGCGTTACGCTGGTGCTGCGCCACGGCGCGCTCGCCGATGCGCGCGAGCACCACCTCGGCCTCGCTCGTTCGCCCGCGCCGCATGCAATCCAGCAGCGCACCGTCGTCGCTCGCCGCCAGCACGCAATCGAGCGACACCCGGTGTGCCTTGGCGCCGATTCGCCGCGCCTGCAGGAGCTCGCGACACTTCGCCACCTCGCGTTGAAACTCGTCGGCCGGCGGAGCCTCGGCTCGCTGCTTCCGGCGTCGTTCGGCTGCCTTCTCCTTCAAGCGCGACATCTTGCGCACGGCGCGCTCGCAGTCGTCCCCGCTCTCTTTCGAGCACGCCGGTCCGGCGGCGAGCGCGCTCACCAGGGCGACCAGCGCGGCGGTCACGGCGAGATCGCGGCGGCGCATGGTCCGGGCAATCCTACGCCCAACGCCCAGGCCACCGTCCCGGACCGCTACAATGTCGGGCGTGGAAGAGCGCGAGCTGACCAGCCCGGTGGACATGGTCGACGGTGGGGGACGCCTGCGACCCGACGCCATCGGGTGGTCTCGTCAGCCTCTGCATCGCTGGGCCTTCCCGGCCGGCGTGGACCGCGTCCACGCCTTCGACTTCTGGTGCCTCACCACCAGCACCGTCGCGCTGAGCGTGCTGGTCGCCGACGTCGGGCTGGCCGGGGTCGCGCTGGTGTCGGTGCAAGACCTCGCCGGCGGCTCGCCGGTCGAGCGGATCTACGTGCGGCCGCGCGGGCTTCCGGTCCGGATGCCGGACAGCACGGAGGGTGAGCTGGTGCTCGACGCGTGGCGGCTGCACCTGGTAGTGGGGCCGCGCCGCATCGAGGCCCAGGCCCGCACCCTCACCGGCCGCCGCATCGAGGTCGCGCTGACGATCGAACGCCCGCCCGGCCACGAGACCGTGAACGTGGTCGTGCCGTGGGACGAGACTCGCTACCACTTCACGAGCAAGCAGCAGGCGCTGCCGGTGCGAGGCGTGGTCCGGGTGGGCAAGACCGAGCACCGGTTCGATCCAGAGGGCGAGGCGTTCGCGTGTCGCGACTTCGGGCGCGGGCGGTGGCCCGCGGGCGTCGAGTGGTGCTGGGCGTTCGCGTCGGCGCGGCGGAACGGGCACGCGATCGGCTTCAACCTGGGCAGCCGCTGGACCGACGGCACCGGCGTCACCGAGAACGCGGTGGTCGTCGACGGCCGGGTCCACAAGATCGCCGACGTCGTCGACGTCACCTTCGACGCTCGCTACCGCCGCGCGCCGTGGCGGATCCGCACCCGCGGCTCGGCGCGGGTCGATCTCACGTTCACGCCGATGACCCTGCGCAACGTCGTGGTCCCGCCGTTCCTCCGCCTCCATCAGTGCATGGGCCGCTTCGCCGGCACGATCCTCGACGACACTGGCACGCCGGTCGTCATCGAGGACGTCCTCGGGCTCGCCGAGTCCCTGCGCGGCCGCTGGTGAATCACTTCGTCCAGTGGAGCGGCCCGCGGGCGGGCTCGCGATCCGAGGCGCGGGTGGTGACGACGAGGCGCCGGCCGCGGACGTCGCGGGCGACCACGAGATCGTTGCCCATCTCGCGGGCGATGACGGCGCGCGACGGCGGATCGACCGGATGCACGGGCGGCGGCTCGGTGCGCTGGTCGCCGCTGGCGAGATCGACCCACACCACGTCGGCCTCGTCGCCGATGCGGCCGAAGGTCCCGTCGTCCCACGGATGCGAGCACGGCGACGGTCGGCTGTCGTTGATGCCCCAGCGCGCGACCACCTGGCCGTCACCGTCGGTGTCACGGCCCACGACCTCGGCCTTCACCCACGTGCTGCGGCCGGGCGCCGGCTCGAGCGACCAGATGCGGCCGCCGAGCTCGAGGGTGCGCTGGGCGCCGGTGTCGAGCGCGCGCAGGGTCATCGTCGAGCCGAGGGACCAGGCCATCCAGCCACCGTCGTTGCTGAACGCGGCGGCGATCGGCGGCGGATCGCGATCGGTGGCGAGCACCGGCGTCACCTCGGTCACGGTGCGCGCGCGCACGTCGATCAGGTGGAGCCCGCCGGTGCGCCAGACCGCGAGCCAGCGATCGTCGACGGAGGTGGCGAGCGGCGCGTCGATCGCCGCGCCCTCGCCGGAGCCGAGCACCAGCGTGGACACCATCCGGTCGCCCATGACGTAGCCGTCCATGAAGGTCGCCGAGCGGGTGCCGTCGTGATCGGTGTCCTGAGCCTGACAGAGGAGCACCCAGCTCCCGTCGGCGGCCAGGGCCTCGACGATGACCGAGGCAGCGGCGCCGATCGCGCCGTCGGGCGCGACCGGATCGAGCCACGGCCCGGTCGTCGGCGACGGCGGAACCGGTGGCTCGGGCCCCCTGGCCGGGCCGCCGCCGGGGCAGCCGCCCAGCACGACGGCGACGACGACGACGACGAGCCACGCGGGTGAGCGGAGGCGGACTGGGATCACCATGACAGCTCCATCTGCTCGGCGAAGCCACGCATCCCGTCGATGGTCAGCGTACGACCGTCATCGAGGACGATGGTGCCGGTGAAGGTCCCATAGGCCTTGTGGAGACGCGAGTACACGGCGCCGAAGTCGAGGCCGCCGACCTCCGGCGCGATCGGATGGAGCACCAGCGACAGGCGGCCGTCGTCGGCCTCGAAGCGCCAGTCGGCGAGAGCATCGTCGACCGAGTAGGTCCAGACCACCCCGGCGAGCTTGTGGGCGACGTCGCCGGCGATCAACAGGTTCTCGCTGCCGGCGCGGGCGTCGCCGAAGCCGTTGCCGAGGTTGAAGGCGACCGGCACGCCGTCGACGATCCCCGAGGCCGCGCCCCACCGCCACAGCGCGGTGTCGGGCCAGGCGCCGCGGCCCCAGTCCATGGTGGCGTCGGTGCCATCGGCGGTGAAGGTGAACGTGCGCGCGCCGATGGTGAGCGTGCCCTCGGCGGTCATGCCCGGGAGCTTCTGCTCGTAGAAGAACAGGTGCGGGTCCTCGGCGAACGGCGTCGCCACCGACAGGTACGGCATCGCCGGCCGCTTCCGGATCGTGAACGAGCCCTGCGACGCCACGCCCAGCGACGACACCGGCAGATCGATCGTGATCTGGGTCGAGGTCGCGTCGGTCGTGAACGCCATCGCCGGTGCCGTCGCCCCGCCGAGCGTCAACGACGCCGCGCCCACGACCTCGTCGGTGAGGACCAGCGTGTCGCCACCACCGACGATCCGCACGCTCGAGAACACCTCGGCCGTGGCCAGGTCGACCACGCCCACCGTTGCCACCTGCAGGAACCCGAGATCGACGAGCGTCAGGTTCACCGCCGCCGCGTCGCTCTGGATGGTGAAGAAGTCCCACTGCCGGAGCTGCTCCGGATCCGCCACCCGCGCCGGGTCCCAGCGCTGCAGCATCACCGGCGACCACCCCGGCTCGCGCAGGCGTCCGTCGTCGGTGAGGAGCTCGCCGGCGACGGTGACCTCGTGCTGGACGGGGTCGTTTGCGCACGCGGGGACGAGCGCGACCACGAGAGGTACCGCGGATTGCAGCGTCGCGATCGCGAGCCACCCCCCGGTCGTCCCGAGCCAGCGCGAGCGCGAGCGAGCGCTGTGTCGAAGGACGCATTCCACCGATCGATCACGCAAACCCACGGCCCACTCATCGTGCCACAATGGATCTGATGACCGGTACGGGGACCGGGCGGACACCTGCCTCCGGGCAGCGCACGGGCGGATCGACGGGCTCGTCGTCGCTCGGCGTCGGCCGTCGCATCCTGCGCACCCGCGGCTTCCCCGTCGCCGTCGCCCTCCTGCTCGCCGCCTTCGCCTACGCCGGCCTCGCCGGCTACCAGACCTCGCGCCTCCACCGCATCCCCGGCGACGGCCTCGTCGTCGACGGTGACACCGTCGTCTCCGCCGACTCCCGCTGGCCCGGGCTCGCGCCCGGCGACCGCATCGTCGAGGTCGCCGGCACCGAGATGCACCTCGTCACCGTCCCCCACCGCATGACCGAGGTCCCGGTCTCCGGCGAGACCGCGACCCTCACCGTCGTGCGCGGCGGTGGCGGCGACGCGGCCACGCGGTTCCGGGTCCCGGCGCCGATCGCGCCGCTGCCGCCCATCCACACCATCGGCGTGTGGGTGCGCTTCATGGTCGGCTGCCTGACGCTGCTCCTCGGCGTGGTCGGCTTCGTCCTTCGACCCGGCAGCCGCGTCGGATGGCTGTTCCTGACCTTCTGCCTGACGTTCTCGACGATGATCCTGTTCCCGCTGGCGCTGGCGCCGTGGCTGTCGCTGTTCCCGACCGTGCAGGGCATCACCTTCGCCCTCAACACCGCGATCGGCGTCCACACGTTCTGCGAGCTCCCCCGACGCCTGGCGCTCGTCGAGCGCCATCCCTGGCTCCCGGGCCTGCTCTACGTCCCCAGCGTGGCCATCAGCGTCGCCGCGCTCCTCGCGCCCGACTCGTACCTGCCCGCCACCGTCGCCGGTCTCTACGCGCTGATCGGCTGCGCCGCCGTGCTCGCGCTCCTCGCCACCGGCCTGGCCCGCGCCCGCCGCGACGCCCAGGATCGCGTCCACGCCCAGTACCGGGTCCTGCTGATCGGCGTGACGCTGGGCCTCTTCATCCCCATCGTCATCGAGGTCGCGCGCACCGCAGCCGACTTCGGCGCCAAGTGGTTCGTGCACTTCAACGCCATCCCCACCGTCATCTACCCGGCGGTGATCGCCTACGCGCTCCTGCGCCGCAACGTCCTGGGCGCCGATCGCTTCACCGCCGTCGTCGTCTCCTACGGCGCCGCCCTCGCCCTCGCCGGCGCCGGCTGCGGCGCGCTGCTGATCGGCGTCCCCCTGGTCCTCTACGGCAAGGCCGACGTCTCGCCCATGGCGCTCGCCATCGTCAGCGCCGCCGGCGCGCTGTCGATCGCGCCGCTCTACCGCGTCGCCAAGCGCCTGGTCGATCGACGCTTCCAGCGCTCCAGCACCCCCGCCGCCCAGCTCGCCGTCGGCCTGCGCGAGGTCGCGCGCCTGGTCGCCGCCAACGATCGCGACGCCGCCCTCACCCGCGTCTTCGTCGCGCTGCGCGCCCTCGGCAGCGACGAGGCTGCGCTCTATGTCGCCGATCCGTCCGGCCGCAGCCTGGTGCGCGAGCGCGCCATCGGCTCGTGGGCGCCCGGCACCCGCAGCGTGATCGAGGTCGACGGCCCGCTCGGCCGCGCCCTCGCCATCGACACCGCCGCCGGCGTCGCGGCCTTCGCCGAGTCCACGCTCCCCGACGACGCCCAGGACGCCCTGTGGTCGGTGGGCATGGCGCTGTGCGCCGCCGTCCCCGCCGGCGGCACCGTCGCCGGCATGCTCGCGCTCGGCCCGCGCGCCTCGGGCGAGCGCTACGGCGTCATCGAGCAAGATCAGCTCGTGCTGCTCGCCGCCCAGGTCGGCATCCTGCTCGAGCGCGCCCGCAGCGGCGGCCAGCTCGGCCGCTACCGCATCGAGCGCCGCCTCGGCGTCGGCGGCATGGCCGAGGTCCACCTGGCCTGGCAGAGCGGCCCCGGCGGTTTCGAGCGCCGCGTCGCCCTCAAGCAGCCGCTGCCGCACATCACCGAGGATCCGGCGCTCCTGGCCGCGTTCCTCGACGAGGCCCGCCTCGCCTCCAGCGTGCAGCACCCGTGCATCGCTCAGATCCTCGAGGTCGGCCGCGACGGCTCGAGCTACTTCATGGCCATGGAGTACGTCGACGGTCTCAGCCTGCGCGCCTTGCTGCGCGCCATCAAGGAGCCCGTGCCCCTCGATCGCGCCCTCGCCGTCATGGACTCCTTGCTCCGCGCTCTCGAGTGCGCCCATCGCGCCACCGATGCCCACGGCCACCTGCTCAAGCTCGTCCATCGCGACGTCACCCCCGCCAACCTGCTCGTCTCCTCCGATGGCGACGTCAAGCTCGTCGACTTCGGCATCGCGCTGGCCGCGACTCGACTCCAGGTCACCCGCGTCGGCGCGGTCAAGGGCACCGCCGCGTACATGTCTCCCGAGCAGCGCGCCGGCAAGGACGTCGATCACCGCAGCGACGTCTTCGGCGCCGGCCTGTTGCTGTTCGAGATGCTCGCGACCCACCGCCCCTGGCCCGACGGCGCCCCCGTCGTCCCGGCGACGCCGCCGACCCTGCCGATTCCGGATCCGGTCTACCGCGTCATCTGCCGCGCCCTGTCCTGGCCGCCCGCCGATCGCTTCGCCTCCGCCGAGGACATGCGCGTCGCCCTCGTCGACGCCTGCCGCCCCACCGCCGCTGCCGAGCACCACGACCTCGCCCGCTGGATCGTCGACGCCCGCATCGAATCCGCCCGCGCTGCCGCCGCCGCCGACTCCCCGCCACCACCGACCGCGACGAGGACCGCCGACGCGGTCCGTTCGTCGTGATCAGGGCACGCGGCAGAACACCTCGACCACCGCGCCCGCCGGCGGCGTGGCGCCGGCGCGGAAGACCTCGAGGGCGTAACTCGACGGGTTGCTCGTCGAGGGCGGGCACCTCGCCACGTCGGGACGCAGGCACCAGCACGGCGTGGCGGCGCTCCCCGGCGTACACGTCCCGGTCTGCACCGCGCTCTCGCATGCAGGGACCGGCGTCTCGGCGCGGTTGGGCGCGTCCGGGTTGACCACGTCGACGACCGTGCACGTGGGCTGCAGGCCCGCCATCGCGGGATTCTCGTCGGCCAGCACCGCGTCGATGCACGGGTTGCCGATCGCGTTCTTGATCGCGGTGCCGACGTCGATGAGCGCGTTGGACAGGTTGTCGTTGCAGACCGTGTGCTGCGTGCCGCGCCGGAACGCGGACAGGAACGCGCCGATGCGCACCGGCGGGCTCGCGCCGTCGTCGGGATCGTTGGGATCGCGGGTGAAGCACGAGCGCACGACCTCCGGCAGGTTGGGATCGTTGGTCCGCCGGTCGGGCCCGACCATGAGGCTGCCGCTTGCCCGATCGAAGTTGCCGATGATGCCGGCGACCACGACCTCGGCCCCGGCGCCCGGTTGCTTGAGGTTGCGGAGGAAGTCGACGTAGCGCTGGACCTCGTACATGTACTGTGAGGCGGTGTCGGGCGCGCATCCGGTCTTGGGCCCCAGCGTGCGCGGGTTGGGATCGTTCTGGCACCGGACGCCGAACTCGTGACACCGGAACGACGTCCGCGGCCCGAGCTGCGACGAGATCCCGGCGTTGGGGTCGCCGAACATCGCCCCCATCTCGGTCGAGCAATCATCCTCGTCAGCGAGGATGATCACCGCGAGGTGGGCCGCCGTGCGCAGGAACCCAGGGTTCTTCCCCGGCTGCAGCGCCCGGTACATCGACTCGAGGTGCATCTCGTACCCGCAGCCGGATGTCCCGAGCGACGCCATGCACGTGAACAGCCCATCGAGCGCTCCGGTGTGGTTCCGCATGCGCGAGCCGTTCGACTGCGCGATGTCCGAGATGAACGACCCCGTCAACCCGAACTGCGTCGAACACGTGTTGCCCGGCGGCCCGGTCAGGAGATTCCCATCGTCACCGGCCGGGGGGCATCCCGGCACGCTCTGCGCACCCGCCGCCCCCACGTTCGACGACAGCACTCCGAGGTGGATGTTCGGCAGCCCGCCCGGCACCTGCTGGATCACGTTGATGAACCCGGGGAAGTTGGCCGTGAGCTGCTGCTGCTCGGCCAGCATCGATCCCGAATTGTCGACGAGGAACAGGACATCGAGGTCGCGGTTGAGCGTCACCGGGATGCTCCGGTAGAAGCCCGGCGCGTCGGTCGTCCCGGCATCGAAGACCGTGACGTCGGGATTGGCCCCGCCGCACGCGCCGGCCATGACCACCATGCACACAGCCATCCAGCCACGCGTCATCGCGAACGTGCTCATGTCGTTCCCCCCCTTGCCATTGTAGCCGAGTTGCCCCGGCCAGGAATGCTCGACGGTCCCGGCAATACCTACGATTCCGACCCTCAGTAGGGCGGCGGCTGCCACGCGTCGTCGAGGAAGACCTCGCCCACCAGCCTCGCCAGTTCGGCGTCGGCGGCCCGCAGCTCCACCCGCGTGTCGATCGAGTTGTGGATCCCGTTCGCCGGCTCGGCCTCGAGGTTGGTGTTGAACCAGCTCTGCACGCCCTCGGCCCAGTACTCGGCGACGTTGGTCGCCGCGTAGGTGTTCGCGAAGGTGCCCGCCGTGATCGCGGCCTGGAACGCCGCGCTCAGCTCGGTCTGCTTGCCGCTCCCTCCCGCAAGCAGCCGCACGCCCAGATCCCAGGTCGTGTGCCCGAACTCGTGCACCAGGATGCTCTCACCCGCGTAGCGGTCTCCATTCAGAGCCAGCAGGTTCTCCTCGCCACAGCTCGTCAGCGGCCGCGCGATCGTCGCTCCCAGCCCCCGCGCCCGTGCATCCCAGTCGGTCCCCGGAAACGCCTCGTTCAGGTCGCTGTGCTCCGGCATGTCGGTCGTGACCTCGGTCTCGGCCATGATCCCGACCCGGATGCGATTCGCCAGCAGCCGTTCGCGGAGCTCCGGTCTGAGCGCGAGCATGTGGCTCACGATCTCGCACGCCGGCGCGAACGCCGCGTCGCGCACACTGGCGGAGCCAATGACGGGAATGCCTGCATCGACGTACTTCACGTAGAACGGATCCAGCCCCAGCGCCGCCGGCGGCGCGGTCGGCGCCGCGTTGCAGTCGATGGCGAGCGGCGCTGCGTCCACGGCCGGCGCGTCGATCTCCGCCGGCGCGTCCACGCCGCCCGGCGACGGTCCCCCGCATGCGGCGCCGATCACGACAGCACCCAGGACGAAATGCCGCAACACCTGGCAACTCTCAAGCGATTCTTGACAGTTCGAACCGAGCGAATCGGCTGCACGTTCCTGCGTCATGCGCCCCGCTGGTACTGGCGAAACAGGCCTCGGTTGAAATGCCGCGCCAGCTCGGAGCGACGTTCCGGCGTCTCGACGATGACGTCGACACCTCCATCGTAGGGGGCGACGAGACGCTGGAGGTCCGCGCTCACAAGCAACGGAGTCTCCAGGACGTCGTCGGCGACGGCCAGGAGGATCGGATCCAGGGAGTGCGGTTCCCACGTGAGCGACGCGAGCATCAACGGATAGGCCTCCACAGTGCCAGCGTCGCGCGACTCGATGGTGGTCAAGAACTCGGGCGCAAGTGCGCGCAGCGCGCTGGCGACGTCGTCGGGCAACTGCGCTTCCTCGTCGTAGTAGCCGAAGATGAAGCGACAAGGTGCACCGTCACCGATGACGTCGGTGATGAGCTCATTCTGTCGACGGAGCAGCTCGGCACGTTCGTCGTCGGTCGTGGCGTACCGCTTTCCGCTCGGCAAGCTGTGAACGCGGAACCAGCGCGGCCGAAGCCGCTCTCGGAGCACGTGGGCGAGCAGCGGAGCGTCGCCATAGCTCCGCTCCCAAGCCTCGAGAAGATCCGCTGGCATGATCGGTTCAGTCATCGACGCGTACCGTGAGGTCCTCATTATAGGTGCCGTCGCGCATGGTCGGGCGCAGATTGCGGCTGCTTCCCGTGGCCTTCTTCCAGACACCGCCCTTGTGACCATCGATGTCGGGACTGATGTACTCGTTGCCCTTGCGGAAGATCGGCTGGCCGTGGGATCGGCCCGCGATACGCGTGAAGCCAAGGCTGGCGGCCAGTTGATCGAAGTCAAGCCGTGCCTTGAAGGTGCAGAACACGCACAGCGGTTCGTGGCCAGGGAACTTGTGATACGCGTCGCGCAGGTGCGCGGCGATCTGGTTCAGGTCCTTCACCGCTTGCGTATGCTTGACCGTGCCGTCGGCCAGCCCCTTCTCCAGCGCCGCCACCTTGGCATCGAGCTTCTCGAGGCGCTGTCGCAGCGCCTTGTTCGGTCCCTTGGCCGGTGCGTCGGCGAGGACCTCGGCGATCTTGCCGCGCACTTCGGCGCAGTCGCTGCACAGGGTCAGCTCGAAGGTACCGTCACCCTTGTCCCAGATCCGCAGGTGATGGACCTCGCCACCGAGGTCGATTGCCTCCTCGCCGACGAGCTTGCGCAGTCCGCGTGCGGCCGGGGCTCCACCCTTGCCCGCCGGCGCATCGGGCGCTTTGGCGGGGGCGGGTGCCTCGGGTTCAACGTCGGCGAGCTTGCGGGCTCTTGGCGCGAGCACATCTTCGGCCTGGTCGACGGCGCTCGCGGGCAGCTTGAGCGCTCGTTTGAGCCCGCGCGCATAGGTCGAGATGTCGCCGGCCGCGTCGGCGACCTGGATGACCTTGATGAACGATCCGAACCGGCCGGCGCCGGCGATCACCGCGCCCTCGCCGAGGGTCACGAGCGTGATGAACGCGAGCATCATCACGTAGCCCAGGAACTCACCCTGGAAGTTTCCGCGGTCGTAGTCGGCCGGGTTCTCCCACTTCTTCATGAAGTCGGTGGCCACGTCGGCCATGATGTCCTTGCGGTTCTTCCATGCCGCCAACAGCTTCTTCGCGAGCTCCTTCATCTCGGAGAAGCCGCTGAAGATGCCCTTCACCACCGTCCAGATCATCTTGATGAGATCGACGACGCCCGTGAACAGGTCCTTGAGCGCGCCGTACGCGCCCTCGAGCAGGCCGATCGCGAAGCCCGAAGCGTACTGCGCCCAGTCGATCGCGCCTTGCACGACGCCGACCGTCGCGTCCCACATGTCCTTGATGATCTCTTGCGAGATCGACGCGCTGTTGATGACGCCGCTCGCCTTGA
>SXJR01000209.1 GCA_005779305.1 Myxococcales bacterium
CGGACGGGCCGACCAGGACCACCAGTTCTCCGGACGCGAATGTCAGATCGAGCCGGTCGACCGCAGGCCGCGCCGCGCGCGCGCCTTCGTAGACCTTGCGGATGCCGGAGAGCCGCACTTCACACATGTTGAGCGTCGGGATAGCAACCCCCTTGCCACGCCGAGAATCCCTGCGATCGCAGCCACTTGCCTGGACGGTCGACCGGTTTCTCGTTGCCAATCGCAACGGGATCTCCGAGTGCCGTTCGCTGCGCCAACGTCAGCGCCGGGCCCGCGTACGGGTGTCACCCGTCCGATCGGCGGACACTCCCGCCCTTCGAGCCCGTGTCGAGGGACGCCCACTACCTGACGGATTTCTGTGGCTTCGCGGGGCTCGCGTCCACGAGTTCCGCGCAGTTGCGCCGTCGCGATCGGCCCCGATCCGCCGGCACAACCGTTGCTGACTCGCTCTTCATGCGCCGCTCCCTCGCCGCCGTTGCCGCCCTGGTCTCGGTCCCCGTCCTCGCCAGCGCCCAGCCCGCCGTCGCCCCGTCGGCGGTGCCGGTCGCCTCGGTCCCTGCCTACGCCGGCCCGGGGGCGACCCCGGTGGCCATCCCATCCGCCGCGCCGACCGCAGCGCCCGAGCTGGTCGGCATCGCTCGCCGCGAAAAGGACGACCCCGCCGCCGATCGCGCCTATCTCGCGCGTACCGCGCTGGTTGCCCCCAAGGGCACGGTCACCTTCCAGGCTCGCGCGCCGATCGCACCCGGTGCGCTCGGTCAGCTCACCGCGTCGCTCGGCCGCGTCGAGATCGGCGTCGGAGGCATCGCCATCATCGAGGAAGGCGCGGTGCTCGGCTTCAACGGCAAGGTCCAGCTCCTGCGTGGGCGCCGCGCCGCGCTCGCGGCCACGCTCGACATGTTCAAGCCGCCCGACGAGGAAGATACGCTGTACATGCCGTCGCTGGTGGCCAGCTTCTGCGCCGACGGTGACGCCTGCGATACGCTGCTCTCGGTCCACCTCACCATGTTCGCCGTCGACGGCGAGGAGTCGGCGCCGGTGTTCGGCGGCGTGTCGTTCTCCAAGGGCCGCCGCGCCAAGCTGGTCGGCGAGATCCACATGACCGACGACGAGAGCGACAGCGTCTTCGCCGGCTACATCGGCGGCCGCTGGGGCGGTCCCAAGGTCGCGTTCGACGCCGGCATCGGCTTCGCCGGCGAGCTGGACTCCGCCTCGAGCTGCAGCGACTGCTACGACGACGATCCCGAGGTCATCCCGTATCCGTTCGTCGGCCTGTCGGCGCGCATGTAGCCCAGGCAATTCGCCTGATCGATCTGCGGTGGTGCCGGTGCCGGTGGTGTCGTTCCCCCCCAAGGGCTCGGATCTGCGTCGTCGTCTCGCGGCCCCATGGTTGCAACCAGTGGAGCCATGTCTCCTTCGAGCCTGGTGCGTCTCGCGCCCTGCCTGCTGATCCTCCTGGCGGGGTATCGCGCCGCCGCCGCCCAGTCGTATCCGTCACCATCGCCGCCGGCACCGGTGCCGTCGCCACCTCCGATCAAGCCCACGACCATGCCGCGCCCGGCGCCCGGCGCAGGCGTCCCGAGAACGCGAGAGCGAGATCCGCGGAGCGCGACGACCCAGCGACGCTATCCACCGCGCGCGCGCGCGGTGAAGATCGGTGATCCGCTCGCGCCTACCGCAGCCGGTCGCGCCGACGCTGATCCCGCCGGCGCCCGGGCCATGGTCGCGCCGACCGGGCTGATCGCGCCCGAAGGCGCGATCGGCGTGTCGCTCCGCACGCCGGTGGCACCGGCCGGGCATGTCCACCTCACCTACGTCCTGCTCGATCGCGTCGAGCTCGGAGGGCAGGTGTTCTTCCGTGCCGGCAAGAGCGGCGGCGGCGGCGGGGGCGGCACGCTACGGATCCAGGCGCTGCGTCGCGAGCGCAGCGCGCTGACCGGATTCGCCGAGCTGTACGCCACCGACGGTGGCAAGGTCGTCGTCGGTGGCGCCGCGTTCAGCCGGTGCGTCGACGGCGTGGCCTGCCGCGCGCTGGTCAGCGTTTCGGCCGCGACGCTCCATCACACCGCCGGCACGTCCTTTCCGCTGGTCGGCGGCGCGGCGTTCGCGTACGGCCGCCGCTATCAGGCTGTCGGCGAGGCGATCGGCACGATCAGCGCGGGCGAGCCCATCGGTACCGGCTACGTCGGCGGTCGCCTGCTGTACGGGCAGCTCGCCTTCGACGCCGGTGTCATGGCGGCGAGCGGCGAGCTCGGTGTCTGTCGCCTGTCGTGCGGCGAAGGCGTTTCCGTGGTCACGATCGGGCCGGCGCTGGCGGTCAGCATCCGCAATTGACGTCGGTTGCGCTGGCGCCCTGGCTGGGGTACGACGGGAGACCGAACATGGCCCGTCGAGCCAAGCCCGCGCCCCGGACCAAGCCGCGCCTCTGGTCGCGGAAGAAGGTCCGCGGACAGCTTCCGGCCGGGGCGGCGCTCGATCTGCTCGCCGCCTCGCAGCCGGCGGCGGCGGTCGACAACCCGCGCGTGGTCGGCACCGGTGAGGTGGCCTTCCGCCGGATCTGCGAGCGCATCGCCGGCGCCACCCGCTCGGTCGACATCCGCGCCTTCCTCTGGCGCGACGACGCCGCCGGCAACACCTTCGGCGAGGCCGTGCTGGCCGCCGCCGAGCGTGGCGCCCAGGTGACGATCCACAAGGACCGCATCGCCGCGGTCTACGAGTACGCCGGCGGCAACAAGCAGAGCTTCTTCCACAAGCGCGTCGATCCCATCCGCGGCATGCAGGCCTGGGTGCTGGGCGCGGTGTTCCGCAAGAAGGGCTCGTTCAAGCAGAAGCCCAACTCGCTGGCCGCCGCGATCCTCGACCACCCCAACATCCGGGTCGCCCACCACAAGAAGCGCTTCGATCACTCCAAGGTCTACATCGTCGACGACGAGTGGATGTGCCTGGGCTCGATGGGCATCGGCGACAACCACCTCTACGACTGGGTCGACCTGATGGTCGAGCTCGACGGGCCCCAGCACGTGGCTCGCTTGCGCCAGCGCATGGCCGGCGACGACGAGTTCGATCCGTCGCGCGGCATCGACTTCCTGGTCCACAGCCGCGAGGCCCACCGCCCCCGCACCTGTCCGATGTTGACCCATCGCCTGGCCATCATCGACAGCGCGCGCATCTCGCTGACCATCGAGATGGCGTACCTGGGCGATCGCCGCTTCACCCAGGCCCTGGCCCGCGCGGTCAAGCGCGGCGTCGAGGTCACGCTGGTGACCGCGGCCCGCGCCGACGTGCTCGGCAACGTCAACCGCGCCACCTGCGACACGTTGCGCCGCCTGACCGGCGCCCCCGATCACCTCCGCATCGTCCACCTGCCGCGCATGGTCCACTCCAAGGTGGTGGTGATCGATCACCGCGTGGTCGACATCGGCTCGGCCAACTTCACGCGCATCTCGCACGGCGTCTACGACGAGGTCAACCTGTACGCCGATCACGCCCGCTTCGCGCTCGCGGTCGAGCGCGAGATCGCGCTCCACGCCGCCGAGGGCGTTGTGGTCGACGAGCGCCTGCGCTACCGGCGCCTGGCCGGCGGGGTCGAGATGGCGATCATGGCCTACCAGTCGCGGAAGGGCGGCTGAGCCCCATGGCCAGGAATCCGGTCCCGGTCGAGGACGTTCGCGCCGCGTCGGCCCGCGCCGAGCGCCGCCGCCAGATCCTCGACGCCGCCAAGCACGTGTTCGCCGACGCCGGGTATCACGGCGCGTCGATCAACGCGATCATCGAGCGGGCCGAGATCGCACGCGGCACCTTCTACCTCTACTTCGAGAGCAAGGAGGCGGTGTTCGGCGCTCTGCTCGACGAGGCCATGACCGAGCTGCGCCACCGCATCGTGCGCATCGACACGGCGCCAGGAGCGCGCGCGCCCAAGGATCAGCTCCACGACAGCCTGTCGAGCCTGCTCACGTTCATCGTCAGTGATCGGCCGCTGGCCACCGTGCTGCTTTCGTCGAGCGCCACGCCCGACGCCGAGGCCGCCGCCCGCCTGGCCGCCTTCTACGCCGAGGTCCGCTCGGTCATCGCACTGTCGCTCGAGACCGGCGTCCAGATCGGGCTGTTGCGGCCGTGTCACCCTCAGCTCACCGCCGCGGCGCTGCTCGGCCTGGTGCGCGGTGTCGTCGAGCATTGCGTCACCCGCGCCACCGAGCAGCCGATCCACGATGTCACGCGCGAGCTGATCGACCTTGCGCTGGTGGGCGTCCTGGCCCGGTGATACGGTCGGCGCTGAGAGGATGGCCGAATCGCGAGATCACGTCGGGACCGGGCGATACGCGATCATCAGCAAGCTCGGTGAGGGCGGGATGGGCGCCGTCTTCCGGGCCGTCGATCGCCTGACCGGCGAGCAGGTCGCGGTCAAGCGCCTGATCGTCCGCAAGCCTCCGCCCGATCCGACCGAGCCGATGACCCGCTCGCCGGTGGGTTCGGCGCCGGCGGTGGACAGCCTGGCGACCGGCGTCACCGAGCTGGCCCGCGGCAGCGAGTCGCGGACCAGCCTGTTCGGCGCCGCCGCCGCCAACTCCCAGCTCGAGACCGACGACAGCGAGCCCACCCGGCACGAGCGGCCGGGTCAGCCGTCGCCGGTCGCGGGCAAGGGCAGGGCCTCCGACAGCGTGCCGGCCATGCGCCTGGCCATCGCGTCGGAGTTCCGCATCCTGGCCTCGCTCCGCCACCCCAACATCATCAGCGTCCTCGACTACGGCTTCGATGATCACCACGACCCCTACCTGGTGCTCGAGGTGCTCGAACGCGCCAGCACGGTGACCGCGGCGGCGCGGCCCCAGCCGCTGCGCGTGCGCATCGGCTACGTCGCCCAGATGCTGCAGGCGCTGGCCTACCTGCACCGCCGCGGCATCCGCCACCGCGATCTCAAGCCCTCGAACGTGCTGGTCGCCGACGGCAAGGTCCGCGTCCTCGACTTCGGCCTCGCCCTCGAGAGCGGCGAGCGCCACCGCGCCGCCGGCACCCTGGGCTACATCGCGCCCGAGGTCATGCGCGGCGAGCCCCACACCGCACTCGCCGACCTCTACGCCGCCGGCATCGTCGCCTTCGAGCTGCTCGCCGGCCATCACCCGTTCGGCCGCACCGAGGACGAGGTGCTGCGCGCCAGCGGCAGCCCGCCCGAGTTGGTGCTGCACGATCCGACGATGGCACCCGAGGCGATCACGGCCTTGACCGACACCGTGAACCGCCTGCTCGCGCCCGATCCCACGCGCCGGCCGTCGAGCGCCAGCCAGGCCCTGCGCCTGCTCGCCCGCACCGGCCTGCTCGGGGATCTCGAGGGCGAGGAGCAGCGCAAGAGCATGGTGGCGGCAGCGCGCCTGGTCGGCCGCACCCGCGAGCGCGGCCAGCTGCGCGAACTGTTGATCCGGGCCCGCAAGGGACAGGGCGGGGTGGTGGCGGTGGTCGGCGAGAGCGGCGTCGGCAAGTCGCGCCTGGTCGACGACCTGCGCACGTTCGCGCTGGTCAGCGGCTGCGCGGTCGTGGTCGGCGGCGAGGTCGCCGGCGGCGGTGTGGCCTACGAGGCCTGGCAGCATCCGCTGCGCCGGCTCGCGCTCGAGGTGTCACCGTCGGCGCCCGAGGCCGCCAGCGTGGCGTGGCCGTTCTTGACCCTGGTGGTCCCCGACATCGGCGAGCTGGTCGGTATCGGCCAGATCACCACGCCGATGATGGATCCGCAGACCCTGCAGGTGATGCTGATGACCGCCGCCGAGGCGGCGATCCGCGCCGCCACCGCCCGGGGTCCGACCGTCATCATCCTCGAAGATCTGCACTGGGCTGGCGCCGAGAGCCTGTCGCTCCTGGGCTGGATGGTGCGCGCCGCCGCCGAGCTGCCGCTCCTGATCATCGCGACCACGCGGCCCGAGGGCGTCCCCGGTGTGTGCGGGCCGGGCGTGGAGGTGATGAACGTCGAACCGCTCGAGCGCCGCGATCTCGAGGAGCTGGCCATCGCGGTCCTGGGCCCGCTCGGCGATCGCGCCGACCTCATCGATCTGCTGGAGGCCGGCACCGGCGGCGTGCCGCTGTACGTGGTCGAGGCCCTGCGCCTCCTGGCCAGCCAGGCCGGCACGCTCGACGACATCGGCACCATGCGCCTGCCGTCGAGCCTGACCATCGATGTCCTCGAACAGGCGCTGCGCGATCGTCTGGCCCGGCTGCCCGGCGTGGCCCTGCCGCTATGTCGGCTGGCGGCGCTGGTCGGCCCCGATCTCGAGCTCGGCATGCTCGCCGGCATCGAGCCCGAGCTCGACCTCACCGCCGGCCTCGCCGCCGCCGAACACGCCGGCGTGATCGCCGTCGACGTCGGCGGCTGGCACTTCACCCACGATCGCGTGCGCGAGGTGCTGGTCGACGGAATCGAGGCCGGTCCGCGCCGCGAGCTCCACCGCCGCATCGCCGAGTGGCTCGACCGCAGCGGCGGCGATCCGGTGGCGCGCGCGCGCCACTGGGGACAGGCCGGCGACCGCGCTCGCGAGGCCGAGTGGGTGGCGGCCGCCGCCGACGCGCTGCTCACCCGCGCCGCCTACCCTCGCGCCCGCGCTTGCTTCGCCCGCGCCCTCGAGCTCCTCGACGATCGCGGCCTGCGTGGCGCCGATCGCGATCGCGCCGAGCTCCCGCTCCAGCTCGGCCGTGGCACCTGCGCCCTCATCATCGACGGCTTCTCGTCGCCGGCGACCGCCGCCGCCTACGATCGCGCCGCGGCCCTGTGCGAGTCGCTGGGCGTGGCCGGTGGCGTGCACGCCTTCATGGTGCTGTTCGGGCAGAGCACCGTGCACCTGTTCCGCGGCGACATCGAGTCGTCGGTCAACCTGGCCGAACGGGCCCTGCGGGTGGCCCAGGAGGCCAAGGACATCGACCTCGAGATCGAGGGCCGCTTCGCCCTGTCCAACGCACAGTTCTGGTTCGGTCAGCTCGACGCCTGCGAGAAGAACATCCAGCGCGTGATCGCGCTGTGGACGCCCGAGCGCGCGTCGGTTCACGCCGAGCGTTTCGGCCAGATCCCGCGGGTGACCTGCATGACCGGCGGCGCCTGGGGTGCCTGGGCCTCGGGTCGCCCCGACCTGGCGCTCAAGCGCGCCGAGGAGGCGGTGGCCATCGCCCGCCACCACGGCCACCACTTCTCCGAGGCGATCGCCGTGCAGATCGTCGCCTTCGTGTCCGCGCTCCGCCGCGACGTCGAGGCCACGTTGATCGAAGCCGAGGCCCTGGTCCGCTACGGCGCGCCGTTCCCGGCGTACATGATCCTGGCCCGCACGCTGCGCGGCTGGGCCATGGCCCACAGCGAGCACGACCTCCACTATCTCGACGAGATGCGGCGGGCCTGGGCGCACTGGCAGGCGATCGGACAGGGCGCCGGTCACACGCTGATGACCGCACTCATGGCCGACACGCTGCTCCTGTTCGGCCAGCCCGGTGAGGCGCTGGCGCTGGCCCGCGAGGGCATCACCTGGGCCCAGACCCGCCACGAGCGCCCGCTGCTCGCCGATCTGCAGTGCCTCGAGGGCCAGGCCTTGCACAAGCAGCGTGACGTGGCCGGCGCGCGCGCGGCCTACGCCGCCGGGGCGGCCAGCGCGCGGACCATTGGCGCCGACACCCTGGGTCTGCGGGTCGCGGTGGCATGGGCCACGCTCGAGCTCGACGAGGGCGATCGGGTCGAGGCCCGCGCCGTGCTGGTGCCAGCGCTCGAGCGCATGCGCGAAGGCAACGACACCATCGACGTCAAGAACGGGCGCGCGCTCTTGGCGCGGCTCGAGGAGAGGAGCTCGCGCACGTGACCTGCACTTCACTCGACAAGCAAGCGCTCGAGGACATCCTCGCCGGCGCTACCTTCCTTGGCTCCGGCGGCGGCGGTCCGCGCGTGGTCGGCCAGATGATCATCGACAGCCTGGTCAAGGCCGGGACCCTGCCCACGCTGGTCGCGCTCGACGACCTCGACGACGACGCCTGGGGTGCCATGAGCGCCTTCGCCGGCTCGCCCGACGACGCGTCGAGTGACACCTTCGACTGGTCGCCGGCGACCAAGGCCTTCCAGGATCTGCAGGCGTGGGCGAAGAGCGCGGGCAAACCCGCGCTGTCGTTCGTCCTGCCCATCGAGCTCGGCGGCGGCAACAGCTTCATCCCGCTGGCGGTCGCGGCCAGCCTGTCGCCGCCGGCGCCGGTGGTCGACACCTCGGGTGCGCGGCGCGCGGTGCCGAGCCTGGCCGAGACCACCTTCGCCGAGGCCAACGTGCCCATCTCGCCGATGGTGCTGGCCTCGCCGACCGATCAGATGAGCGTGACCGTCTCCAACGCCACCGTCGCCGACAACGTCCTGCGCGCGGTGGTCGGCGGCCAGCAGGGCTTCGGCAACGAGGCCGGCGTGGCGGCGTGGGCGATGACCGGCGCCACCGCCAAGAAGTCGTCGATCGGCGGTGCGACCACGTACGCCCAGGGCCTGGGCGCCGCCATCCGCACCGCGCCCGCCGGCGACAAGGTCGGCGCGGCGCTCGGCTACACCTCCGGCTTCCTGCTCTGCCAGGGCACGATCGCGACGGTGAACGCCGAGACCTCGGGCGGCTTCGATCACACCACCGTCGAGATCAAGGCCGACGACGGCACTGTCGTGCGGGTCTTCAGCCAGAACGAGAACCTCATCGCCTACTCGTCGGCGCACCCGACGCCGCTGTGCCTGGCGCCCGATCTCATCTGCTACATGACGCCGGCCGGGGTCTGCTTCTCCAACGCGGACGCCGAGCTCGTCCCCGGCACCGAGGTCGCCCTCATCGGCATCCCGGCCCCCGCCGCCATGCGCACGCCCTACTTCATCACCCAGTTCGCTCAGGATCTCCTCGGCCTCGGCTACGGCGGCCCCTGGGTCCCGGTCGAGAGATTGCGCGGCTGACTCAGGTCGTCTGCCCGCTCAGCACGAGGCGGCACCAGCGCTGGAGCAGGTTGCGCTTGCCGTCGGACATCTCGCGGGTGATCGGCATGTACAGCGTCGAGTCCCACGACGCCTTGTCGGTGAGCAGGAGCAGCATCTGCGCGGCGCGCATGCACGCCTGCTTGTCGTTGAGGAGCAGGTGCGCGTCCATGGTCGGGAAGACCTTGTAGTAGTAGCAGAGCACCTTCTCGTAGACGAGATCCCAGGTGATCTGGTCGTCGGGGATGGCGTCGAGGTCGGCGTCAGACGGCAGGACGCGCACGTGCACGTAGTAGAGCCACGTCCACGCCGGCGAGAAGCCGTTGAGGTTGTCGGGCGGCGCCTGGCCGTCGGGCGTGAGCAGGAGGATGCACATGCCGGGGTCGACGCCGGTGATGGTGAGGGCGAGGTTGCCGCTGGCGTCGGTGAAGCCGCCCTGCGGCGAGACCTCGACCACCGGCTTGACCGCGCCGTCAGGCCCCGGCACCGGCAGGGTCAGCTTCTCGGGGATGGGGTGACTGCCGTCGGGCGCGGGCGAGAGGATCTCGAGCGAGCGGTACTGGAGGACGGTGATGGGCACGCGCGCGGCCGGCGCGTGGCCGTGGTCTCGCACGTTGACGGTCACGGTCGCGCTCTGGCCCAGCGTCACGTAGGTCGCGCGATCGTCGCTCTCGGATACCAACGTGCGCTCGACCAGGAGCGCGTCCTTCGACGCTGACGGCGCCACGATCTGCAGCGTGCCTGTGGCGATGGTCGGCGCCAGCCCGGCGGGCACCGGGATCTCGACGATGCCCGAGCCGGCCAGGTACGAGGCCTGGTCGTAGGGCACCGGCCCGATGTCGTGGGTGGTGCCGCTCGCGTCGACGACCTGGAGCGTCGCCGGGCCGACGTCGGCCTTCGAGATCTCCGACGGCGGCGGCGGCGGCGTGGGGTTCAGATCGGTCGGATCAGGATCGGCGCTGGGCGGCGGCGGCGGCGGCAGGACCGTGTCGCGGAAGGCCGCCACCAGATCGAGCACCAGGGTCTTGCCGTCGGCGGTCAACCCCGCCGTCGCCGGCGCCAGCTCGTACTGGCCGACGAAGCGGTCGGGGATGGGGTTCTGGAGCTGGGCCAGCGGGTTGAGGCGACGGCCGACCGGCACGTTGCCCCACTCGCCGGGTAGCCACGGTGCGATCGTGCCCATCACCACACCCACCGACGCGTTCATGATGGTCTTGCCCATCGCGAACAGCTTGGCGAGCTGCGGATCGGTGTAGAGCCGGTTGAAGAAGTAGGTCGCGAAGCGCACCACCAGTCCCTGGCCGGCCTGCGACGCCGCCGCGAGCGCGGCCAGCGCTGGCGACGCGCCGGGCGTGATCGCGAGCGCGCCGGCCGGCAGTGGGAGCTGCCAGGTCGCGGCGAAGGTCGCGTCGGGGAACATGGCCAGGTTGCGGAACTGATCGAGCCAGCGCGAGTGGGTGCGAGGGATGGCGACCTGATCGCTGGACTGCGCGTTGATCCCGGCGACCCCCGCGCCGCCGCCGACGGTGAAGCTGGGGATGAACATCTGCGACGAGAAGTCGCTGGTCGGATCGCAGTCGACGATGATGGCTGGCGTCGAGGCGTCGCCCCAGGCGTTGCCGGCGATCGCTACCGGCATGCCGATCACCGGGTCGCCCGACGTCACACGGCCGCCGCCGGGAGGGTCGTAGGCGGTGATGGTGGTGTCGTTCCACACCACCGAGTTGTCGCCGTACAGGTTCCAGTTGCCCTCGAGGGTCGGCATCAGGCCCTCGTGGATGACGCTCAGGTTGAGCAACACCAGCTGCTTCATGGCCTGGCGGAACTGGTCGTCGCTCATGGCCAGGAACTTGGGATAGAGCGTCGCCTGCTGTGGCTCGATCACCAGGTCCCAGTTGTTGTTGTTCACCGTCGGTGTCGACACCGACATCTGCCCGAAGAAGTGCAACCGCGGACGATCGAGGGCGCTCATCGCTTGGCCTCCCGCATCGACCAAACGAAGTCGAGCGCGCTGAACTGGTCGGGGCCGGGCCCGAACGGCGTGGTCGGCGGCATGCCGGTGAAGCCGGTCAGGTTGCCTGCCTTCAGCTCGAAGAAGTCGAGCCGCGCCTGTTTCCCCGTCGAGACCGAGGCCAGCGCGTGGCAGGTGATGCACGAGCTCGAGGTCTGGAACCTGGTCTCGATCTGGGTGTTGGCGAGCAGCGTCGGCTGGCCGCCGGCGACGAATTCGGTCTGCAGGCCGTTGGCCTGGTAGTAGGCGAGGGGGGTTCCGGCCAGGAGTCTCTGGAACCGGTCGTTGGTCGTGGCCACGGCCGGATCGATCGTGAACTTCGCCTGCACGCCGGTGGTGGCAGGGTTCTCGACCTGCTCGAAGGTGATCCACACCCAGTTCGGCAACGCCTTGGAGATGATGTGCAGGCCGGTGAGGCCGACCGCGACCTTGGTCGGCTCGCCGGTGCCGGACGACGGCGGCAACAACGCCTCGGCGGTGATGTAGTGATCCAGGCGATCCTTGTCGGCGATCGGGTCGAGGACCTTCCACGACGCCTTGATCTCCATGGCCGAGGTCGGGAAGGCGACCGCTGCTGCGCCTCCGCTGCGCAGCGCGGCCTGTCCGGGCCAGCCGTAGAACGTGCGCGAGACCAGGTAGTCGAACGTGCCCTGGTTCATCGCCACCGTGTACGTGATCGGGTTGCCGTTCACGTCGGTGAGAGTGGTGCCGTCGATCTCGCCGAGCGAGAGCGTCACCGGTCCCGACGGTCCGCCGTCGTTCCACGGCGGGGGCGCGGCGCCGCCGGCGAGATAGACCTCGTGGGCTTCCTTCCAGGTCTGAAACACCGTCGGTAACTGGCCCAGCTTGCCAGCCGGATCTGGCACGCCGCGCGTGCCGGGCGTCGCCGGCCAGTTGACGTAGAGGAACATCAGCCACGCCAGCGTGCCGGGGTCGGTCGCGACCATGCCGGCGATCTCCTTCGGCGTCGTGGCGACGGTGACGATCTGCTCGAACGTCGGCATCGTCGCCGGCCGCTGCGCATCGATCGACGCAGGTGGCTGGCCGCCGGTGCCCGTGCCCAGGCCCGTGCCTGATCCACCTCCCGGCTCCTTCTTCGACCCGCAACCCACGACAAGAACGAGACTCAGCGCGACCGCGACTTCGAGCCGGCCACGAAGTGGCCCCGGACGCGAAGCGGATGGAAGCGGGCGAAGCCGGCTTGGCGACAACTGAACGTCAGTGAAGACCCGCCTTCGCATGTGCGAACCGTAGGTGGCGCGGGTGCGTCGTTTCAACCGCACTTCGGCGAAATCGATCACTCCCGCAATCCAGATTGGTCGGACCTGCAAGGCTGCGATCTCTCTGGTGAAACGATACTAGACTGACGTGTCAGTCCATGCGTAGACTGACGCGTCAGTTCAGTCATGGCCAAGGATCTCGCATGAGCACGACCACCGTTCCCGGGCAGAAGATGATCATCGGCGTCGACGTCGGCTCCACCACCGTGAAGCTGTGCGTGGTCCACCCCGACACGCTCGAGATCCTCTGGAGCAAGTACGAGCGTCACGAGACCCGTCAGCCCGAGAAGACGCTCGAGATGCTCGAGCTGATCAAGGCCGAGTTCCCCGACATCAAGGACAAGGACTTCCGCCTGTTCATCACTGGCTCGGGCGGCGGCCCCATCGCGCCGCAGCTCGGCGCCAAGTTCGTCCAGGAAGTGAACGCCGTGACCATGGCGGTGGAGAAGCTCCACCCCGACGTCGGCAGCGTGATCGAGCTCGGCGGCCAGGACGCCAAGATCATCATGTTCAAGAAGAACGAGGAGACCGGCGACAAGACCGCCCAGACCTCGATGAACGACAAGTGCGCGTCGGGCACCGGCGCCACCATCGACAAGTGCGTGCTCAAGGTCGCGATGCCGCGCGAGGAGGTGCCGCACCTCCAGTTCGATTCGAGCAAGCTGCACCACGTCGCGGCCAAGTGCGGCGTCTTCGCCGAGACCGACATCGTCAACCTGGTGAAGAGCGGCATCCCGCGCGGCGAGATCATGAACTCGCTGGCCGACGCCATCGTCAGCCAGAACCTGGCCGTGCTCACCCGCGGCAACACCCTCAAGTCCAAGGTCCTGCTGCTCGGCGGCCCCAACACGTACCTGCCGTTCCTCCAGCAGTGCTGGCGCCTGCGCATCCCCGAGGCGTGGGCCGAGCGCGGCTACGAGTACCCCAAGGACGTGCCGATCGAGGAGCTGATCTTCGTCCCCAAGAACAGCGAGTACTACGCCGCCTACGGCGCCGTGCTGTTCGGCATCCACGAGCCCGCCAACGTCGGCGTCTTCCGCGGCCTCGATCCGATGAAGGAGTTCATCAGCCACGGCCGCAAGTCGAAGCTCGGCGAGTCGGCCGGTCCCGGCCTGGTCGAGGTCGAGGATCAGCGGGTCGCGTTCGAGGACAAGTACCAGACCCCGCCTTACGAGGACGCCGTCCTCGAGGCCGGCAAGACCTACCGCGGCGTGGTCGGCCTCGATGGCGGCTCGACCTCGTCGAAGTGCGTCCTCATCGACGAGAACGAGAAGATCCTCAAGAAGGTCTACGTCCTCTCCAAGGGCAACCCCATCGCCGACATGCGCGACATGTTCAAGGAGATGCGGGACTGGGCCACGGCCCAGGGCGCCAAGATCGAGGTCACCGGCTTCGGCGTCACCGGCTACGCCGGCGACGTGCTCGAGAAGTCGCTGGGCGCCGACGCCAACATCGTCGAGACGGTCGCCCACATGATGAGCGCCAAGCGCTGGTTCCCCAGCGTCGACGTCATCTGCGACATCGGCGGCCAGGACATCAAGGTCCTGTTCATGCAGAACGGCGACGTGAAGAACTTCCGCCTGTCGAACTCGTGCAGCGCCGGCAACGGCATGCTGCTGCAGGCGATGGCCGACCAGTTCGGCCTTCCGGTGAAGAAGTACGCCGAGGTCGCCTTCCAGGCCCGCCTGGCGCCCAAGTTCAGCTACGGCTGCGCCGTGTTCCTCGACTCCGACCGCGTCAACTTCCAGAAGGAAGGTTACGCCAAGGAGGAGCTGCTCGCCGGCCTGGCCCTGGTCCTGCCCAAGAACATCTGGCAGTACGTGGTCCAGATCCCGCGCATGGCCGAGCTCGGCCGCGTGTTCGTGCTCCAGGGCGGCACCCAGAAGAACCTGGCCGCGCTCAAGGCCCAGGTCGACTACATCGAGAAGCGCGTCCCCAACGCCGAGGTCTACCTCCACCCCCACTGCGGCGAGGCCGGCGCCATCGGCGCCGCCTTCGAGGCGCTGCGCGTCACCAAGCGCCGCGGCAAGTCGTCGTTCGTCGGCTTCGATCAGGCCATCGACATCAACTACACGTCGACCAACGACGAGACCACGCGCTGCAACTTCTGCCCCAATAACTGCTCGCGCACGTTCATCGACACCGCCACCCTCGACGGCAACAAGGCCCGCTACATCTCCGGGTTCTCGTGCGAGAAGGGCACGGTCGAGAACCTCGACGCTCTGAAGAAGCTCAACAAGGAGCGTCAGGGCCGCATGAAGAAGTACCCGAACCTCGTCGACTACGAGGCCAAGCTCTGCTTCAAGAGCTTCTACACGCCCGAGCCCATGCCCGCCGCGGGCGCGCCGGTGAAGGATGTGCAGGTCAAGAAGACCCTCACCGGCCGCGTCATCCGCAAGGACGTCGAGCGGCCGTTCCAGCGCAGCTCGGACGAGCTCGCCGCCAAGCGCAAGGAGGTCCGCGTCGGTATCCCGCGCGTGCTCAACCTGTGGTCGACGGCGCCGTTCTGGAGGGCGTACTTCGAGGCCCTCGGCTTCGACTCGCGCAACGTGGTGTTCTCCGACGAGACCAGCGAGGAGATGTGGCAGGCCGGCTGCAAGTACGGCTCGGTCGACCCCTGCTACCCGTCGAAGGTCTGCCAGGCCCACATCCACAACCTGCTGTTCAAGCACCACGAGAAGAAGCCGCTCGACTACGTCTTCTTTCCGGCCATGACCCACGTGCCGACCTACAACGTCAACACCATGGACACCGCGTCGTGTCCGGTGGTGTCGGGCACGCCCAAGGTCATCCGCGCCGCCTTCACCAAGGAGACCGACTTCTTCCGCGAGCGCGGCATCAGCTACCTCGACACCGCGGTGACGCTCAACGAGCCGCTGATGTGCAAGCGCCAGATGTTCGACGAGTGGGGCCCGCTGCTCGGGATCACCGAGGACGAGAACGACTTCGCGGTCGACCAGGCCTTCAAGGCTCTGACCGAGTTCGATCGCCAGATGGAGGTCAAGGGCCGCGAGATGCTGGCCGAGGTCTCGAGCGAGAACCGCGTCGCCCTCCTCATGATCGGCCGCCCGTACCACAACGATCCGGGCATGAACCACGCCGTGCTCGAGGAGTTCCAGGCCCTGGGTTACCCGATCCTGTCGATGCGCTCCATTCCCAAGGACCGCGAGTACCTCGACCCGATCTTCGCCGAGGACCTCAAGCTCGGACACATCTCGGACCCGCGTGACGTGTCCGACGTGTGGCCCGAGAACTACTCGGTCAACTCGGTGCAGAAGGTGTGGGCGGCAAAGTTCGCTTCCCGCCACCCCAACGTCGCCGTGCTCGACCTGTCGAGCTTCAAGTGCGGCCACGACGCGCCGACCTACGGGCTCATCGACAGCATCATCTCCTCGGCCGGCAAGGCCTACTCGGCGCTGCACGACATCGACGCCAACAAGCCGTCGGGTTCGATCAAGATCCGGGTCAAGACCTACGCCCACACCCTGATGCTCCTGCGCGAGAAGCTCGAGGACCAGGCCGACAAGCTCAAGGAGCTCGACGTGGTCGTGGCCCGGAAGAAGCTCGAGCTGCTCGAGAAGCTGCAACACAAGCTGGCCGGGGTCGGCCGCACCGACGCCACCGTCGATCAGGCGGTGGCGACGCTCAAGGACCTGCTGGCCGCCCAGCAGTCAACTCAGGCCAAGTCCGTGAAGCGCCCCGCTTCGCTCGCTGTCCTTCGTCAATAACAACTGCCAGAACCGGAACAAGAGAACGACCATGACCGCAATCAAAGACGACCTGAAGGGCATCGACGCGCTCTCGCTCGAGGGGATCGAGGCCGAGCTGGCGAAGTTCGAGCAGGAGGAGCGGGCCAAGCTGGGCCTGCCCACCAGCACCGCCAAGCACTGGACCGACGAGGTGCCCCGCGAGTTCCTGGCCTCCCAGCGCGCCCACACCACCATCCTGGTGTGCGGCCTGACCATGGCCCACGACCTGTTCATCCAGGCCGCGCTGCGCGGCATCGGCTACAACGTGCGCGCCATGGACGTGCCGGACAACGACGCGCTCCAGTACGGACGCGAGTACGGCAACCGCGGCCAGTGCAACCCGACCTACTTCACGGTCGGCAACCTGGTGAAGTACCTCGACGGCTTGCGCGAGCAGGGCATGAAGACCGAGGACATCGTCAAGAACCACGTCTTCATCACCGCCGGCGCCTGCGGCCCGTGCCGCTTCGGCACCTACGTCACCGAGTACCGCAAGGCGCTCCGCGACTCCGGCTTCGACGGCTTCCGCGTGCTGCTGTTCCAGCAGACCGGCGGCCTCAAGCAGGCCACCGGCGACGAGGTCGGCCTCAAGATGGACCCGACGTTCTTCTGGGCCGTCATCCGCGCCGTCATGATCGGCGACGCCCTCAACGCCCTCGGTTACCGCATCCGCCCCTACGAGGTGGTGCCTGGCTCGGCCGATCGCGCCATCGAGAAGGCCAAGGGCATGATCTCGGAGGCCTTCGCCACCAACACCTCGCTCATCAAGGCGCTCTACCGGGCGCGCAAGGAGCTGGGCTCGGTCAAGGTCGACCGCACCAAGGTCAAGCCCAAGGTCGGCATCATCGGCGAGTTCTGGGCCATGACCACCGAGGGCGACGGCAACTACGGCCTCCAGCGCTTCCTCGAGGGCGAGGGCGCCGAGGTCGACATCCAGATCGTCACCGCCTGGCTGCTCTACATGCTGTGGCAGAGCCGCTACGACACCAACAAGCGCGCCGAGCTGCGCGGCACCGACCAGAAGCAGCACGCCGAGGGCGGCTCCAAGTTCGGCCTCGAGGGCGTCGACGTGCGCAAGCGCATGGTCTCGCTGTGGGCCGGCGAGAAGGTCCTGCGTACGCTGTTCTCGACCATCTCCGCGGCGCTCGGCCTCCGCGACTTCCACCTCGCCGACATGGACGAGGTGGCCCAGGTCTCGCACGCCTTCTATGACAACAACCTCCGCGGCGGCGAGGGCCACATGGAGGTCGGCAAGCTGATCCAGAACGTCGCTTACTCGAAGGTCAACATGACCCTGTCGGTGAAGCCGTTCGGGTGCATGCCGAGCTCGTCGGTGTCGGACGGCGTGCAGAGCTTCATCACCGAGCTCTACCCGCAGGCCATCTTCCTGCCCATCGAGACCAACGGCGACGGCGCCGTCAACGTCTACAGCCGCGTGCAGATGCAGCTGTTCAAGGCCAAGCAGGTCGCCGGCCGCGAGGTCGAGACCGCGCTCAGCGACGTGGGCATGACCATGGACGAGGTGCGGGCCTACCTGGCCAAGCACCCCGAGCTGATGCACCCGTTCCACAAGAGCCCGCACAAGTCGGGTTCGACCACCGCCGACCTCATCTACGAGGTGGGCGCCCGCCGCAAGAAGCTGTCCTACTGGCGGGAGAAGCTGGTCGAGACCGTGACCCGCAAGCACGCCAAGGAAGAGAAGGCGGCCCACCAGCACGTGCTCGACGTCGCCCGCAAGGCGGCGGCGCGGACCAACCGCAAGAGCTCGATCGTGAAGACCGCGCCCGAGGTCGACGAGCACTCGCACGAGCACGACGAGCGCCCGCCGATTCCGGCCGGCCGCAAGTCACTGAACGTCATCAACTAGAGGGGCGTTTTCGTCCCCTCTGGCCGGGGCGCAGGTCCCCGGCCATTCACCCCCGCCGCGCGTCGCGTCGCGCGATCAGCTAGAGCGGAATCTGAACGTGGCGCCGGTGACGCGGGTGACCCCGTCACCCGCGTCTTCCCATCCGTACGTGTACTTGCCCACGTGGCCCAACCGGATGGTGGTGTCGGCCCAGACCTTGTGGCCGGCCTGGCGTGCGCGTTCGCAGAAGGCGTAGTCCTCGCCCATGTACCAGTAACTGCCGGGCTCGCCGCCCTCGTCGGCGACGACCATGGGCAGGAAGTACGGCACGGTGGGCTGGCCGAAGCGGCTGTTGCACACCGGCAGCGAGAAGAAGCGCTGGATGTCCTCGTAGACGCGCCGGCGGGTGAGCAGGAAGCCCGCGCCGACGCAGCGGACCTCGGTGAGGCCACCGCCCTCGCCGACGCGCAGCTCCTCGGTGCCGGGCAGCAGGTGGGCGGCGAAGTCACGCACGCCCTTCTTGGGGTAGAGCCCGGCCACGACGCTGTGGTCGTGGCCGCGCAGGCGCTCGACGTCCGCGGCCTCGAAGCTGATGTCGGAGTCGATCCACAGGATCTCGTCGACGCCCTCGCGGAGGGCGGCGGTGGCGGCGTCGCAGCGGCTGCGATCGATGGCGGCGCCCGAGGGGTAGCGCAGGACCTCGAGGCCGGCCTTCTCGAGCGCGCGCAGGCCGTGCTCGCACGCCGGTTCGATGTGCGTGAGATACGGGACCAGGACGACGCAGCGGCTCATCAGCGCCCGGGCGTCAGCTACAGACGCAGCCCGAGCCGCTGCCGACGTTGAAGGTCAGGGCCAGGGGCAGCGGCGTGGTGGTGCACACCGTGCCGGTCACCGAGTACGTCACCGCCTCGGCGCCGCTGCACGGCGAGAACGTGAACAGCGAGATGGTGTGGCTGATCGAACCGCCCGGGTTGACGTCGTTGGGGCTGAAGCCCGAGAACAGGAACGCGCTGCCCGAGGCATTGCCGACGGCGGCGACCGCGTTGCCGGTGTTGCGGACGTTCACCGTCTGCGGCGCCGGGCAGCCCGAGGTGGCGTTGAACATGACGCTGGTGATGACGGCGTTCGACGAGTTCACCAGCGCGAGGTTGGCGCCGGTGACCAGGCTGGTCAGCGCGACTGTCGGCGAGGCGCCGGCCTGGTTGGTGGTGAGCGTGAGCGTGCCGGTCTTGGTCGAGCCGCCGAGATCGGTGCCGATCACGGCGACCGGGGCGCGGATCGTGAGCGTGGCCGTGTTTGCCGGTGTGATCGTGAGCGGCAGCGTGGTCACCACGGTGAAGCCGCCGGTGACCTCGGCGGCGCTGATGACGAGTTCGGCGGTGCCGGTGTTGCCGATCGTGAGGTCGGTGGTGGGCGCAGGCGTGACCCCGCAGGTGGTCCCGACCGAGGCCGTGGCCGGTACGGTCGCCATCGGCGCCAGCGCGGCGTCGATGACCACCGCGGCGTCGGTCTCGTTCGCGGCGCCGTCGACCGCCGGCGCGTCGAGCGCAGCGGCGTCGATGAACGCGGGCTGATCTTCGTCGCAGGCGGCGAGGGACGTCCACAGCACGCACGACAGCAGTGGAGCAATACGCATGATGCCTCCACGACGAGGCTATCATGTGGACGTGGCGGCGGTGGATCCCTCCGACGACGACGCCGTGCCGGCCGGCACGGTCATCGACGGCGAGTACCGCGTCGACGGGTTGCTGGGGCAGGGCGGCATGGGCGTCGTGCACCGTGCCTTCGATCTGCGGCTCGAGCGTCCGGTGGCGCTCAAGATCCACCGCGGTCGCGGCCTGGCGCTCGAGCGGCTGGCGCGCGAGGCGACGGCGCTGGCGCGGCTCGCCCACCCCAACGTGGTCGCCGTCCACCGGGTCGGTACCCACGGCGGGCGCGTCTACGTCGCGATGGAGCTGGTCGAGGGCGGCACGGCACGGGCGTGGGCGCGGACACCTCGCCCCTGGCGCGACGTGCTGCGCCTCTACGGCGCCGCCGGTGACGGCCTGGTCGCCGCGCACGCCGCCGGCCTGGTCCATCGCGACTTCAAGCCCGACAACGTGCTGGTCGGTCCTGACGGCCGCCCGCGGGTCGCGGATTTCGGCCTGGCGCGCGCGATGGTTGAGCCGGCGACGGACACCGGAACGGGTTCCGATCCGGGCTCGGGCTCGGCGTCGGCTTCGGATCCGGACTCGGTCTCGGGCTCGGTCACGGCCACGGGTTCGGTCTCCGTCACGGAAGCAGGACCCGCGGCGGCGCACCTGATGAACGCGAGGACTGCGCAGGATCAGCGACCCGGACTCGATCACACGCTCACCGTCACCGGCGGTCGGGTCGGCACGCCCGCGTTCATGGCGCCCGAGCAGCTCGACGGTGGCGCGGTCGACGCTCGCGCCGACCAGTTCGCGTTCGCGGTCTCGATCTGGGAGGCCCTGCACGGCCACCGCCCGTTCGCCGGTGAGACCACCGCCCAGCTGCGCGCCGCGATGGCGCGGGGTGAGCTCGATCCGCGCCGCCGCGACGGCGTCCCGCGCTGGCTCGACGACGTGCTCGGCCGCGCCCTGCGCGAGGATCCGACCCGGCGCTGGCCCGACGTCGCCGCGCTGCTCGCCGAGCTGCGCGACGAGCGCCGGCTGGGCGCCACGATCCGGTGGCACCGCTCCCGGGTCATCGTCGTCGCGGCGGCGGCTGCCATGCTGGGGGCCGTCGCGGTCGCCTTCGTCGCGCTCGCTCCGGATCCGCGGCCGCACGTGCGCACCGCCGGCGCCACCCGCCGGCTGACGTCGATCGCCGAGCGCAAGCAGGACCCGATCTACGTCGACGATCGCACCATCGCCTTCGTGGCCAACGATCCAGCCACCGGCCAGTACGATCTGTGGACCGCCGATCGCGACGGCGGCAACCGGCGCCGGATCACGTCGACGCCGGAGGACGAGTACCAGCCCCGTCCGTGGCCCGGCGGCGGCTTCCTGGTCTCGCGCCACGACGGCGATCACGGCGCAGCCTGGCGGATCCCGGCCACGCCGGGGCAGGCGCCCCAGCTCATCGCCGATGACGCCAGCTACGCGTCGGTGTCGCCGGCCGGCGACGCCATCGTGTTCTTCCGCAGCCGCGGCCTCGAGGGCGGTCCGGTGACCCTGTGGCTGCGCACCACCGCCGGCGTCGAGCGCGAGCTGCTCGCCATGCCTGCAGGCATCGCCACCGCCTGGTCACCGGACGGCAAGACCATCGCCGCCGCCGCCGACCACCAGCTCTGGCTCGTCGACGTGGCCACGGGCCGGTCGCGCAAGCTCGGCGAGCCGGCGCTCAACCTCCGCTCGTTGATGTGGGAGCCGCGCGGTCGCGCCCTGGTCGCCGACGGCGCGTGGGCCGGCCGCACCACCACGTGGTGGATCCCGCTGACCGGTGCGCCGCGCACGCTGGGGACCCGCGACAACGCCTACAACCCGAGCATCGCGCCCGATGGCAACGCGCTGCTGTTCGTGATCGAGGACAAACGCACGTTCCTGGTCCGCAGCGGCGACGGCGGCGCGGTCGAGCGCCTGCCGCTGTCCACGTCGCTCGACTGCATCGACGTCGATCGCGCCGGCACGCGGGTGGCGGCCACCGACTGGGAAGCGGGTCACGGCGATGACGCGCTGGCGGTGATCGTGCCGATCGACGGCGGCGAGCGCGTGGTGCTGGGCCCCGGTCGCTGCCCACGCCTGTCGCCCGACGGCCGCCGCGCCGCGTGGCAAGGCGACGGCGAGTCGCGGCCGGTGCTGGTGGCGTCGGCGAGCGGCGGCGAGCCGCGCGTGCTCGAGGGCGTCCGCGCCAGCGCCATCCCGGCCTGGATGCCGGACGGTCGACTGGCGGTGGCCGGCGAGTGGCGCGGCGAGGGCGGGTTGTGGCTGGTCGACGCCGACGGCGCCTCGGCGGCGGTGAAGGTCAGCGCCGCCGAGCTCACCAGCCTGGCGCCGTCGCCCGACGGCACGACCATCGCTGCGACCGTCGTCGACGGCACCGTGCTGGTCGACGTCGCCTCCGGCGCGCTGACGCGGCTGACCGCGCACCATGCCTTCGAGTCGCCGGTGCTGTGGACCGACGACAGCCGCTCGGTCGAGGTGCTGGTCGATGAGCGCCGCACCCCGGCCCTCCTCACCGTCGGCCTCGACCGCGTCGAGGGCGCACGCCGTCCGGTGCCGCTCATGGCCGACCCGGGCCTGTGGGGCACGTTCTGGGTCCGCCGCCTGCCCGGCGATCGCCTGCTCGCGCTACAGACCCGCTACGACAACGATCTCTACGAGGCGCCGCTGCGCTGAACGGCCCGATTGGCCGCCGGCTACTGAAGGAACGGCGTCGCGCTGGCCCAGACCGGGACGGTGCCGGTCGGTGTCGATCCAACCTTGATCACGCCCGGGCTCATGCTGCGGGTGTCGCCCAGCGCGGCGCCGTCGCCCTCGTCGAAGTGATAGAGCGCGGCGGTGTCGGCGTCGGCGGCAGCGTACGGCATGGTCTCGGGCGTGAACGCGGCGGTGTAGCGGATCGTGGTCGAGATCCGGACCTCGTCCATCCAGCCATTGAACGACGGCGTGGCCGCGTCATGCTTCTCGGCGCCGAAGACCAGGAACTTGTCCTCGGGCGCGCCGGTGGCGCCGTCGCGGTAGCTGATGTCGCCGGTGGGGCCGGTGGCGGTGCCGTCGGGGTTGCCGTCGATGTAGAGCGCCATCGCGCCGGTCGCGGCCACGCGCGTGACTGCGACGTGGTGCCAGGTGTTGTCGACGATGTCGACGGTGCCGCACAGGCCCGTGCCGTTCGCGCCCTTGCCGACGCCGAACGCGACGCCGCCGGCGCCCGCGGTCGGCCCACCCGTGATCGCGATGCGGAACTCGCCGTGATCGCCGTTGCCGGTGCGATCGCGATCGATCACCACGTTGCCGCCCACCAGCCCGTTGGTCCCCGTGGAGCACGTCTCGACGTAGGAGAACCCGACCCGGCTCGGCCGCACCCAGAAGTCGATCGTGAAGTCGCCGAGACCGACGTCGGCGGGCACCGCCGGATCGATGGCGATCTCGACCCGATCGATGCCGCCGGTGCCGGTGCCGAAGAAGCGCAGCGAGCCGGGCACGCTGGGCACGCCGTCGCCGGTGTTGCCGTCGTTGGGGCGGGCGTCCTGCCCGGTGCCGCCGCCGTCGCCGTCGTCGTCGCCACCGCCGTCAGGGTCGCCGCCGCCGTCGCCACCACACGCAGCCAGGACGACGAGGGCGAGCACGACGCGGCGCATGGCCGCATCATACAGGCTCGGCGTCTGGCTCGGCGTCAGCTGAGGATGAAGCCGCGTCCCTCGACCCGCGGGACCTGCGGGGTGCGCGGGCGCTTGCGGACCACTCCGACCACCGACATCACCGCCGAGCTCTCGGCCTTGGCCGCCGGATCGGTCGTGTACTTGATGACGAGGTTGTGGCTGGCGTCGCCGGCGGTGCGGGGCGCCGTGAACGTCGCCTTGATCACACCGTGGGCGCCGGGCGCGATCGGCTCACGCGGCAGGACCGCGACCAGACACCGGCACGTGCTCTTGAGCTTCTTCTTCTCGAGCTTGAGCGGCTGGGTGCCGGTGTTCACGAAGGTGAACTCGACGGTGGTCTTCTTGCCGGTGTCGATGGTGCCGAAGTCGATGCTCGGCTGATCGAGCGTCATGACCGGGCCGGTAGGTGCGGGCGGTGCCATGATCGCCGGCGCGCCCGCGCCTGGCGGCGGCGCCTTCTTGTCGTCGGCGTCGGCGGGCGCCGAGGCCAGCGTGGTGACCCCGAGCATGGCGCCGGCGGCGACGATGGTGCGCCAGGTGCGCTGGTTGGCCGAGCTCGAGAACGTCGAGTCGAACAGGAAACGAGCGATCGCGGACCGTTGCGACATGGTTACCCCCAGCCTCGATGATTGACACGGCCGATCGCCGGATGCAAACGGCGCGTGGCGCCGAAGACGGCGCCGACGGTGCTACAACCCGCGCCATGGGTTTCCTCGACAAGCTCCGGGAGCGTGGCTGGCAGGCCATCGCCAGCGGTGACGGCGCGCTGGCGGAGGCCGCGCGCCGCGTGAACGACACCCTCGGCCGTCCGCTCGCCTCCGGCGACGAGCTCGCCGATCGCAAGGCCTTCGCCGAGGGTTACGGCGCCAGCAAGCCCGCCGTCGGTCCCGCGCCCGCGGCGACGTCGAAGCCGGAGGTCGCTCCGGTCATCGTCTACTACTTCAAGGAGAAGCAGTGGCGGGACGCCGGCAAGCTGACCGAGGTGCTCGAGGCCAACGCCATCCCCTACAAGCTCATCAACCTCGAGGGCGACGAGGCCACCCAGGCCGCGGTGCGTCGCGACGCCAAGGGCCGCGGCGGCCCCCTGTGCTTCATCGCTGGCGAGTGCGTGGGTGGTCGGGTCGAGCTCGTCAACCTGGCCGGTAACGGCGGGCTGAAGAAGCGGGTCTTCGGGGCGTAGGCCCCCCTCATTCGGTGCTTGCGCGGCTTGAGCGCCCTGGCTAGGGTCCCGGGATCCATGACGGACACAGCGAAACAAGGCCTGGCCGCGCAGCTCACCAGCCGCGTCAAGGAAGCACTCGATCGCGCCGACGAAGTGGGCGGCGACCTGCGCGACTACCTCCAGGATCGCTGGACCAACGACCCGCGCCTCGCCCCGGTGCGCGCCCGGCTCGACAAGCTGCGTGGCCGCGAACCGGTCCGGGCGCCAGCACGGGCCGCCGCTCCTCAGGCCGCCGCCTCGCCGCTGGCGGACAAGCCCGCTCCGGCGGCGCCGGCCAAGCAGGTCGGCCTCGGTAACCCCGCGCTCCCCGCGCAGATCTACGGCAAGAACAGCTGCGCCTGGACCGGCCGCGCCATCACCATTCTCGAGAAGCACAAGGTCGACTACGACTACCTCGATCTCGAGCAGCAGGAGCACGAGAAGTACCTGCCGCTGCTCGCCATCGAGACCCATCAGAACACCGTGCCGTACGTGTTCCTGCGCGGTCAGTTCATCGGCGGCTACAACGCCCTGGCCGAGGTCGAGCGCCTGGGCCAGCTCGAGATCGCGCTGATGTCCCCCGAGGAGCGCGCCAAGGCGCCAGCTCACCTCCGCTTGATCGAGATCGTGCCCCGGCCCAACACCGACGAGGTCGCGCCGGCCGAAGCCATGGAGCCGCCAGGCGCGCCCGATTGAGCCGAAGGCGCGGCGCCTCCGGGTGCCGGTCTCACCACGCCACCTGCGCCTGCAGCTTGAAGACGTTGCGATCGGGCTCGGTCACCAGCGGCACCTGACCGGCGCGCAGGGCAACCTTGTCGCCGTACCAGTAGTGCGAGTACTGGAAGGCCAGCTCGCCCCACTTCTCGAGTGGGAAGGCGATCCGCGGTGACAGCACGCGGAAGCCGTTCTCGGCGTCGTAGAGATCCATGATCACGCGATCGAAGCGGGCCGCGAGCAGGACCCCGCGGTGGACGCGGTAGCTCGGCTCGAGACCCCACTTGATGTACATGCGACGGTCGCGGTTGATCGACGGATCCATCTCGTCGACCTGATCGCTGCGCACCCAGGTCGCCATGCCGAAGGCGCGCAGGCCGAGGTCCTCGGTGATCTTGGCGGGCACGTCACCCGCCAGCGTGTACATGTGGCCGGTGCCGTCGTTCGACGACTCCAGGCCGAGGAAGTTCTCGGTCAGGCCGCGGCCACCGGTCGAGTGCATGACCTCGAGGGCCGGGGCCAGGTACAGCACCTTGGTCATGTCGTAGTAGGCGAACGCCAGATAGCCCTCGCCGCGATCGCCGGGGATGGGCACGCGCGCGTCGAGGCCGGCCACGTACATCGTGCCGTTCTGGATCGGGCTGAGCTGGCGTACGTCGCGGGTCCACGTGCGCAGGAGGTAGGCGCCGAGCGTGGCTTCGCCGACCGGGTAGCTGCCGGCGAGGTGCGCGATCGGCGTGAGACCCTGGTTCTGGCGGAGCTGGTCCTGGTGCATTCCGAGCCCGGTCTGCACCCGCCCGCCGCCGGGCAGGTCGTAGGCGACCTTGAGCCCGCCCTGGTGGGTGCGGCCGAAGACGTAGGTGTCGTACGGCTCGAGATGACCGAAGCGATCCCAGAACACACCGAGCTGCACGGTGAGCGGCTCGTGATCGAGGAAGTGCTTGGCGGTGACGCTCGCCTGAGCGATGCCGAGCTGGTTCTCGAGCTCGGGAGACGCGTAGTCGCTGTATAGCGACGCGAAGATGCCGAACTCGGCCTTGTAGTTGCCGTTCGACGCCGAGAAGAACAGCTCCGACCAGTCGGGCTCGTACAGGCGCGTGTAGGCGAAGCCCGACAGGTAGTAGTCGTTGTCGACGAGGAACGGCTCGCGCGGCGTGGCCTGCGCCGCCAGCGGGATGCGGGCGTAGCCGTGGAGCTCGAAGCGCACGCCGCCGGCGTCGAGGCCGGGCCCGGTGTCGGGCACGGCCGTGGCCTCCACGGCGGCCACGGTGTCGCGTGACGAGATGGGTTCGGTCGAGGCCACCCGCGGCTGGGGCTGGGCACCGCCGGCCGTGGCCAGGATGGTGGTGGCGAGCTTGGCAAGGAACGTCACTTCAGGCACGACGGCACCTCCGACGCGGTCAAGAATCCAGAATCGACGAGCCGCGCTTTCACGTCGGCGGGGCCGATGACCTCGACCGGCACGGCGGCGACGGTGCCGTCCAGCTTCTCGCCGCGCACCATGCGGGCGGCGACCTCGGCCGCGGTCTCGGCCAGCGGCTGGATGTCCTTGAGGACCTCGATGGTCTGCTTGCCCTGACACACGAAGTCGACGTTGGCGGCGTCGGCGTCGGCGCCGGCGACGAACACGCCGGTCTTGCCGGTCGCGGCCAGCGCCTGCACGGCGCCGCGAGCCATGCCCGAGTTGTTGGCGAGGATGGCGTCGACCCTGCCGCCAGCGCGGGCCAGCGCGTCCTCGACGGTGCGCAGGGCCTGCTCCGGCGACCAGGCGCTGTGGCTCTGGCGGGTGACGATCTCGATGTCGCCGCGCTTCACGTACGGCGCCAGGGTCTCGTCGTAGCCGCGGGTGATCTCGGTGGCGACCGAGTGCCCGGCCTGGCCCGAGAGGATGACGAAACGGCCTCGGCCGCCGGTGGCGGCGATCGCCGCCTCGGCCTGGAGCACGCCGACCCGGTAGCTGTCGTGGGAGACGTAGAAGTCGAGGTCCTTGCTGACGATCGTGCGATCGTAGGCGATCACGCGGGCGCCACGTTCGTGGGCCAGGCGCACGTAGGTCGACGCCGCCTTGCTGTCGGTGGGCTGGATGACCAGCACGCGGGCGCCGCGGGTGAGCGCGTCTTCGACCTGAGCGATCTGCTTGGCGTTGTCGTTGTCCGCGGCGAGAGTCACGGCGCGGATGCCGAGCTCACGGGCCCGCGCCTCGAAGAAGCGCTGGTCCTTCTTGTAGCGCTCCTCCTGCAGCGTCGAGAGCAGGAACGCCACCTGCGGCCGCGGCACCGGCGGACGCGACGCCATCAACGCGGTCACCACCACCAGCGCGACGACGATGGCGATCACGCGGACCATCACCCGGCCGCCCTTCGACAGGACGTCGAAGAGCACGGCGGTCATGAGGATGAGACCCTTGCAGATGAGCTGCCAGTTGGAGTCGACGCCGAGCAGGTTCATGCCGTTGGCCAGCGTGCCGAATACCAGCGCGCCCAGCATGGTGCCGACCACCGAGCCACGACCGCCGAGCAGGCTGGTGCCGCCGATGACGACGGCGGTGATCACGTCGAGTTCGAGGAGCTGGCCCTGGCTGCCCGGGGTGACGCCGTTGACGCGGCCGGCGAGCAGGACCCCGGCCACGCCGGTGAGGACGCCGACCAGGACGTAGACGCCGAGCGTGACCTTCTTGACGTCGATGCCGGCCAGGCGGGCGGCGTCAGGGTTGCCACCGACCGCGTAGATGTGCCGGCCGAAACGGGTGCGCCGGGTCAGGAACGCGCCGCCGAGGACGGTGAGCGCGGCGACCAGCACCGGCACCGGCATGCCGCGGCCGGCGAAGACGGCGAGCACGAAGCCGGCGAGGAGGACCTGGCCGCCGATGCGGGCGCCGAGCACCGTCATGGCCGGCGGCTCGAGGCCGTGGGCGCGGCGGCGCGCGGCGTCGGCCAGGGTGAGCCCGACACCGGCGGCGAGCGCGACCAGGCAGAGGGCGACCGTCGCGCCGGGGGCCACGCTGGCGGTGACGATCGAGAAGTCCTCGTGCATGGGCGCGAGGCCGCGGGCGTCGGAGAGCACGAGGGCGAGGCCGCGGAAGGCGTTGAAGCCGGCCAGGGTGACGACGAAGGCCGGGATGCCGAGCCGCGAGATCCACAGGCCTTGCCACACGCCGATCACGGCACCGGCGGCGAGGGCGGCGGCGATGGCGACCGGCGCCGACACCCCCAGCCTGAGCTGGAGCAGGGCGGCCACGACGCCGGTGAGGGCGACGCCGGCGCCGACCGACAGATCGATGCCGCGGATGACGATCACCATGGTCATGCCCACGGCGATCACCAGGATGTGCGCGTTCTGGGTGAGCAGCGTGGCCAGGTTGCGTTCGGTGAGGAACACGCCGCGCGTCGCCGGCAGGACGGCGAGCGCCGCCCACAGGAAGAGCAGCACGCCGGCCATGGCCCAGGCGTTGAGGTCGATCGAAAGGGGACGTTCCCGTCCCCTCTGCCGGGGTTCAGGCCCCCGGCATTCACCCCTCCGCGCGTCGCGTCGCGCGAAGGCGAACCATCGGGGCTTCTGGGTGTTGCGTTCGAGCTTCATGCTGCCTCCGCTCCGAGTGCCAGCGACATGATCGCCAGCCCGGTGATCGCTCCCGCGCCGAGCTCACCGGCGAGCCGGCCATCGCGCAGCACCAGCACCCGATCGGCGAGCCGCACGATCTCGGGCAGGTCCGACGACGCCATCACCACCGCGTGGCCCTTGCCGACCAGCTCCTCGATCAAGCGATAGATCTCGGCCTGGGCGCCGACGTCGACGCC
>SXJR01000210.1 GCA_005779305.1 Myxococcales bacterium
CCCTGGCCCGCGCCCTGGCCATGACTCCGCGCGGGATGCTGCTCGACGAGCCGTTCAGCGCGCTCGATCGCGAGATCAAGCTCCCGCTCATGGCCCTGGTCCGCCAGATCGCCGACGAGACCCACGTGCCGATCATCGCCGTCACCCATTCGATGGGCGAGACCCGCGCGCTGGCCGACCGGGTGCTGCGCATCCAGGCCGGCGCCGTGGTCGCCGACGGGACGTTCGCCGAGGTCGTCCGCTCAGAAGCTGATGCGGTGGCGCCAGCTCGCGGCGCTGCCGCTGCCGAGTCGTGACGCCGCGACCGCGTCGCGCACGCAGGAGGCGACGCGCGACGGCAGGTCGGTGTCGATGATGTTGAGGAAGCCGATCGCGCCGTTGGCGTCGACGCCGATCTCGAGCTCGACGAACGTGTCGTCGGCGAGCCCCTGTTTCTCGACCGCCCGCACGCATGCGCGCAGGCGACCCTGATCGAGCGCGCGTCCCAGCTCGGCCCTTCGGGCTCGGCGGCCGGCGGCGGCGCTCTCGACGGGGGCCGTGGCGTCGGCCAGCACCAGCGGGCGGACGTCGTCGTCGCCGACCTCGACCCAGCGCGCCGGCGAGAAGCGGCCCGGTGCCTGCTCGGCGTCGACCAGGTGGCGCCCGGGCGCGACCCGCATCCACACCGCGCCCGCGCCGACCACGATGCCGTCGACGCGCACGGCGCGGGCCCGCGGCGCGACCACCGATAGCGGCGACGTGGTGCGCAGCACCGTGGCCGGATCGGTCCAGCCCGGCAGCGCGGCGGCCCGCGAGGCGACCAGCGCCGCCAGCTCGGCGTCGCCCAGCGGACGGGGTGCGCGGCCGAGCAGCGGCTCGGCGTCGCCGAGGGAGAGGCCCTGTCCGGCGCCGAGCTCGACGGTGGTGTCACCGCTCGAGACCGCGACCCGCCCGTGCTCGCAGGCCACGGCGACCTCGCCGTCGCGGTGGGCGACGCGGAAGGCGGTGCCGCGCACCTCGATGGTGCGGCCGCCGGCCACGACGGTGAAGCGCTGGCCCACGGCCCGCTTCGAGATCTCGATGTCGACCTGGCCATCGATCACCAGCTCGATGCCGCCCTCGTCGAGACGGCCCAGCGCCATCGACGAGCGACCAGCCAGGGTCACCACCGAGCCGGCGCCGAGCTGGAGCGCGAGCCGGCCGTCGCCGGTCGCCAGCCGCGCCCCGGCCGCCACCGCGCTGGCACCGATGTCGTCGGCGTCGGCGATCTCGGCCGAGCCCGGCGCACGCACCAGCGAGGCGTCGCCCTCGACCAGCGTGACCACGGCGGTCAGCGGCGCCGGCGCGAGTTCGACCGGAATGAGCGGCATCGGCGCCGGCACCGGGGACGGCGACGGGACCGCGGTCTGCGACGGCGCCGGACGCGACGAAGACTGCCATGGTGCCCACACCGCCATGGCGATGGCGGCCACGGCCAGCACCGGCACAGCGAGCCACGGCCAGCGGCGTGCCGGTGCGTCGCCGGGGTCGGTAACGGCGGGGAACGAACCCGAGCCGATCGACCAGTACACCTGGGCCCGCACGCGATCCCAGCGCAGCTCGGGCGGCGGCGCGCCGCCGATGTCTGCGAACGTCGCACGCAGGCTGCGCAGCTTGTCCCAGGCCCCGCGGCAGTCGTCGCAGCCATCGAGGTGCACGCGCACGCGCGCGGCCACGCGACCGTCGAGGCGGCCGGCCGCCAGCTCGGCGAGGCGGTGAGGCGAGACGTGACGGCTCACGTGCGATCTCCGTCGTTTTCGGAGTCAGTGGAGTCAGTGGAGTCAGTGGAGTCGGTGGAGTCGGTGGCCTCGACGACGGGCACGGCCGTGGGCACGCCGCCCTCGTCGACCAGCGCGCGGTAGAACTCGCGGCGGGCGTAGAACAGGCGGGTCCGCACCGTCACCGCGTTGGCGTCGACGAGGTAGGCGATCTCCTTGAGATCGCGGCCCTCGATCTCGTGCAGGTAGAGGACCATGCGCTTCTTGGGCGCCAGCCGATCGAGCGCGCGATAGACGCGGGCCACGTCGTCGCGCCGCTCGAGCGCGCGCTGCGGCGACTCGGGACGATCGGTGAGCGTCGCGTTGTGGGCAGCGCTCTCGAGATCGGCGACGCCCAGCGGCGGCGGACGGCGCGTGCGCGAGCGGATGCGACCGAGCGCGACGTTGACGCAGATGCGATAGAGCCAGGTGCCGAGCCGCGCCTCGTGACGGAAGGTGGCGAGGCCGCGAAAGGCGATGACGAAGACCTCCTGGACCAGATCCTCGATCTCGTTGCGATCGCCGAGGACGCGGTAGAGGTTGGCGGCCACCTGGCGCCGGAACCGGTGATAGAGCTCGTCGTGGGCGGCGCGTTCACCCGCCTTGCACCGGCGGATGAGCTCGGGCTCATCGAGCTCGGCCAAACCCGGGCCGGTCTCGACGCTTCCGCTCTTCTTTCCCACGAGGACGAGCATACGACCTGATCTGCTGGTGATCAGTGTCCGACCGAGGCCCCGAGGTTCATCGCCCTCACGGAATTGTAACGTCGCGATCTCGCCCGTTCAACCCCGCGGGATCATGGACGCTTCGAGTCACGGCCGGGGATGTACCGCCCTGCCCCGTCCTTCTCGAACCCGGACGGCCCCAGCACCCAGAAGTACTCCTGGTAGTCGTCATGGTGCATCCGGCGGTTGGCGGTCATCCTGCACACCCTTCCGCCTACCGGCGCCTGGACGCACCTGGGCGGGTCGAACGCGAACGCGCCGATGGTGCCGAGCAGCACCGGGCACCCACCGTCGTTCCGATACATCGCGAAGTCGCTGTTGCCGTGGATGTCGTTGCCGTTCCTGAACACCTGATCCACATCCCCGTCGCCATCGAAGTCGAAGCCCTCCATCGCCTCTCCATCGATCGCATCACATCCGGCGTCGACGGTGACCGTTGACGTGGGCGTTGACGTGGGCGTTGACGTGGGCGTTGACGTGGGCGTTGACGTGGGCGTTGACGTGGGCGTGGACGTGGACGTGGACGTGGACGGCGTCGGGCTCGGCGCCGTCGAACCCGCGGATCCGCACCCGACGCCGATCACGATCGCGATCACGACGACGATCGCGATCACGTCCACGTCCACGTCCACGCTGTGCCACTTCATCGACGTGCCGGGCGGCCCTCGAACACCAGGTCCGCGTCCACGTGACACGTCAGCACGTCCTCGTCGCCGTCCTGGGTCAGCAGGCACGGTGCCGAGTCCATCCCGTTGCCTTCGGCCTTCTTCATCAGCAGCTCCACCGCGGCGTCGGTGCGCGTCCACGTGCCCTTCATCGAGAATGTCTCGCGCATGCCCTCGCACACGCTGCGGAAATCGAGCCGGAAACTGCGATCGCGCCGCAGGGTCAGCTTCATCTCGGGCCGATCGCACGGCGTGAGCGACTGCTCCCACTGCCCGCCCAGCCCCATCAACCGCTCGTACGGCGTCGACGGCGGTCGGTCGTAGCCGACCGCGGTGCGGAAGCGAGGATCGGCGACGAGCTTCAGGAAGGCCTTATCGAAGCGGGCCTCGATCAGCCATTCGGCGGCGTCGGGCCGCTTCGACGCGACCAGCGCCTCGAGCGCGGCCACCGCGTCGCCCGCCTTCTTCAGCCCCGCGTACGCCACGGCGATCCGATAGCGGGCCTCGCTGTGGTCGGGATCGATCGCCATCACCTTCTGCCACGCCGCGATCGCCGCCTTGCCGCTGGCCTTGCGCGCCTTGACTGCGGCCCTGGCGATCTGCGGATCCACCGTCGGCAACGCGTCGGGCGGACCGGGGCCACCGCCGCCGCCATCGGGCGGCTTCACCCCGCCGGCGCCGCCACCGACGCCGAGATCGAAGGCCACCACCTCGTGGACCTCGCGCCCGGCCCGCCGCACCGTGTACTCGACGGCCACGATGCGCCCGTAGGTCGAGCGCCACACGTCGACGATCGACGTCACCGGATCGGGCGCGCTCCACGTCACCAGCACCTCGCCGGTGCGCGCGGTGATGGTGATGGTGCGCGTCTTGGCGGCCGCCTTGACCTCGGCCTCGCCGCCCTTCTGCGGGGCCGGCGTCTTCAGCGACATCCCGGCGAGCTCCTCGGTGGAGGCGGCGTGGCAGCTCGGGACCCCGCGCGCGACCGCGGCGGTCACCACCAGCGCCTGGCACGCCTTCTCGCGCCCCAGCACGTACGCCTTCTCGTTGCCGGCGAATCCGCCGAAGCTGTCCGCCGCCGCCGTGCCCGCCGCACAGAGCATCGCGGCCGTCGCAAGTAGACGAGTACGCATCAGGGGAGCTCCAGCGGCGGCTTCGAATCCGCGTCACGCACCTCGGTGGCGGTCGTGTCTATGACCTCGCCAACGCCTTCAGGATTCACCGGCATCCCCATGCCCGGCCCCACCATCACCAGACGCCCCTTCAGCCAGGTGGTGGCGCGCTGCCGCACCAGCCAGCGGATCGGAGGCGCCAGCAGCAGCAACCCGACGACATCCGTGACGAACCCGGGGATGATCAGCAGTACCCCGGCCAGCGCGACCAGGGCGCCGTCGACCACCACCGGGCCCACCGGGGTGCCGCTCTGCATCGCCTCGGCGGCGCGGCCCAGCGTGGTCACGCCGCGGTTGGCCAGGACCGCCATGCCGAGCCCGGCGGCCAGCGCCAGACCGGCCAGGGTCCACAGCCATCCGGCGACATCCGCGACGATGGCGATCGAGGCCAGTTCGGCGACGATGGCGAGGAGGATCGCGAGACCCATACCCTCGGAATAGCACGAGGCTCCGTGCTGCGCCGGGTCGTAAACGTTGTACCTTGCGAGGGTGCTACGCGACGTCCTGCGTGCCGTGACCCAGGCCAGCGCCGCCGTCGATCGCGGCGCGCTTCGCCTCATGGAGCGGCGCATGTCGTCGAGCGCGCCGCGCCGCGTTCCCACCGACGCCCGGGCGCGCCTGATCGAGCTGGCCGCCGCCTACCGCACCGCCGATTTCTTCCCGGCGCCGCCGCCGGCCGAGGCCAGCGAGCGCCGCGACGACGACGCGTTCGGCGTCCCGGTCACGTCGATCCGCTTCGCGTCGGCGTACCGCCCCTTCCTCGCCGCGTATCGCGAAGAGCACCACCGCCACGTCGAGAACCAGACCGCCCACGCCCGCCTCTACGGCAGCGGCAAGCGACCGGTGATGATCTGCCTGCACGGCTGGGGCGGCGGCACCTGGTGGTTCGAGGAGCGCGCCTTCGTCATCGGCTACTGGCTGCGCCGCGGCTTCGACGTGGCGCTGTTCCAGCTCCCCTACCACGGTGCCCGCGCGCCGAGCGTCGAGGGCCGGACCGGCCGCGGCGGTTCGCTGTTCCCCAGCGCCAACCTGGTCCGCACCAACGAGGGCTTCGGCCAGGCCATCTTCGATCTGCGTGCCTTCGCCGAGCACCTGCGGCGTCGCGGCGCGCCGTCGGTGGGCGCGATCGGGATGAGCCTGGGCGGCTACACCACCGCCCTGTGGGCCACCGTCGATCCGTCGCTGGCGTTCGCCGTCGCCATGATCCCTGCGGTCAGCATGAGCGAGCTCATGTGGCGCCACGGCGAGGAAAGCCCGGCCCGCCGCCGGGCCGTGTCGGCCGGCGTGTCGGGCGACCTGCTCGACGACGTCTTCGCCATCCATTCGCCGACCGCGCGCGCGCCGCTGGTCCCGCACGAGCGCCTGATGATCGTCGCCGGGCGCGGCGATCGCATCACACCGCCCGATCAGGCCGAGTCGTTGTGGCGGCACTGGGGCGAGTGCGCGATCCACTGGTTCCCCGGCGGCCACCTGGCCCAGGTCGGCCGCGGTGACGCGTTCCGGGCCGTGCGCAAGCACCTGCAGGCGGTCGGCCTGCCCGGAGCCCCACCGGGAGATCGCCCGTGAAGCCGTTCCTCGAGGCGCTCGTCGAAGGGCCCGTGCTCTTCGACGGCGCCATGGGCTCGCTGCTCTACGAGCGCGGCGTCCTCCACACCCGCAGCTACGACGAGCTGGTGCTCTCGCAGCCCGAGCTCATCCGCCAGGTCCACCTCGACTACCTCGCCGCCGGCGCCCAGGTGATCGAGACCGACACGTTCGGCGCCAATCGCATCGCCCTGGCCCGCCACGGCCTCGCCGATCAGATGACGCAGATCAACAAGACCGCCGTGCGGCTGGCCAAGGAGGCCGCCGCCGGCCGGGCCTGGATCGCCGCCGCGGTCGGCCCCACCGGCGTGCGCTACGCCATCGCCACCGAGGCCGAGCGCCGCCGCGCCCGCCTGGCCCTGGCCGAGCAGATCGACACGCTGGTGATCGCCGGCGTCGACGTGATCCTGCTCGAGACCTTCACTTCGATCCTCGAGCTCGAGACCGCGATCAGCGTGGCCAAGGAGCGCGGCCCCAAGGTGCCGGTGATCGCGCAGCACGTCTTCGACGCCGCCGGCAAGGGCGACGGCGGCCTGGCCCCGTCCGAGGTCGCCGACCGCCTGGTCGCCGCCGGCGCCGACGTGATCGGCGGCAACTGCGGCATCGGCCCGGCCGAGCTCTACGGCGTCGGCACCGCCATGATCGGCCGCGGCAAGCCGGTGATCGTGCAGCCCAACGCCGGCCTGCCCGCGTCGGTCGAGGGCCGGACCCTCTACGTCGCCAACCCCGAGCACTTCGGCGTGTTCGCGCGCCGGATGCTCAAGAGCGGCATCCGCGCCATCGGCGGTTGCTGCGGCACCACGCCCGAGCACATCCGCACCATGCTGGGCGCCATCCGCATGATGGGCGGGGTGCGCATCGATCAGATGGAGGCCAAGAGCGCGCCCGGCGCCGGTGGCGTCCCCGAGATCCGCACGCCCCAGGAGGCGGTGGTCCCGCTCGCCGATCGCAGCCGGCTGGGCGCGCGCATCGCCCGCGGCGAGTTCGCGGTGTCGGTCGAGCTGACCGCGCCGGCCGGCACCGATCTGGCCAAGACCAAGGCCCAGGTCGAGACCCTGCTGGCCAGCGGCATCGACGTGGTCAACATCGCCGACGGCCCGCGCGCATCGGCGCGCATGGCCAACATCGCGGTGTGCGCACGGCTCGCCGGCGAGACCGGCGTCGAGCCCATCCTCCACGTGTGCGCGCGCGACCGGAACTTCCTCGGCCTGGTCGCGCACCTGCTCGGCGCCGCCGCGCTCGGCCTGCGCGACCTGGTCATCATCACCGGCGATCCACCCAAGATGGGCGACTACCCGTTCGCCACGCCGGTCTACGACGTCGACTCGATCGGGCTGCTCAAGATCGCCCGTGGCCTGAACGCCGGCTTCGATCCCGCCGGTAAGGCCATCGGCGCGGCCACCTCGTTCGTGCTCGCGACCGGCGCCGAGCCCGGCGCCCAGGACTACGATCGCGAGCTGCGCCGTCTCGAGGACAAGAAGGCGGCCGGCGCCGAGCTGGTCATGACCCAGCCGGTGTACGACCCGCGCACGCTCGAGCGCTTCCTCGACGACACCAGGACCTTCGGACTCCCGATCATGGTCGGCATCCTGCCCCTGGCCTCGGCCCGCAACGCCGAGTTCCTGCACAACGAGGTGCCGGGCATGTCGATCCCCGCCGAGTACCGCGCCCGCATGGCGCGCGTGCCCCAGGGCATCGAGGCCCGCGCCGAGGGCATCCGCATCGCGCAAGAGGCGCTGGCGGCGGTGCGCCATCGCGTCGCCGGCACGTACATCATGCCGCCCTTCAACCGCGTCGAGTCGGCGATCGCCGTGCTCGAGGCGGCGGCCGACCGCTTCCAGCCAGCCCGCGGCGCGAGCGGTGCCGGCAGTGCCGGCGGTGTGCCGTGACCGGCTCGTCGCTCACGCTGGCCGAGGCTCGCGCCTTCCACGCCGACGCCACCGTCACCGATCTGCACGCCGACACCGCCAAGCTGATGGACAAGGTCGGCTTCGACATCGCCGCCCGCCATCCCCGGCCGATGCCCGATCAGGTCAACTACGTCGGTCACGTCGACCTGCCCCGGCTCAAGGACGGCGGCGTCGCCGCCCAGTTCTTCGGCTTCTGGACCGTGCCCTACCCCGAGCGTGGCTGCCGGCGCGCCGTCGAGACCCAGCTCGACGCGCTCGACCGCGCCATGGTGGCCAACCCCGACAAGCTGGTCTGGGCGCTCACGCCTGCCGACATCGCTCTTGCCAAGGCCGCTGGCAAGATCGCCGCGCTCGGCGGCATCGAGGGTGGCCAGGCCCTGGAGAGCGACGTGGGATCGGTCGAGCGCTTCGCCCGCCGCGGCGTGCGTTACATCGGGCTGCTCCATTTCTCGGCCAACGCGCTGGGCTCGCCGGCCAAGGGCCGCGGCGCCGACGCCAGCCAGGGTCTGACCCCGTTCGGCCGCGACGTGGTGCGCGAGATGAACCGCTGCGGCGTGATCGTCGATCTGGCACACATCAACCGCAAGGGCTTCTTCGAGGCCCTGGCGCTGTCGACCCAGGCCCCGATGGTCACTCACACCGGCGTCCTCGGCGTGCACGATCACTGGCGCAACATCGACGATGAGCAGCTCCGCGCCGTCGCCGACAAGGGCGGCTGCGTCGGCATCATCTTCGCCCGCCGCTTCCTGGGCGGCGCGTCGATCGACGCGGTCGTCGATCACTTGCTCCACATCGTCAACGTCGCCGGCGAGGACGTGCCGGCGCTCGGCTCCGACTTCGACGGCTTCGTCGTCCCGCCCACCGGCCTCGAGGACGTCGCCGCGCTCCCCAACCTCACCGTCGCGCTGTCGCGGCGCGGCGTCTCGCCCCGCGTCCTGCGCAAGATCCTCGGCGACAACCCCATGCGCGTGCTGGGGGCCGTCGAGCCCACCGCCTGGAAGGCAGCGAGGCCGCGTGCGTAAGCTGCTCGTCGGCCTCCTGCTGCTCGCGGCATGCAAGCAGGGCAAGAGCAACGACGCGCCTCCGCCGCCGCCCGGCGCGTCCGACGGCGGCGCGGCGACGGTCGCCACCACCGATGCTGCGACCCGCCTGCCCACGGGCCAGGTGCTCCTGCCCGCCGCCCAGCCGGTGCCAGCGCCGCCCCCGGGTCTGCCCCCGCTGCCCACGGATCATGCGCCGACCGCCGACGAGGTCTCGCTCGGCCACCTCCTCTTCTTCGACGCCCGCCTCGCCGCCGACGGCACCACCGCCTGCGCAAGCTGCCACGATCCGCACAACGGCTTCTCCGGCGACGAGCCCCACTCGCAGACCGCGGCCGGCCGACCCAACCTGCGGCGCACGCCCGCGCTGGTCAACCTGGCGTGGCACCGCGAGCTGGGATGGGACGGCCGCGGCGCCGATCGCACCTCGTTCCTCGACAGCCACGCCGCCGGCCAGCTCGGTCATCCCCTCGAGATCGGGCTTGGCCGCCTGCTCGGCAGCGCGACGTACCGCGCGTACTTCGATCGCGCCGCCGGTGGACGCGACCGTCTGACCACCGCCAAGGCTGCGCTGTGGGCGTTCGTGTCGACGCGCTACAGCGGCGCCGCGCCGTGGGATCGCTACGAGGCTGGCGCCACCGACGCGGTGTCGCCCGAGGTGGTCGAGGGCTACAAGCTGGTCAACGGCAAGGCCCAGTGCGCGACCTGTCACGCCCCGCCGCTCTACACCGATCTTGCCTATCACCGGCTGGGCCTGATCGCGTCGCCCGACGAGGGCCGCGGTCGCGTCGAGCCCACCCAGGCCGGCGCCTTCAAGACGCCCACCCTGCGGGGCGCGGTCGCACGCCGGCCGCTGTTCCACGACGGCAGCGCTGCCACTCTCGAGGACGCCGTGGCCTGGCACCTCGCCGGCGGCCGCGGCCAGGGCGCCGACCCCAGTGTGGTCGATCGGGCGCTGCCCGAGATCCCGCTCACCCCCGAGGAGAAGGCCGCGCTCAACGCCTTCGTGCGTGCGCTGTCGCCGGCGCCCGACGCCGCCGCGGTGGCGGCGCCGGCCCTGCCCGACGACGTGCCCGGAGCCGTGCCGTGACCACGCCGGTGCCACCTCTGGGTCAACGCGCCGAGCTCGCGCTCGGCAAGCTCGAGCTGCGCGCGCTCCAGCGCGGCATGATGGCCGCGGCCGGTCTGCGCGCCGGCAGCCAGCGCGTCGCCGATCTCGAGCTGGCGACCTACGAGCGCCGCCGCGAGGGCATGCCGGTGGTGATGATCCACGGCTTCGGCGGCGACAAGGAGACCTGGCTCCTGATGGCGCCGTTCGTGCGCCGGCGGCCGCTGCTGGTCATCGACCTGCCCGGGCACGGCGCCTCGACCATCGTCGGCCGCGACCGCGCCACGCCGCAGGCGATGGGGGAGGCCATCGTCGGCGTCCTCGACGCGCGCGGCATCCGCACGGCCCACCTGTGCGGCAACTCGATGGGCGGCGGCATCGCGCTGTGGATCGCGCGGAACCATCCCCGGCGAGTCGCGTCGCTGTGCCTGGTCGCGTCGGTGGCACCCGAGCTGGCCGAGAGCGAGCTGACCCGCGCCCTCGCCCGCGGCGAGAACCTGCTCATCCCTGGGCCCGGCGACGGCGATGACGCCGACCGCTTCGTGCGGCTGGTGACCGAGAAGCCGCCACGGGTGCCGCGGGCCGTGCAGCGCTACGTCGCCGCCCGCCGCGCCGCCGCGCGCCACGTGCTCGAGGAGCTGTTCCGCGGCTGGGTCGAGGCCACGCCGGCCAGCGGGTTGCCGCCCGATCTCGAGGCCATCACCCAGCCGACGCTGATCGTGCACGGCGCCAAGGACCGCATCATCCATCCCGACACCGCGCGCAAGGTCCACGCCCGCCTGCCCCACTCGCGGCTCGAGATCCTCGACGGCATCGGCCACGTGCCCCAGCTCGAGGCGCCGGCCGCGGTCGCGCGGTTCGTCGACGCTCACCTGGCGTCGGTGTAGCCATGCGCGCCAAGGACGTCTGGCAGCGGGTGCGGTGGATCCTGGCGCTCATCGCCCTGTGCGCGCTGGCCACTTGCCCCGCCGCACAGCGACGCTGCAGCGCCAAGCGAGACGCCCGCGAGGCACCGGCGCTGCTCGGTTACCTGGTGCGCGAGATCAAGGCCCAGGTCGCGGCCACCGGCAAGCTGCCCGACCTCAATGCCGGTCCGACGCCGGCGATCGGGGCGTGCTGCGCCGAGGGCACGAGCTGCGCGCCCGACCCCCGACGATGGGTCGAGCGCGGCTGGCTCGCCCTGCGGTTCTCGATCGACGGCCGTCACCGCTTCTCGTACCAGGTGCGCCGCGACGGCAACGCGCTCGTCCTCACCGCGGTCGGCAATCAGGACTGCGACGGCGTGCACGCCGTGTACGAGGTGCGCCTCGTGCTCGACGGCGATCGCTTGACCGAGACCTGGTCGCAGCAACACCCGCTCGAATAGCGCGAGTGATACCCTCGAACCAAAGGGGGGTTCGATGCGCTCGACTTCCAGCTCGATCATCGTCGCAGGCATCGTCGCAGGCCTCGTCGCAGGCATCGTCGCAGGCCTCGGCGTCGGCGCCGGCTGCAGCAGCAGCGATGCCAAGGACGAGTTCATGAAGAAGGGCAAGCAGAGCGAGGCCGAGATGAACCTGCGCTCGATCGAAAAGAGCCTGAAGACCCACTACGTCGAGATGGCCGCGTTCCCCACGGGCAGCGCGCCCCTCACGCCGTCGGCCCCGTGCTGCGAGACCGCGACCAAGAAGTGCGACAACAACCCCGCGCAGTGGGCCGACGACCCGATCTGGAAGGCGCTCCGCTTCTCGGTCGACGAGCCGCATTTCTACCAGTACGTCTACGAGTCGAACGGCAGGACGGCGCGGGCCACCGCGGTCGGCGATCTCGACTGCGACGGGACCACCGTCACTTACGCGGTGTCCTGCGAGGTGGTCGACGGCAATCCGATCTGCACCCAGACCAAGCCCGACAACCGCGACTGATCGCGACCTGACCCGAGGGGAACCGATGCGCACAATCCTGATCTCGATCATCGTCGTCAGCTCGTCCGCCGCGCTGTCGCTCGCCGCCGGTTGCGGGGGCGGCAACTCCTGCGAGGACGTGATCGCCAACATGGCCAAGGTCTTCGGCTTCGGCGGCTCGAGCTATGGCGACATGCGCGCCAAGGCCATCGCCGGTTGCAAGGAGCAGAAGTTCAGCGACAAGGTCCGCACGTGCATGGCCAGCGCCAAGGACAAGGGTGCGTTCATGGCCTGCGAGCGGCTCACCGAGCAAGGCGACCAGGGCGGCGCCGAGGAGTACCTGAAGAAGAGCAAGAAGAGCGAGGCCGAGCTCAACCTGCACTCGATCCAGAAGGCGTTGAAGGCGCACTTCGCCGAGAACGCCGAGTACCCACGCGGCAGCGCGCCGCTCACGCCGGCGGCGCCGTGCTGCGAGGGACCCAACCACAAGTGCGCGGCCGACATGGCGCTGTGGTCCGGCAACCCGGTGTGGGACGCGCTCGACTTCCAGATCGACGAGGCCGGCTACTTCCAGTACTCGTACGAGTCGACCGACGGCCTGACGGCGCGCGCCACCGCGGTCGGCGACCTCGACTGCGACTCGACCACGATCACGTTCGAGCTGATGTGCGAGTCGGCCCAGGGCAGCCCGACCTGCACCCTGGCCAAGCCGTCCCGCTCCGACTGAGCGCTCACGCGCCTGGAATCCAGGTGCCGGCGGTGCCGCAGGCCGCCATGCCGGTCTCGCCGGTGGTCGGTGGGTACCACCAGATGGTGGTGCAGTAGGCGCCCAGCGGGCTGTCTTGCCCGATCTGGCAACCGCCGACCGTGCCGCCGCGATCACAGGGCGCGTCCGACCAGGTCGTGTCGCCGAAGTTGCCGCACTGGGTGCTCGCCTGCTGCTGCGAGATCGAGCCGGCATACTCGGCGCAGGCGAAGCCGTCGTTCGAGCGGCACGATCCATACGGCGTCATCGAGCACGCCGCCTGCGAGGAGCCGTCGACGCCAGGCTGGCCGCCGCCGTCGACGAAGTCGGGGTCGTCGTTCGAACCGCAGGCCGCCATGGACATGAACGAAGCCGCGAGGATGCAGAGGGAAAAGCGCATGGAATCTCCTGGTTTCCTCACCAGGAGGGCCGACGCCGCGGATGTCGCAAAGAATGATCCGAGCCCGAGCCCGAATCCGAGCCCGAATCCGAG
>SXJR01000003.1 GCA_005779305.1 Myxococcales bacterium
GCGGCGGGCGCGCTGATCGCCGCCGAGCTCGCCGTCCTCGACGGCGATCGCGACGGCGCCCGCGCCCACTACCAGGCGGCGCTCGAGGGCTTCGAGGCCGGCGCCATGCGCCTCATCGCCACCTCGGCGCGCTGGCGCCTGGGCGAGCTCATCGGCGGCGACGAGGGCGGGGCGCTGCGGGCCACGGCCGAGGCCGCGTTGCGGGCCGAGGGCGTGCGCGACCCGGCGCGGGTGGTCACGCTGTTCGTTCCGGTCTCGGCGGTGGCGGCCTAGCGAGCGATCAGCGAGCGTTCAAGAGTGACTCAGGTGTCTGGGGTCGCTGGTGACGCGGGTGGTCTGTTGGGACAGGTCGAAAGAGCGCAACGCCCTATGGACGGCCATCACCCGGCGGTGGCCGTAGCGGCTCGAAGACCCAGCGGTCGCGAGGCTCGTCGCGGCGGACCAGGCGCAGCTCGATGGTGTCACCGACGGTGAAGATGGGCGCGCCGTCGTCGCCGAGCAGGGCCGCGCGCCCCGGCGACAGGGTCAGCCACATGCCACCGAGCGCGCGCCCGGCATCGGCGACGTAGACCTTCACGTCGATCGGCGGCTCGTCGAGAGTGACGTAGATCTTGGAGCTCGACACGCCCATGATCGTGCCGGCGCGGATCGGGCGCCGGGCCCGGGGCAGGGCGGCGTCGGGCGCGAAGATCTGATCGAGGATGCGCCGGTTGGTGAGATCGATGAGGCGCCGTTGCCGCTCGCGCGCGGCGTTGGCCGAGGCCAGCACCTGATCGCGCAGCGCCGCGTCCTCGGCGGCGGGCCGTCGCGACGCCATGCCCAGGAGCTCCACCGCCTCCTTGTGCACGAACACACCGACGATCTCGCGCATCGGCGCCGAGAACCGGGCGTAGGGCTCGACGCCGACGCCGAAGTGCTCGCCGGGCTCGGCGCTGAACACCGAGCGCACGTTGACCATCACCGCCTGGCGTTCGACGGCGCGGGCGATGCGGGCCAGGCGCGGATCGGTGGCCAGCGCCGGCAGGGCCTCGACCCACTCGGACAGCGCACGCTCGGGGTGCCAGGCCCAGGCCTGGTCGAGACCGTGTTTCGCCACCAGCTCGGCGAGCTGGGCCTCGAGCTCGACCAGGCGCTCGGGCGGCGGCGCCGGGTGGACCCGGTAGATGGCCTGGGCCGCGTGCGAGGTCTCGTCGCCGACCACGGCGCACAGGAGACGCCCGCCCTCGGCGTTGCACAGGAGCGAGAGCTGCTCGTTGTGCTTCTCGACGGCGTGGCGGATGCGGGCCAGCACGGTGAAGGCGTCGCCGTCGAGGCCGACGTGGATCTCCTCGCGGTGGAAGCGGATGACCTGACGGGCCGCGGCCTCGAGCTGGCGCAGACCGCCGACCACGGGCAGGAGCAGGAGGCTGTCGGTGTACTCGGCGCCGGCCAGCGGTGAGCGCGCCGGGTCGTCGAGCAGGCCCTGCACGCCCTCGAACGTCAGCTTGGCCCGGCTGCGGATGCGGGCGCGCCGCATGGTGGTGCCCAGGCAGTGGCCGCTGGCGTCGACGCGCATGTCGAACACCAGCGCGCGCCGGGGCACGCCGGCGTTGAGCGAGACCGCACCCTCGGAGAGCGCACGCGGCAGCATCGGCACCGACAGGCCCGGCAGGTAGAAGCTGGTGCCGCGGCGCATGGCCTCGGCGAAGAGCGCGCTGCCCGGGCGCACGTAATGGGCGGCGTCGGCGATGGCGTAGCGGATGCGGAAGCCGCCGGGGTTGTCGGCGGCGTCGTCGCGCTCGAGGTGGAGCGCCTGATCGAGGTCGCGGGTCCCCTCGCCGTCGACGGTGACGTAGGGGATCGACTCCTGATCCTCGAGGGCTGGATCGTCGAGGCCGGGCGCCGCCACCAGCGCCGCCGCCTCGGCGAGCACCTCGGGGCCGAAGCGCGGATCGAGCCCCTCGGCCTCGAGGATGGCGCGGATCGGCGCCGGCACCTGGTCGCGATCGGTCGCGCGCTCGGTCGCCGGTTCGGCGACGCCGTCGGGCCCCTCGGTCATGGACCGAGCCTACCGCGATTGCAGCGGTCCGAACGGCGGCGACGTCGGCCACTCGCCGCGGCCGAGCGCGTCGAGCCGGGCGGCGCGGGCGTCGAGCTCGCGGTCGTAGAACGGGCTGGGCCGGCGATCGAGGCCGGTCTGCACGAAGTCGGCGGAGTCGGTGTGGCAGCGCGGGCAGCCGATCATGCCGATGGCGCGCGGTAGCGCGGGGTAGGTGGTCAGCACCTCGGACAGCGGCGAGAGATCGACCAGCGCGGCCTGGGCGTTGGGCTGGACCTCGATGACCGGCGCGCGGAACGCGACCGGGACCTCCCAGCGCTGGGCGTCGATCGCCGCGGGCGCGGCCGCGACCGCGGCCAGGAAGGCGTCGCGGGTCGGCCCGGGCGCGTTGACACGGGCGACGTCGACAGTCTGGAACAGCGGCGGGTTGACCAGGGCGCCGGCGCCGTCGGGCGCCCACTGTCGCCACTGCCAGGGCGAGATGGTGAGCTCGACCGACTCGGCCATGACGAAGCGGTCGCGGGTGATGCCCTGGTCGAGGATGGCGCGGGCGGCGGCGCGCCAGCTCGCGTCGTCGAGGGCGCCGAGCCGGGCCCAGCGCCGGGCGGCGCCGCGGCAGTGCACGTGACCGTCGGGCGTGACGTCATCAGCCGCGGCCGGCTGGCGGAACAGGAAGATGAGGTGGACGGGCGCGAAGGTCGGATGCGTCGACGCGATCGACACCCGCAGCTCGCCGCAGTCGGTGCCGCGGCCGAGGTCGTGGCGGGCGTGCACACCGGTGACGCGAAAGGGCAGGGCGGTGAGATCCCACGCCGACGGCTGGTCGCCCTGCGCCGCCGCGATCTCGTCGAGGAACTGGGCGAACGCGGCGCGGCCGGCGCCCGGGCCGGCGGCGAAGGCGCGGAACCAGCGGTCGAAGAGCACGCCTCCCCCGTCGTCGCCGATCGCCCACATCACCCGCCACAGCGAGATCGTCGCCGGATCGTCGAGCAGCGCGGCGTCGACCCAGGTCAGCGCGCGCTCGCGGATCACCGCCGGTGCCGGCGTGCCCCGGGCCCAGACGGTGAGCTCGATCTCTCCGCGGCCCTCGACCTCGATCCCGAGGTCGCCGCGCTCTGGCCGCGGCACTCGCCACGACGCCGCCGCGCCCGCGGCGAGCTGTTCCGCCGGCGCCCCGGCGACCGCGCCGCCTTCGGCCCACATCTCCACCACGATCGCCTCGTCGCCCGCCACCACCGTCACCGGCCGCACACCATCCACCTCGAACCGCCGCGTCACCGTCGCCTCGCGGGCGCCGTCGAGCGCCGCGGCCAGATCGATCACGACCGGCTCGTCGGGCCCCGTACACCCCACCGCCGACACCATCAGGCCGAGGATCGCTCGCTTCACCGGACCCGCCGCCGCCGTCCGATCACCGCCGCCGCCACCAGCAACCCGAACGCCGCCGCCCGCCGCCCGTCCCGGTTCCCGTCCCCACCGCCCCCGTCGCAGCAGCCGCCACCACCGCCGCCATCGGCACCACCGCCCGCGTCGGCGCCCGCATCGCCGCTGCCAGCCGCCGGCGCGTCCGGGCCGACGCCCGCGTCCACCATCTCCGGCGTGCCCAGGTGGCGCGCGATGCGCGACACCGAGACCTCGTCGAGCGTGCCGACGAAGTTCCCGCCCACCGGGCACGCGACGCTGGGCCCGGTGCCGCCGATGGTCAGGATCGCGCCGGTGCCGGCCAGCGGCGCCGGCGCGAACGTCTGCTCGGCGACGATCTGATCGTTGAACCGGATCTGCATCACGCCGCTGGCCCCGTCGTACTCGGCGGTGACCTTGGTCCAGGTCGCCCCGTCGGCGGGCAAGACCGCGCCCGAGTAGAGGTCGCGGATCGCGCCGCCGGCGACGCGCACGCGGGCCCGCACGCCGCGGGTCTCCTCGAAGACCAGGCTGTAGGCCTCGCCCTTGCGGAGCAGGGTCCGGAAGTTGTTGTTGCCGTCGCAGTCGGGGTCGCTCGCCGGCCGCACCGTCATCTCCATGGTGATGCCACTGGTCGGCTCGAGGCTGGCGGCGTGGGTGACCTCGAGCCAGCCGCCGCCGAACACCGCGGCCTTGCCGAGCACGCCGTTGTTGGCGGCGGGAAAGGTGACGGCGTTGCGCACGCGGGCGGTGTTGAAGTAGCCCGACACATCAGGGCTGCGGGTCACGTCGAGATCACCGGCCGGCGTCACCGACTCGTTCAGGTGCCAGAGACCGGCGTACTGACCGTCGAGGCCGTCGTCGAACGAGATCTCGACGTAGTTGGAGGTGTTGGTGCCGAAGAACGGCCACACGTCGTTGCCGGCGGTGACCGGGAGCTGCGAGAAGGTGGTCGCGCCCGGCGACGAGAAGAACAGGCGCACGCCGTCGGTGGTCGACGGGTTCACGCCGCCGTCGATGTGGGCGATGCCCCAGTTGGTCGGGTAGCCGAGCACCGAGGTGGCGTTGCGGCGCGGACCGCAGCCGAGCGGATCGTCGGGCGCGCGGCACGGCATGGGCGCGGCCGAGAACATCACCGCGTCGCCGTCGGGCAGGAGCCACGGATAGGCGCCGTAGACCGCGGCGCCGTCGGTGAACAGGGTGCCGTCGGCGGCGCGGAGCTGGCGCTGGGCCAGGCGATAGCCGGCCACCGCCGGGTCGTTGATCATGTGCGAGAGCGAGCGCGGCGCTGACCAGCCGGTCGACGCGCAGCGCGACGGCGCCATCGAGTACATGAGCTGGCCGTCCTGATCGCCGTTGGTCAGCGAGCCGTTCCAGATCATCAGGCGACCGTCGCGCGTGAAGGTCGGCTCGATGCCGTGGATCCGTCCGCCGCCCACCATGGCCAGGGACTCGAGCGCGCCCCAGGTGAAGGCCACCGGCCGCGCCGTGGCCGTCCCCGGATCGGCGACGCGCAGGTTGAGCCGCCGTCGCCGCATCTCCTGCCCGCCCATCGCGACGTTCCTGGTCGCGTCCGAGTCGTAGACCCACACGTCGTAGCAGGCGAACGGTCCGCCGGGGTTGTTGCTGGCGTCGCACGCGAAGGGCGCGCGCGCCGGATCGGGCTCGCAGATGGCCAGGGCGTTCTCGCCGTTGGGCTCGCCGGTCACGATGGTGAGCGCGGCGCTCCACATCGGGCCGTTCGCATCTGGCAGCCCGTCCTGCCGGTACGTCGTGGCCTCGGGCCTGAGCATGTACGCCTGCCAGCCCGGGCCGGTCCGGGTGATGAACAGGCGGCCGTCGAACGACGCGTTGTGTCCGTTGCCGCCGAACACGCTCGGCACCGACGGCGTGCTGGTGGCCGCCGTCGCCGTGGCCGCCGTCGCCATCACGATCGCGCCGACGCAGGCACTGGCGAATGAAGGGAGCGTGGACCGCATGGCGCGGACTCTATCGGCGACCACCTTGCACCGGCGTGCATTCTTCCGCCATGCGCTTACACGGACGCGCCATTCATCGGACCACCACGACGCAGCGCGGCGAGACACGCGTCGACGGGGACGGCCGATCCGCCGGCGGTCCAGGTGTTCACCGCGGCCTCGAGGTCGCGGACGGCGCTCGGTTCCGCGCCGGCGGCGACCGCGTCCGCGAACGGCGCCGGCACCTCGGCGCCACGACCACGACTGGATGCAACCCAGGTGAGCCGGCCGTAGGGGACGTGCGCGAGCGTGCGCCGGCCATGCCACCAGGCGAGCGCGAGGGCGGGCAGGGTGAGCAGGTCGGTCGGATCGACGACGATCCGGGACTGGCCGAAGACGCCGGCGAGGACGCCGGTGAGCGCCTCGGCCGCCGGCGTCCACAGCTTCACCGCGGTGAAGACCAGGCCGGTCGCGGCGATCGACGCCACCAGCTTCCAGCGCCGGAAGGTGTAGTCGACCGCGACGCCGGTGCGCGAGAGCAGCCAGGCGATGATGTCGATCGCCGCGGTCAGGACCAGTGGCGCGACCGCGAGGCCGGCGACGTCGGAGAGCTTGCCGGTGAACCAGCTCGGGACGGTCTGCTTGAGCACGCGGTCGTTGAGCACGAGCGCGGCCAGGGCGAGCAGCGGCATCGGCGCCAGCGCCTCGTCGTACGGCAAGCCCGGGCGCGCCGCACCGTCACTGCCGGCGAGGAAACGCCAGAGCCGATCGTGGACGCGGCGAATGCGTCCTTCGACTCGCCCGCGCTTGCGCGCGGGCGGCTCCGGACGAGCGAGGGGCACGGGCCCAGCCTACCGCATCAGGGCACGAGCAAGCTGTTCAGGCAGAAGCGCGAGCGGGCCGAGGTGGCGCCCTCGATGAAGTAGTAGCCGACCGCCATGCACATCTCGTCGGTGGCGGCGCTGTCACCCTCGCCAACCGGCATGCCGGAGGTCGGGCCGGTGCGGTTGTCGTACTCGCAGCGGTAGGTGAGCTGGTTGCTGAACGCGTAGAAGGGCGCCGCGTCCCAGGTCCGACCCCCGGGGTGCTCCCAGTTGGTCGACTCGAACACCATCGTGTTGCCGTCGGTGACCCGGGTCAGCGTCGCGCGCTTGTGGGCGTGGGTCGACATCGTGAAGAACTTGGTGCCCGCCGGGATGGTGCACGAGCCCTGGGCCATGCCGGTCCCGCCGGCCGGGATGTTGATGTTGGTGTTGTAGGTGACGAAGGCGGCCGCTGGCGTGAACGTCTCGCCCGCGGCATAGGCCTCGGCGTCGATGGTCACGTTGGCCTCGATCGGCTGGTCGCCGGTGTTGAGGTAGTGCATCTGCACGTAGGCCTGCTGGCCCTGGTTGACCTGCATGCCGATGCCGGCCGGGATGACCATCTCTGCCACCGGCTGAGACGCCGAGTACGACCACACCGGCAGGTTGGTGATGCCGCCGCCGCTCACGCCACCGCAGCTCTGATCGACCGTGCCGTCGGGCTTGCCGTGGTTCTGGAAGAACAGGATCAGGTGATGGCTGCCCGGCGTCATCGTCGACGACCACCGCTTCACACCCATGGTGCGCGGGATGTTGATGGTCGTGTAGTAGCAGTAGGTGACTTCCTGGCCGGGCTGGATCGTGATCAGCGACGGCTGGATGCGGAAGCCCTCCGCCGGTGGGTTGTTGCCCGCGTCGACGTCGACACCGTCGTCGTCGCCTCCTCCTCCTCCGTCACCACCGTTGCACGCGACGGCGAACACCAGGCTCGCCAGGAACATCGGACGCAGGCGATCGATCATCAGGGCTCCCTCCGTCCTGGAGCCTGGCAGGGCAGTTGACGCACAGTCAATAGCCGAGTCGTGACACCGCCGGTCATGTGACCGGGTTGATGTCGGCCGCACCGATCAGGACAGCCGGTCGCGGTAGTCCCGATAACCGAATCTACGCGTGACGTGGATCTCGCCGGTGGCCGGGTCGTGGGTCGCGATCGACGGCAGCCGTACGCCGTTGAAGGTGGTGGTCTTGACCATCGTGTAGTGGGCCATGTCGAGGAAGACCAGCTTCTGGCCGATGGTGAGGGGGGCGTCGAAGCTGTAGTCGCCGATCACGTCGCCGGCCAGGCAGGTGAGCCCACCCAGGCGGTAGGTCACGGCCCTGGCGCCGGGGTCACCGGCCCCGACGATGACCGGCCGGTATGGCATCTCGAGCACATCGGGCATGTGGGCGGTGGCCGAGGTGTCGAGAATGGCGATGGGCAGGCCGTTGTCGATGATGTCGAGCACCGAGGCCACGAGGACGCCGGTGCCAAGCGCCACCGCCTCGCCCGGCTCGAGGAACACCTCGACGTCCCAGCGGGTGCGGAAGTCGCGGATCAGCCGGACCAGGTGATCGGTGTCGTAGCCGGGGCGGGTCACGTGGTGCCCACCTCCGAAATTCACCCATCTCCGGCCTTTGGGTAGCCGCGCGATCAGGTCGCCGAAGCCGGCCTCGAACGCGGCCAGGGTCCGCTCGAGGGCGTCGGGCCCGAGCTCGCACAGGGTGTGGAAGTGCAGCCCGTCGAGGCCGTCGAGATCCTCGACCGTCACGTTGGCCCGGGTGGTACCCAGTCGCGAGCCCGGCGCCGCCGGATCGTAGAGGGCGACCTCGACCTCGCGGTGCTCGGGGTTGCAGCGCAGCCCACACGAGATGGTACGGCCGCCGGCGCGGGCGGCCTCCACGATGGGCCGCAGCCGCCGCCACTGGCCCGGCGAGTTGAAGACGACGTGGTCGGCGAGCTGGCAGACCTCGCGCAGATCGTCCTCGGTCCAGGCCGGTGCGTAGGCGTGGACCTCGCCGCCCATCTCCTCGGTGCCCAGCCGGGCCTCGGCCACCGACGACGCGGTGGTGCCGCGCAGGTAGCGCTTGACCAGCGGGAACGTCGACCACTGCGCGAAGCCCTTGAGGGCCAGGATGATCGTGCAGCCTGCGCGCGCCTGGACGTCGGCGAGCAGCTTCAGGTTCTTCTCGAGCGCGCCCAGATCGGTGACGAAGCACGGGGTCTCGACGGTCGATACGTCCAGCCGGGCGGCGACGTCGCCGCCCAGCGCTGCGCCGGCGCTCACGCCCCGACGGCTCCGGCCACCGCGCGCTCCTGCACCACCCAGGGCAGCCCGCGCTTGCCGACGTCCTCGAGGAACGGATCGGGATCCATCTCCTCCATGTTCCAGACGCCAGGCCGCTTCCACAGCCCCTTGGTGATCATCACCGCGCCGGTCACCGCCGGCACGCCGGTGGTGTACGAGACGGCCTGGGCGCGGACCTCGCGGTAGCACGCCGCGTGATCACAGATGTTGTAGATGAAGACCTTGCGCGGCTTGCCGTCCTTCACGCCTTCGATCAGACAGCCGATCGAGGTCTTGCCGGTGTAGCCGGCGGCAAGCGACGACGGATCGGGCAGGAGCTCCTTGAGGAACTTCATCGGCACCACCGGGTGGCCCTGGTACATGACCGGATCGATGCGGGTCATGCCGATGTTGCCCATGACCTCGAGGTGCTTGAGGTAGGCCTCGCCGAAGGTCATCCAGAAGCGGATGCGCTCGAGGCCGCGCAGGTTGAGCGCCAGCGACTCGAGCTCCTCGTGATAGAGGAGGAAGCTCTTGCGCTCGCCCACGCCGGGGTAGTCGAAGACCGCCGACACCGACAGCGGGTCGGTCTCCTTCCACTCGCCCTTCTCCCAGTAGCGGCCGCGGGCGGTGATCTCGCGGATGTTGATCTCGGGGTTGAAGTTGGTGGCGAAGGCCTTGCCGTGCGAGCCGCCGTTGCAGTCGAGGATGTCGACGTACTTGATCGAGTCGAACAGGTGCTTCTGCGCGTGGGCGCAGTACATGTTGGTCACGCCCGGGTCGAAGCCAGAGCCCAGGATGGCGGTGAGGCCGGCGTCGCGGAAGCGATCGCGGTAGGCCCACTGCCACTTGTATTCGAACTTGGCGACGTCGGGCGGCTCGTAGTTGGCGGTGTCCAGGTAGTCGACGCCGGCGTTCAGGCAGGCGTCCATGATCGAGAGGTCCTGGTAGGGCAGGGCCACGTTGATGACCACCGCCGGCTTCTCGTGCTCGAGCAAGCGGGTGGTGGCGGCGACGTCATCGGCGTCGACCTGACCCACGCGGATGTCGCGGCCCTGGACCTCGGCGATCTCGCGCTGCAGCTTCTCGCAGCGCGACAGCGTTCGGCTGACCAGCAGGACGTCGTCGAAGACCTCCCGCTCCTGGGCACACTTGTGGGCGACCACGCCGCCGACTCCGCCGGCGCCGATGATGAGGACCTTGGCCATGCGGCGGAAACTAGCAGTTTCTCTCTACATCGTCGCGCCGGGTCCGCTTCCCTTCGCCGATTCGATCAGCGCCGGTACCGCCGCTTGGCCGCGGTTCGCGTCGGTGGCGTCGATCTCCTCGACCTCGACCTCCGCGACCGCCACCTTGGGCACGATCGCGCGCATCAGACGCTTGCGCAGCTTGCGCGGCCGGGCCGCGAAGAGATCCTTGCTCTGGGTGCGGGTGGCGTCGCGCCGCTCGAGCAGCTGATCGTGGACCAGGCCGAGGAGCAGGCCGACGGCGTCGGCGTCGGCGGCGTGGCCGTAGAGCCCGACGAAGTCCTTGAGCATGAGGCGATCGACGACCTCGCCGAGCTCGTCGTCGAGCCTCGACAGCGCCTCCCGCAGCTCGGCCGCGGCGGGGGCCCCCCCGAACACGGCGAGCTGGTAGGACAGCTCCTTGCTGCGGCGGCGCCAGCGGTGGGCGGCGCGGTCCGAGCGCTTGGCCCGGCGGCGGGCCCGGCGGGCGCGGCGGTAGGTCTCGGCCAGACCGCGCACCAGGTCGCGAACCTCGAGCTCGTCGGGGAGGGCGGCGGTGATGGCCTCACCCTGGGCAAGGGCCACGGCGACGGCGCGGTCGATGTCGTCGGCGACGGCCTGGGTCGACGGCGCATCGGCGCGGGCCGCGGCGACGATCGCGGTGGCCGCCGGCGCGACTTCGGGGGCGGTGGCCACGCGGATCAGGGCCTCGCTGGCCACGGTCAGATCACGCGCGGGTCCCAGCGAACGGCGGGCCTCGACCAGCGCCTTGCGGATGTCCTTGCGCTCGCGGCGGGGCAGCGAGCTGCCGACGAGGTCGACGATCGCGCGGGCGCGACGGATGGCCTTCCGGACCTCGTGCACGGCGACGCTGGGCGCCGTCGCGGCACGGACGCGGGCGGCGCGGGCTGGCTCGAGGGCCTCGTTCACAGCGGTGAGGACCACGGTGCGGAGCGTCGCGCCGTCACCGTAGGACGGTGAGCTGGCCGGGGCCGGCGGCGTGGCGAGGGGGCCGAGCTTGTCGTGCTCGGGGATGATCGTGGTCATACGCGGCACGATAGCAAGGCACGCCTACGTTGTTGCCTCGTCATCGAAGAATCGGGCGCCTGCGATCGAAATGTCACATTCACGGTCTCGCGTCCGGAGTGCCGGACTGCTCGGCAGCGCAATCCGGAAACGGCGTATCGTCGTCGCGATGGCCATCCAGCACGGGTACTCACCGTTCGCGTCTCCTCACCTGGTGCCGTTCGACGGCTCGTTCGACGTCGCCGCCGCCCCGACCCGCGTCGACGATGGGCCCGGCAAGAAGGAGAACCAGCAGGTGCTCGAGGAGCAAATCGGGAAGCTGGCCAAGCTGCAGGAGAAGCTCTACGCCGACGATCGCTTCAGCCTCCTGCTCGTGTTCCAGGCCATGGACGCCGCCGGCAAGGACGGCACGCTGCGAGCGGTGATGAGCGGCGTCAACCCGGCCGGCTGCCAGGTCTATGCTTTCAAGGCGCCGACCGCCGACGAGCTCGATCACGACTTCCTGTGGCGCTGCGCCCAGCGCCTCCCCGAGCGCGGCCGCATCGGCATCTGGAACCGCAGCCACTACGAAGAGGTGCTGGTGGTGAAGGTCAACCCCAGGTACCTCGGCGGCCAGCGTCTGCCCCGTGGCACCGACTCGCTCACCGGGCTGTGGCAGGAGCGCTACGAATCGATCCGCGCCTTCGAGCTGCACCAGGCCCGCAACGGCGCCGTGATCATCAAGTTCTGGCTCAACGTCAGCAAGAACGAGCAGCGCGACCGCCTGATCGAGCGCATCGACGAGCCCGAGTCCAACTGGAAGTTCAACCCCGATGATCTGACCCAACGCGCCAAGTGGCCGCTGTACATGGAGGCGTACCAGGAGGCGCTCAACGCGACCTCCCGGCCGTGGGCGCCCTGGTACGCGATCCCCGCCGACTCCAAGTCGTACATGCGCCGCGCCGTGGCCGAGATCATCGTCGGCACGCTCGAACAGTTGCCGCTGCGCTGGCCCGAGGTCACCGACGCCCAGCGCGCCGAGATGCAGGGCCTGCGCGCGCAGCTCGCCAAGGAATGAGCGCGGCAGCGCGCCTCAGTGAGCGATCACCGGCGCCTCTTCACGGCGGCCGGCCTCGCCGCTGCGGAGGAGCGCGACCCGCAGGATGACCGGCGCGACCAGCTCGTTGGTCGCGACCACACCGACCACGAGCGCGAACGCGGCGTCGCCGAACGCCGGGAAGGTGCGCCGAACGAGCTCGGCCAAGGCCAGGGCCAGGCCGGCCTGGGGCACGAGCCCGAACCAGGCCATGCGCCTCACCACGGGATCGACCGTCGGGCCGCGCGTGGCGAGGCGACAACCGACGAAGAAACTGGAGCCACGCGTGATGACGATGATGGCGACCGGTACGAGCAGGTTGAAGAGCACGCTCAGCTCGAGCTTGGCTCCGGCCAGGGCGAAGAACACCAGGTACACGGGCAACGACGCCTGTCCGAACTGGCGGACCAGGTGGCGCGCGTCGGCGCGGGAAACGTTCTCCATCCACAGCCCGGCGGTGAGCGCGATGATGAGGGGGTCGAGATGGATGGCGTAGCCGATCTCGGCGACGATGAAGCACATCATCACCGTGAACAGGCCGACGCCCTTGTTGATGTAGATGAGGAACAGGCCGAGCATGAAGCCGATGAAGATGCCGACCCCGATCGAGCCGAAGACCTCCCAGCCGATGCCGCCGACCGCGTCGTAGAAGTTGACGTTGCCGCTGACCACCGACGTCGCCGCCGACGACGCGATGCCGTAGGAGACGATGATGGCCAGATCGGCGACCACGACCAGGGTGAGGATCATGCGGGTCAGCGGGCCGTCGGCACGGGTCTCTCCGATGAGGGCCATGACCACCGCCGGCGATTGCGCCGACAGCGCGATCGACATGCACGCCGACACAGCGACGGCGTGTTCGAATGGCAGAGCCCCGAGGAACGGCACCAGTGGCCGCAGGGCGAGCAGGGTGCCGCACAGCACGAACATGGTGCCGAACACCGCCACGACGGTGATCCGGATGATGGTGCCGAACTGGGCTCGCATCGAGCGCAGGTTGAGCTCGGCGCCGGCCTCGAGCGCGAGGATCGCCGTGGCGACGCCGCCGACCAGCTTGAGCTGCATGGTCATGGGCTTCTCGACCAGGTCGAGCACCGACGGACCGGTGATGATGCCTGCGCAGATGTAGCCGGTCAGCTTGGGCAGCCCGACCTGGTTGAAGAGCTTGCCGGTGAAGTACGCGGCGAGCAGCAGGAAGCCGAACGCCAGCTCGGTGCCGCCGGCGTGGGCGACGCCGGGCGCGAAGCTGCGCGCCGCCTGCATGAGCCCACCCAGGGCGAGGAGCGCGAAGATCGGGATCACGGGCCGCCGCCTTTGGTGCGCGGCCGCGGCGCCAGCGGTGGCAAGGGTTCGTCGTCATCGTGGGCGCCGTCGACGTAGGTGGGGCCACTCTGCTCGTCGAGGTCGTCGACGGCGTCGATGGCTTCCTCGAAGACGGCGCCGGGCAACGAGGTGGCCCCGATCGGCACCGGCGGTGACGTGAACTGCACCGCGATCTCGGTGAAGATCGCGCCGGCGATCACCACGGTGATGATCCAGTCGCTGGCCGCCCCGCCGACCGAGCCGTGCAGCGACAGCACCAGCGCGATCGAGAGCGGCGAGAGCGGCGAGACCAGGACCCGCTCGTCGGCGAAGCCCTTGGGCATGGCGTCGCCGACGGTGGTACGGGCGGCGAAGACGCCGAACCACTTGCCGACGATGCGGGCGGCGACGAAGGCCGGGACGATCACCCACGGCGCCAGCGCGGTGACGTCCCAGAGCGCGCCAGCGACGATCAGGAACAGGAGATGGATGGGGCGTTCGAGATGGTTGAGGATGCGAAAGATCTGGTCTCGTTGTTCGCACGGGAAATTCGTGACCAGCGCGCCGGCGATGAAGCACACCACGATCGGCGACAGGTAGAGGTAGCCGGCGAGGCCGGAGCCGAGCGCGACCGAGCCCAGGACCACACACAGGAACTCGGACTCGGAGACCGGCACGCGGACCATGGCGAAGATGAGGACGCCGACGACGACGCCGAGGCCGATGGTGACGAACACCCAGGCCGTCCCGGGGATCTGCCAGCCGGCGGCGCCGGTGGGACGGAAGTAGGCGGCGACGAAGAGCAGGCCGACGACGCCGACGATCTCGTCGAGCTGGGCCAGGAGCGAGTCGGCGCCGCGGCCTTCGCGCCAGCCCCGGTTGGCGAAGCCGCGGAAGCGGCGCGGCGCGGTCATGGCAGCGGCGGCGCCGAGCAGGATCATGTCGCGCCAGAACAGCGAGTCGCTGAGGCTCGAGAGCCCGAGGGCGACGGCGCAGGCGCCGCACGCCGCCGCCGTGACCGCGAATGGCGCCAGCGCCTCGACCACGACCAGGTACGCCGTGCCGCGCGGGAGCCGATCGAGCAAGCGGATGTCGAGCTGGGCGCCGATGATGAAGCCGAGCCAGCCCAGGCCGAAGTGCAGGATGGGCCGGATCCGATCGACGACCTCGGGCGTGAGGATGCCGATCTCCGGCTGGCGGACGATCACGCCGAGCGCCACGAACGGAAAACCGGCGGCGATCACGCCGCTGATGCCGAGCCGCTCCTGGGCGGCGACGATCTTGCGGTGGCTGCCGACGTACGCGACGACGAAGAGCAGGACGAAGCCGAGAACCAGCTTGATGACGACGGCGGCTCGCTTGCCGTCCTTCGGCGACGGCGGCGTCGCCGCGTCGTGGACGCCGGCGGGGACGCCGGGCGGCGGTTGCGGAGGCTTGACGTGCGGCCCGGAGCCGGGGCCGGCGTCGACGATCCCGGCCCCGGCTCCGGCGTCGGACACGGATCCGGTCACGGGTCCGGATCCGGCATCGGGCTCGGATCCGGTGACGGGCTCGGATCCGGTGACGGGCTCGGATCCGGCATCGAGCTCGGATCCGGTGACGGGCTCGGAACCGGTGACGGGCTCGGAACCGGCGTCGGGCTCGGTCACCGGCACCGCGACGGCCGCGCCGGCGTCCTCGGCGCGTGCGGCTCCGGACCGCGTGGCGATCACCAGCGCGATCAGCGCAAGCTGCACAGCCAGCGCGGCGAGCCGCGCGTGCCGTCGTCGTCGCCGTGGCGAGGCGAGCACCGGACTTTCGACTCTACTCCATCGACCGGGGCCCGTCGCTCATCGAGGGCAGGCATCGCCAGGCATCGCTCGGCCTGGTCACCAGCTACAGCGTTCGACCACTTCCACCGTGGCCGCGGACAGCACGCACTGCTCGAAGGCCAGGGTGGGCGCCTCGGTCTTGCAGCGGCTGATCACCCGGTCGGCGGCGGTCACCAGGTAAGCGTCGACGCCGCTGCTGGCGCGCACCTTCTCGAGGTGTGCGGTGATCTTGGCGCAGTCACCGATCCCGAGGGCCGTGGGGCACTCGCGCAGCTCGGCCCGGGTCCTGGCCCGCTCGAGACACTCGGCGTCGTCCTTGCTGAGGTGTTTGCCTTCGCACTGGCGCTGGGTCTCGGTCAGGAACGCGGCCCGCTGCTCGTGTGGCGTGTAGTTGTCGAGGAGCAGGAACGAGACCTGCTCGGCGACCTTCCTGCAATCGGCCGGCGGCGGCCGGACGCACAGGTTGGAGAGGCACTCGAGGCCGGGTTCGCACGTGCGATCGGGTCGGCAGTCGCCGCGCTCCTGACCGGCCGGTGGGCCCGAGGGGCCGCTGGCGCGCTTGCAGGCGGCGAGGCTGGCGAGCGCAGCGAACGCGCCCAGGATCCCGGTGAGGACGACGGCGCGCGCGCGGGTTCTGGTTGGCTTCATGGTCCCTCCGTCGACACGCGCCCGAGCGCGGCGGTCAGTGTCGCGTCGGCGGCGCAGCGCGCCGCCAGCGCGTCGATCTTCACCATCACGTCGGCCAGCCGGCCCGACGCGTCCTCGTACAGCGCGTCGACGTCGGCGCGCTGGTCGCCGACGATGGCGGCGTGAACGGTGGCGCGATCAGCGGCGCGTTCGCGGACCAGCCTGTCGATGCGGGCGGCGGCGTCCGGACACGGCAGTGTCGAGGGGATGACCGCGATCGCCTCGAGCATCTCCACGCTGCGTTCGACCGCGGCGGCCAGGGAATCCTTGGGCGATCCGGCCGGCTCGCTCGGCCCGGTCGGTTCGGTCGGTCCGGTGGGCCCGGCGACGCGCGCGCCAGCGGTGTCGGCGCCGGTTGGCGCTGCCGGCGCCGGCCTGGGGCCGCAGGCCGCGGCAGTGAACAGCGCGGCGGCGAGGAGGGCGAGACGTGCGCTCACATCGCGCTCAGCTTCTCGACCGCGGCCACGACGGCCGGATCGGGCTGGCATGGCGCCAGGTAGCCCCACAGCCGTTCGGCCACGGGCTTCACCTCGCGCTCGTGGGCGGTCAGCCAGGCGGCGACGCGGTCCTCCACCGCCGGATCATCGCCGAGCTCGCCTACCCGGGTCAGGAGCTCACCGTGCTCGCCCACGACGCGCTCGATGCCTGAGGCGATCTGCCCACAGTCGCCTCCGGCGCCTTCCACCGCGGTCGTCACCCGCGCCACGAACCGGTTGAAGTCAGACAGCAGCGTGTCGAGCTCGGCGTCGGTGATCGTCGACGGCGGCGGCGTGGGCTCGGCGTTCGACGTCGACCCGGGCCTGGTGGCGGGCGGTGTCGCCGCCGTCGGCGCCTTCGCAGGTCCGGCGCACCCTGCGAGGAGCGCCAGGGAGACGATCATCGGGGCGAGCGAAGGGCGGGGGTGGAACACGCTCTCGAGTCTAGCAGCTCACAACGTGGGCATCCGCTCCATGGCCGCGGCCACGTCGGCGTCGAGCTTGCAGCGCTCGAGCCCCTTCGAGATGCGCTCGACCAGCGGCTGCACCGCTGGGGCCCGCTTGTCGAGCTCGGCGGCGAGCGCGTTGTTCGCCGCCGGATCCTGGGCCTGGGTGTGGGCCAGGTCGAACAGCGACTGGCTCTTGTCGAAGAGATCACCGAGCTGGGTCGCCATCGCCGGGCAGTCGGTGGCCTCGGTGGTGATCGCCGCCATCGTCGCCAGGACCTCCTCGAGCCCGGCGGCGATCTCGCGCATCAGCGCGGCGTCGACCGCGGGTGCGCCGCCGGTCGCGGCGCCGTCGTCGGGAGGCGGCGCCGGCGTGGTGTCGTCGCCCTTGCCACGGCACGCTGTGCCGGCGAGCGCCGCACACGCCGCGGCCATCGCGATCACGGTGCCGATGCGCATTCCATCCCGTCGGCGCTAGGCTTGACGTCGAAGCACAGCACGTCGAGTCCCTCGTCGGTCATGACCACAAGCTCGGCGTGGCCTTGCCCGTCGACGTCCTCGAGGCGAATCAGCGGACTGGTCGCCTGACGGCCGCCGGGCAGCGCCGGCGAGATGCTGGCCAGCTGCTGGCCGGCCACGATGCGGCCGAGGTTGGCCTGGAGGCGCGGCCCGCTCGGGCCGGCCAAGGTCGCGATCACGTCGAAGAGATCGTCCCCATCGATATCGGCCACCGCGAACGAGCTCGGTAGCGTCGCCATCTCGCTGTCGACGCCATCGACGGCGACGAAGCCGGTCAAGGTCGTGCTGCCGACCAGCAGATTGGTGAGCTTGTACGAGGCCACGCGTGGCCCCGAGATCGTGGCCTCGACGCCGGCGAGTAACGAGGTGTCGTTGCGCCGGAAGTCGACGGCGCCCTGCACGCCGGTCAGCGTCAGCCGTTGACCCGTCGACAGCCAGGCGACGAGCCCGAGCGCGCTGCCGCGGGTGAGGACGATGCGGACGTCGGCGCCCTCGAGCTTCGCGCAGACCTGACCCACGATCGAATCGGCGACCGAGTCGAGCTGACCGGCGACGAGGGCGAGCATGTGCGAGGGCGGGGCCAGCACGCCCGGAGCCGTGTAGGCGCGGAAGGCCTCGGCGGTGCCGATCGTGCGCCGCACCACCAGGCCGGCGCCGGGCGCGTTGCCGCAGCCATCGAAGACGTGGATCGCCGAGGCAGGGCCGGTGCCATCGGCGGTGCCGGGCACGACCGTGAGCCCGGCCGCGCCGATCTCGTTCCACCCGCTGGAGGCGACCGTGTAGAGGCGCTGTTGCCAGATGCCCAGCGCACGCACACCGGGAGCGGTGACGGGCACGGCTGCCAGCTTGCGCGAGGAGGAGTTGTAGAAGGCGATCAGCACCTCCTCTGGACCGGCGGCGCGTTGCTGGATCGCCGCCGAGCCCCAGGTGACCTGGTTGCCGATCTGGGCCAGGCCCGATACCCACGAGCGCTGCAGGCGCTCGCTTTCGTCGGGCACGAGCGAGATGCGCGCGCCGCTGGTGGTGTCCATGCTCGGCCACAAGACGAAGGCCGGCACCCGCAGCGGCTCGTCGGCCCAGCGCACGCGCACCAGGGTCTGGGCCGGCCCCGGATCGTCGAGGGAGAAGCTGGGCGTGCGGGTGACCCCGGTCGGGCTGGTCGGTTCGGCCGCCATCTCGACCACGCCGCTGGCCGAGTGCAGCTCGGCGACGACGCGGCGACCGGCGAGCGGCAGGACGTCGCTCCACGGCGCGGTCACCACCACCTGCAGCGGCTCGGGCTCGGTGAGGACCTCGTCGCGAGCGAATATTCGCACGCGCGGCGCGATCTCGACGGTGACCGCGACCTCGGCGTCGCTCTCGACGTCGCCCCAGGCGGTGCAGCCGCCGCCGACCCGCCGGCCGCTGGCGTTGAGGGCCTCGGCCACCACCAGCTTGGCGCCCAGCCGCGGCACGCCGCTCAGCCGCGGCGTGTCGAGCGCCGCCACCGACGCGCGGCGCGCGCCCTCGAGCACCGCCGCCGGGACGCGGCCGAAGGCGACGTCGTCGCAGGTGGCGTCGCGGGCCAGCCCGGCGGCGGGGCCGGCCGCGGTGGCGTCGATCACCGAGACCGTGAGCGTGGCGACGTGGGGCGCGAGCTGGTCGGCGGCGTCGACCTCGAGCTGCTCGTAGGTGATCGCGACGTCGAACGTCGGATCGGAGCACGCCGCGAATGCGACGACCGCGAGTAAGCACGCACGCATCACGAACATCGTACCGCCAGATTCGGTATCCTCGCGCGGGTGACGGACGTGATCGACCGCACCACCATCCTGCAGACCGGGCTCGCCACCTCGACGACCCGTGCCCGCACGGCGCCGCGCACGTGGATCGCGCGGCTGGTGCACGGCGGCGGCCAGGTCGCGCTGGGCGCGCGACCGGTGGTGCTCGGCGCCGGCGCGACCTGCGACCTGGTCGTCGACGAGGCCAAGGTCTCGCGCCGCCACGTCGAGCTGTCGGCGGTCGAGGGCGGCGTGCGGGTCAAGGATCTGGGCTCGACCAACGGCACCTGGTGGCAGGGATCACGGATCACCGAGGTCGTGGTCCCCGGCGGCGCCACCATCGAGGTCGGCGGCGCCCAGGTGCGAATCTCGGCCGCCGAGTCGCTGCTGGTGCCGCCCAGCGAGCGCGAGCGCTTCGGCGCCATGGCCGGGCGTAGCATCGCGATGCGCGAGCTGTTCGCGGTGCTCGAGCTGGCCGCCCCATCGGACGCCACCGTGCTCATCGAGGGCGAGTCGGGCACCGGCACGGAGCTGGCGGCGCGCGCGGTGCACGATCACTCGGCGCGGGCTCGCGGCCCCTTCGTCGTCGTCGACTGCTCGGCCATCCCCGAGAACCTGATCGACTCGCACCTGTTCGGGCACGTGCGCGGCGCCGTCACCGGCGCCGAGCGCGATCGCAAGGGCGCCTTCGTCGAGGCCTCGGGCGGCACCCTCTGCCTCGACGAGCTCGGCGAGCTGCCGCTGCCGGCGCAGGCGCGGCTCCTGCGCGCGCTCGAGGCCCAGACCGTGCAGCCGGTGGGCGCCGACCGGCCGGTCACGGTCGACACCCGCGTGGTGGCGGCGACGCACCGCGATCTGTCGCGCATGGTGGCGGCCAAGGAGTTCCGCTTCGATCTGTTCTACCGGCTGGCGGTGGTGCACGTGGCGCTGCCGCCGGTGCGCGAGCGGCTCGAGGATCTGCCGGCGCTGATCGCCTCGTTCTACGCGGGGAAGAGCGCGTCGCCGGGGCCGATCGACGGCGACAACCTCGACCGGCTTCGCCAGCACGCCTGGCCCGGCAACGTGCGCGAGGTGCGCAACGTGCTCGAGCGGGCGTGGGCGCTGTCGGGCGGCACGGTGCCGTTCCGCGATCTCCGGATCTGGGTCGAGGTCCAGGCCGCGCCGGCGATGAGCGAGGTGGTCGACACCGCGCTGCCGTTCAAGGACGCCAAGGAGCGCTGGAACGATCACTTCGAGCGCCGTTACCTGGCGGCGGTGTTCGCGGCCCAGGGCGGCAACATCACCCGCGCGGCCGAGCACGCCGGCATCAACCGCCGGCACTTCCGCGAGCTGCTGTACAAGCACGGCCTGCTCGAGCGGCCGGCCAGCGGCGACGACGAGGCGTGAATGAGGCCTGCGGGATGGGTGACGTGACGCGGGCGGCACGATGACAGCGCCGCGTACGCTGCTCGGTGACTCGGAGGTCCTGCACGCCATCAAGTCGGGTGGCATGGGCGACGTCCTGCTGGCGCGGAGGCGGGGCGCCGGCGGCTTCGAGCAGCTGTGCGCGGTGAAGACCATCCGCGGCGAGCTGGCGGCGGCGCCGGTTGCGCGCACCATGTTCCTCGACGAGGCCAAGCTCCTGGCCCGGCTCACCCATCCCGGGATCGCCCAGATCCTCGACTTCGGCGAGCAGGACGGGACGCTGTACATGATCATGGAGTACGTGCCGGGGCAGCACTTCCGGCGCTTCGGCGAGCGCCGGCCGCCGCCGGCGATCGTGTGCGCGGCCATGGCGGCGGCCTGCCGCGGGCTGCACGCTGCCCACGAGCTGCGCGATCTGGGTGATGGCCACCTGCTCGGCGTCGTCCACCGCGACGTCAGTCCCGACAACCTGATGCTCGGCTTCGACGCACGCGTGAAGGTGCTCGACTTCGGCATCGCGCTGGTCAAGGGTCGGCAGGCGCCGGTGACCGAGTTCGGCGTGCTCAAGGGCAAGCCGCCGTACATGTCGCCCGAGCAGGTCAAGAACCAGGCCCTCGATCGGCGGGCCGACGTGTTCTCGACCTGCGTGGTGCTGCACGAGCTCCTGTCGGGCGAGGCGCTCTTCCGCGGCGACTCGATCTACGCGATCGCTCGCGCCGTCGAGCACCAGGAGATCCTGCCGCCGTCTCACTGGTGCGGTCCGCTGCCGCGCGATCTCGACGACGTGGTGATGGCGGGGCTGGAACGCGACCGCGATCGACGGCTGGCGACGGCGGCCGCGTTGGCCGAGGTGCTCGAGCGCATCGCGTCGGCGGAGGCGAAGGAGAGTCTGGAGTCGTGGGCCGATCGCGAGCTGGCGGGTGAGCGGGAACAGCACCGCGTGTGGCTGGCGCGGATCCTCGCGGCGTCGGGGCCGATGAAGGCCACGGCGGGGCGGGCGACGGGGATGGTGACGGCGGTCGGGGAGAGTGGGGCGATCGTGACGGGGGCGGAGACGGAGGGCGGGGACGGGGGACGGGCGGCGGAGATCGGGGTGGCGGCGACGGTGGCGGATACCGGGCAGCGGCGGGCGGCGCGGGTGCTCGATGCGGCGACGCCGGCGGGATTGCACGAGCGGGTGACGGAGGCCGGGGTCGGGGGCGGCGAGGGCGGTGCGGGGACGACGACGCGCGGCGGGGCGATCGATGGAACCACGGATATCGTCGTCGGGCCGAGGCGGCGGGGGGCGGTGGTGATCGTGCTGGTGGTGCTGGGGCTGCTCGGCGTGCTGGCGGCGTTGTTGCTGCTCGGCGGGCGCGGGGATGGTGCGCGGCAGGTCGCGGATGCCAGCGAGGTCGTGGTGCCGGTCGACGCGCTGGTCGCCGTGCCAGTCGATGCGGCCGCGGGTGATGCCGACGTGCCGCCCGCCGACGCTGCGTTCGAAGACGATCGCGACGGCGGGCGCGGTCCGCGGCGCCGTGACGCCGGGTCGGCGTCGCCGATCGACGCGGGGCCGACGGTGAGGACGATCGACGCGGCGGTAGCGGCGCTGCCGCCCGACGATGCGGCGGTGGCGGCGGTCACCGGCACCGGGTTCCTCACGTGCACGGCCGATCCGTTCGCGCTGGTGTCGGTCGACGGCGAGGACTACGGCACCACGCCGTTCTTCAAGCGCAAGATCGCCGCCGGCAAGCACGAGGTGGTCTTCACCAGCCCCGCCGCGAACGGCGCCGTCGTGAAGCGCAAGACCGTCGACATCAAGCCGGGCCAGACCGTCACCGTCACGGCGCCGTGAGGACGAAAGCGTGCAACCTGCGGTGATCTCCGCCTAGATTGGGCGACATGCGTCCAGCTGCCTTCCTCGCCTTGCTCGTCGGCCCGCTGCCCGCTGCCACCGCCGCGGCCGACGGCTTCGTCGAGGTGGCGGGCGGCACCATGACCCCGGGCGGCAGTTCCGCATGGGTCGACCTCGCCGACACCACACGGTCGGCGACCTCGAGCTTGACAGCTACGTGAGCATGGACGTCGACCTGCTGCTCGCCGTCCGGCTCGTCTCGCGTTAGGGAGCGTCAGGGACCCATCGGCGTGCACAGCTCGACCAGCACGCCGTCCGGATCCTGGACATACGCGACGACCTGGCCCCAGGGCTTGGTGGTGGGCGAGGTGACGGCGGTGGCGCCGGCGTCGAGGGCGCGCTGCCAGGCGGCGGGGACGTCGCGGGTGCAGAGCGCGATCTCGATGCCGGCGGGGTCGCTGCCGGGGCGATTGGGGCGGAAGGCGCCGCCGTTGTCGCGGGCGGTCTCCTCGGCAACGAAGCCGAGCGCTGTGGCACCGGTCTCGAGCTCGGAGTAGCTGCCGCTCTCGTGGGCGAAGCGGAGCGAGAGTCCGAACGCGCGCTGCCAGAAGTCGACAGCGCGGGCGACGTCGGGGACGTAGACGAGGACGTAGCCCAGGGTGGGCGCGGCGGCGGTGCTCATGGCGCGGTGATACCGCGGCGGCCACGCGATCGGCAGGGCAAGGGCAAGGGCAAGGGCAAGGGTCGTTGAGCCCGGTGAGCTCGATGGGACCTCGAGGTACCGGGGCCCTCGCGCCCACCGGTACCTCCAGATCGCCCACATCTCGCTTCCCCGGCGCAACGTCGCGCCGCGCCTCGGCTCCGCGGCTGGCAAGCGAGTTGCTCTACGAGTCTGCCAGGAGGAACCCGATGCGCACTCTTCGCCTGCCTGCCTTGTTTGCTTGCTCCCTGGTCGCCGTCGCCGGCGCCTGCACCGACACCCCCGAGGACGAGGCCGACCAGATCGTCTCGTCCCTCGAGCTCGAGAACGGAGGCCTCGACACCGAGGACGAGGCCCCGAGCTTCGACTCGCCCGAGGTGTTCGCCAGCGCGGCCATCGAGGCCGACGCCGTCTACGCCGACGCGATGGATCGCGACAGCGAGGTCGTGGCGCTGCGCGCGCGCGGCGACGTCCAGCGCCTGCGCGTGGCGGCCGTGTGGGGCCGCATGCCGCCGAGCCGCGAGGAGGTCACCCGCCGCGACTGGAGCGGCCGCATCGAGGTGAGCCGCGGCGCGATCGTCATCCGCCGCCGCATCGGGTTCGAGGAGGCGACCGATCGCGTCCTCGACCGCACCGGCCGCACCGCGGTCAACTTCCGCTCGGTCACCGGCCCGTTCGCCGACGGCCTGGTGCTCGAGGTCCTCGCCGACGCCGACCTCGGCGCGGTGACGCTCTCGTACATCCCCGACAGCGGCGAGCGCCTCGATCTGGTGCTGTCCGACCTCGTCGGCGGCCCGGTCTCGACCGAGCGCGACGCCGACGGCAACCGCATCGTGGTCACCGCGCTCCGCCGCGACCGCGACGACTGCGATCACGGCTTCATGCGCGGCCGCTGGCACGCGCTGCGCGCGGGCCTCGGCGCGTTCATGGGCGTGGTCAGCGACGCCGATGGCGCGACCATCGGCCACCTGCGCGGCATCTACGGCACCCGCCGCAACGGCGAGCAGGTGTTCTTCTCCAAGTACATCGATCGCGACGGTCGGTTCCGCGGCATCTTCGCCGGCCACTACCGTGACGGTGCCTTCGCCGGCCGCTGGATCATCAGCACCGGTGATCACGGCCGCGCCGGTGGTCACTACCGCGAGAGCCTGCCCGGCCCCGAGGTCGGCGGCGCCTTCGTCGGTCGCTGGGCCGAGACCTCGTGCGCCGCGGATCTCCCCGAGCGCCCCTGACCCTGGAGCTCACGTGTGCGACGGCCGCCTTCGGGCGGCCGTCCGCGTTCCGGACGTGCGATCATCGAGCGGTGCGGACCACGATCCTCGTCGCGCTGCTGGTGCTGGCGTCGTGTGGGAAGAGCGCCACTCCGGGGTCGAGCTCGGGTTCGAGTTCGGCCTCGGGTTCAGGTTCGGCCTCGGGTTCAGGTTCGGCCTCGGGTTCAGGTTCGGCCTCGGGTTCAGGTTCGGGCTCGGTTTCGGATTCGGGCTCGGTTTCGGATTCGGGCTCGGACGCCGGCTCGCCCACCGCCACCGCCGAGTGCCAGTCTCCCGACGACTGCGCCATCGGCTGCTTCGCTGACGCCAGCGACTGCTGCGGCGACGCCTGTGGCTGCGCCCACCCGTTCCCCCGCGCGCGCCTCGCGCAGCTCCGCGAGGAGCGCGACGCGCTCTGCGCCCGCAAAGACTTCGACTGCCCGAAGGTGCGCTGCGAGATGCGGCTCTTCTGGCCCGGTTGCGAGGACGGACGATGTACGGCCGTCCCGGTCCCGTTGCCCATCCCGACCGAGTGCACGACCGCCGCCGATTGCGTCATCTCGACCGCGGTCGAGGGCTCGTGCTGCGGCGGCTGCCGCGGCAACGTCTGGAACAAGTCGGAGCTGGCGGCGTTCGAGATCTGGCGCACGACCCAGTGTCGCGACGTCCACTGCCCGCGGCGGACCTGCCCCGATCCCGGCCGAGCGACGGTGTCCTGCGCCGGTGGCACCTGCATCAGGGCGGGGCGATGAGGCTTAACGTATCGGCGCTGGCTCCGGTCCGAGGGAGTACGCTGGCTGAACTGGGGGAGTCATGAAGCAGCTCACGCTCGTGGTCGTGCTCGTCGCTGGTGCCGGAGGATTCACCGCGTGCGGCGGCAGCGCTGACACGCCCGATCCCGACGCCGCCGCCGATCCGATCGACGCCGCCGCCGATCCGATCGACGCGCGGCCGCCCGTCGACTACACCACGCCCACCATCCCGGTGAGCGAGCTGCTCGTCGACACCTACAAGGGCTACCCGGGCGGGCTCTACCCCGGCGGCAACACCATGCCGCCCGCGCACCTCGCCGCTGGTTTGGCCCGCGCCGCGCTCATCCAGCCGCGCGATGTGAGCGGTGCGCCGTCGGCGAGCGGCCGCTACATCCTCATGTCGATCGGCATGTCCAACGCGACCCAGGAGTGGTGCGCCGGCGGCGGCGCACCGCCGTGCACACCCAACTCCTTCACGGGCCAGGCCCTGGCCGACGTCGCCGTCGAGCGCACCGAGCTCGCGATCGTCAACGGTGCGCTCGGGTCGCAGACCTGCTCGGCGTGGGACGACGCCAGCGACAGCAACTGGGACCGCGTCGGCACGCTGCTCACCAACCAGGGGTTCGGACCCGGCCAGGTGCAGGCGATCTGGCTCAAGTGCGCCAACGCCGGGCCAACCATGGCGCTGCCCGCCGCGGGCTCGCACGCCTACCAGGTCGAGACCGGCATGGCCAACATCATCCGCATCGCGCGCCAGCGCTATCCCAACCTCCAGATGGTGTTCGTGTCGAACCGCATCTACGCCGGCTACGCCACGACCACGCTCAACCCCGAGCCGCACGCCTACGAGACCGGCTTCGCGCTCAAGTGGCTGGTCGCGGCGCAGATCGCCCAGGAAGCGACCGGCACGATCGATCCGCGCGCCGGCAACCTGGCCCTGGCCACCACGCCCTGGATCGGCTGGGGACCCGATCTCTGGGCCAATGGCACCACCGCGCGCGCCGACGGCCTCTCCTACAGCCAGTCCGATCTCGCCGCCGACGGCACCCACCCGAGCGCGAGCGGCGTGACCAAGGTGGGAGGACAGCTGCTCAACTTCTTCAAGACCTCGCCGGTGACGAGCTGCTGGTTCCTCGCCGGGCAGAGCTGCTAGCCTGGGACCATGACGAGTCGCGCGCTGGGGTTCGCGCTGGGAGTCCTCGTGCTCGCGGCCTGCGGCGAGGAGGCCGTGCCCTTCATCGACGCGGCGGTCGACGGCTCGGTCGCGCTCGACGCGCCGGACACCGATGCGCCGACGGCGGACGCGCCGGACACCGATGCGCCGACGGCCGACGCAGCGGACACGGATGCGTCGACAGCCGACGCGCCGGACACCGATGCGTCGGCAGCCGACGCGCCGGACACCGATGCGTCGACGGCCGACGCGCCAAGCATCGACGCCACGCCCAGGTGCGGCGATGGCAACGTCGATCCCGGCGAGACCTGCGACGGCAACTGCCCGACCTCGTGTGCCGACGCACTGGCCTGCACCTCCGACGTCCTGGTCGGCACGCCCGGCAACTGCGACGTGGCCTGCTTGCACGCCGGCACCGGCTGCGCGGCCGGCGACAGCTGCTGCTCGCCCGGCTGCGACTCGACCACCGACAGCGACTGCCCGTTCACGCTCAGCCCGGTGTTCGATCCCAACTACGACGTCCGCGATCTCGGCACCGCGTCCGGGCTGCCCACCAACTACGGCGGCCTCATCGTCTCGCCGACCGATCCCTACACGCTGCTCATCGGCGGCGCCGCCAACAACGTCAACGGCGCCATCTACCGCCTCGGTCTGCAGCGCGACTCCGCCGGCCACATCGTCGGCATCGTCGGGCCCGCCACCCTGGCGCGCCAGGGCCAGTACAACGACGGCGGCGTGGTGTTCGCGCCCAACGGCGCGCTCATCCTCGCCCGTTATCCGGTGAACGAGCTCGGCATGCAGCGCGCCGGCAGCACGATCAACGACAAGATCGTCGCGCTGTCGACGGTGAGCGTGGCGAGCTCGGTCGGCGGGCTGGCGCTCGTCCCGGCCGGCCACCCCGGCGCCGGGAGCTGGAAGCTGGTGTCGTGGTCGGGCGGCCAGTGGTACGAGCTCACCCTCGTGCCCGACGCCACCGGCACCTACGACGTCACCGGCGCGGTCATGCGCCTGACCCTGGCCGGCGGCCCCGAGGGTATCGTCTACGTACCGCTGGGCTCGCCGCTGTTCGCCAACCCGGGCGTGCTGGTGTCGGAGTACTCGGCGGGCAAGGTCTCGACCTACGAGGTCGACGTCGCCGGTGATCCGGTCCTGGCCTCGCGCCGCGAGCTCATCACCAACCTCACCGGCGCCGAGGGCGCCGCCATCGATCCGGTGTCGGGCGACTTCCTGTTCTCGACCTACGGCGGCGGCAACCGGATCCTCGTGGTCCGCGGCTTCAACAACTGACGGCGCCCGCTCGAGCGTGCCGAAAACCGTCCGGTTCTCGCCGGCTTGGGGCGGGCCACGTAAATAGTTCGA
>SXJR01000211.1 GCA_005779305.1 Myxococcales bacterium
ACCCGCTGCCCGAGGCCCAGCTCGATCGCTTCATGCTCAAGGTCAAGGTCGGCTACCCCAGCCGCGAGGACGAGGTGAAGGTCCTCGATCGCATGGCCGGGACCGGCGCCGAGCCGCGGGTCGAGAAGATGATGACCACCGACGAGATCCTCGCGGCGCGCGACGTGGCGCGCCAGGTCTTCGTCGACGACAAGGTCAAGCGCTACGCGGTCGACCTGGTGGCGGCCACCCGCGATCCCAAGGGCGCGGGCTTGCCCAACCTGGCCACGCTGATCGACAACGGCGCGTCGGTACGCGGCTCGATCGCCCTCATCAAGGTGGCCAAGGCGGCGGCGGTGCTGGGCGGACGCAGCTACGTCAGCCCCCACGACGTGAAGAGCATCGCCGTCGACGTGCTCCGCCATCGCATCCTGCCCAGCTACGAGGCCGAGGCCCAGGGCAAGACCTCCGATCACCTGATCGCGCAGGTGCTCGAGAACGTCCCGGTTCCCTGATCAGGAATCCCACCGTGTTACCTGCCGAGCTCGCGCGCGAGGTCAAGCGCATCCAGTTCGTGACCGGACGTCAGGTCGCCAACGTCATGGCCGGCGCGTACCTGTCGGTCTTCAAGGGTCGCGGCATGGAGTTCGACGAGGTGCGTCCGTACGTGCCCGGCGACGACGTACGCTCGATCGACTGGAACGTCACCGCCCGCACCGGCGAGCCCTTCGTCAAGCGCTACGTCGAGGAGCGCGAACTGACCGTGATGCTCCTCTGCGACATCAGTCAGTCGCAAGACTTCGGCTCGGGCCGGCGCAGCAAGCTCGAGGCCGCGGTCGAGCTGTGCGCGCTGCTCGCCCTCTCCGCCGTCGACAACGGCGACAAGGTCGGCCTCCTGCTCTTCCACGGCGGCGCCGATACGTACATTCCGCCGCGCAAGGGCGACAAACACGCGCTGCGCATCATCCGCGAGGTCTTCGCCCGCGGCCACGAGCCGCCGCGGGCGCGCGCGAGCTGGAACCCGGCCGAGATCCCGCGCCGGCTGTGGGCGTGGTTCAAGAAGCTCGACGAGGTCTCGCACCGCGAGACCCGCCGCTCCACCAGCATCGCCGCCGCCCTCGAGCTGTGCCGGCGGGTGCTGCCACGGCGGGCGGTCGTCTTCCTGGTCAGCGACTTCCTCGACGAGGGCTACCTCGAGGTGCTGCGCCACGCCAACCGCAAGCACGACGTGGTGGCCTCGCTGGTGACCGATCCGCGCGAGCTGGCGCTGGTGCCGGCCGGCCTGGTGACGCTCGAGGACGCCGAGACCGGCCGCACCCGCCTGGTCGACACCCGCTCGGCGGCGTACCGCGAGCGGGCGGCGCGCGACGCCGAAGCACGCCTGGTCAAGCTCTCGGAGTCGCTGCGGGCCAGCGGCGTCGATCTCATGCGCATCGACGCCCAGGGCGCGGTCGTCGATCCGCTGCTTCGTTTCTTCCGCGAGCGTCAGCGGAGGCTGCGCCGATGACGCGGGTGCAGCAGGCACTCATGGCCGCGATCGCGCTGTGCGCGCTGGCGCTGGTGCTGGTCGCTTGCGGCGGTGGCGACGATCGTCCGTCGGCGCAGCGCCGGCTCGAGCCGCCCCCCGAGGCGGTGACCAAGGTGCTCGAGCACGGCCCGGTCAAGGCGACGGTCGCGGCGTGGCCGGCGGCGCCTCGGCTCGGCGATCCGATCTACGTCCGCCTCACCATCGAGCAGAAGCCCGGCACCACCGGCGTGAAGGCGCCGTTCGAGCACGAGGCGCTGGGCCGCTTCACCATCAGCGGCTGGACGCCGTCGACGGTTCGCCGCGACGACGGCACCGTGGTCGAGGAGCAGACCTACACCCTGGCCGCGCCCGGCAGCGGTCGCTTCCGGGTGCCGCCGCTGCGCATCCTGATCGGCGACGAGGAGATCCTCACCGAGGAGCTCCCGCTCACGATCGCGCCGGTCGACCCGGCCCGCGCCGCGGAGGAGCTGGCCCCCGCCCGCGCCAACCTGCCGCCGCGCCACACCGTCAACTACTTGCCGCTCTTCTTGATCGGCGGGCCGTTGACGATCGGGCTCCTCGCGCTGCTGGTGGTCGGCGTGATGGCGCTGCGCCGGCGCGCGGTGCACCAGGCCAAGGTCACCGCCTACGACGAGGCGGTGCGCCGCCTCGAGCAGCTCGCCGCCCGCGGCGCGCCCGATGCGTCCGCCGCCGACGGCTGGTTCGTCGAGCTCTCGGCGATCGTGCGCCGCTACCTCGAGGGCCGCTACGGCGTGCGCGCGCCCGAGCTCACCACCGAGGAGTTCCTGCAGGTGGCGCGGCGCGCCGCCGGGCTGGCCGCCGACCACCGCGAGCTCCTGACCGCGTTCCTCGAGCGCTGCGACCGGGTGAAGTTCGCCGGCTATCGTCCCGACGCCGACGAGTCGATGGCGACGCTCAAGGCGGCGCGCGCGTTCGTCGAGGACACGAGGATGCGCGCCCACGCGTCCGGCGACCAGGAGGCGGCCTGATGACCGTCTTCGGCGTCCAGCTCCTGCACCCGTGGTACCTGCTGGCCGCGCTGCTGGTGATCCCGGCGGTGTGGTTCGCTCATCGCGCCGCCGGTCGGGTGGTGTTCTCGGCGCTGTCGGCGCTGCCGGCCGAGCGTACCTGGCGCACTCGCCTGGCCTGGATCCCCGAGCTGTTCATCGCCATCGCCGTGATCGCGCTGGTGATCGCGCTGTCGGGCCCGCGCCGCGGCAAGCGCGACAGCCGCATCCGCACCGAGGGCATCGCCATCGCCATGGTGGTCGACATCTCGGGCTCGATGCGCGCGCTCGATCTGTCCGAGCGCGATCGCGAGCTGACCCGGCTCGACGCGGTCAAGCGCGTGTTCGAACAGTTCGTGCTCGGCGGCGGCGGCCTGCGTGGGCGGGCCGACGACGCCATCGGCCTGGTCTCGTTCGCCCGCTACGCCGACACCCGCAGCCCGCTCACCCTGGATCACGGCAACCTGGTGACCGCGGCCCGTGCCCTCGAGCTGGTCACCGAGGAGTCGGAAGACGGAACCGCGGTCGGCGAGGGCCTGGCCCTGGCCGTCGAGCGCCTGCGCGACGCGCCGATGCGCAGCAAGGTTGCCATCGTCCTCACCGACGGCGTCTCCAACGCCGGCGAGATCGCGCCCATGGCCGCGGCCGAGCTGGCCAAGGACGCCGGCGTGCGGGTCTACACCGTCGGCGCCGGCACCAACGGCATGGCACCCATCCGGGTGCCCGATCCGTTCACCGGCGGCGAGCGCCTGGTCTCGACCCGGGTCGAGATCGACGAGGAGACCATGCGCGCCATCGCCGAGACCGCCGGCGGCAGGTACTTCCGTGCCACCGACGCCGCCGGCCTGCGCCGCGTCTACCAGGAGATCGATCGGCTCGAGCGCACCGAGATCACCGAGGTGAAGTTCCTCGAGTACGACCTCTACTACGGTCGCTTCGTGGTGACCGCGATGATCGCGGTGGCGCTGGCGTTGCTCCTGCGCGGCACCGTGCTGCGGAGGTTGCCGTGAACATCTGGTCGATCCTCCCCGACTGGGACTGGGTCCATCGCGGCCGGGTCCACTGGCTGTGGGCGGTGCTGGCGCTGATCGCGCTCCTGGCCGCGCTCGAGTGGAACGGTCGCGACGCGCTCGCCCGCTTCCTGTCGCCGGTGATGCAGCGCCGGCTGGTGACGCGTCCGTCGGTCGAGCGCACCGTGGCCCGGCTGGCGCTGGTGACGCTGGCCCTGTTCGCCTGCGTCCTGGCGCTCATGCGCCCGCGCTCGGTGGCCGGCGGTGAGACCGTGCTCAGCTCCAAGGTCGCCGCCGACGTGGTGGTCGTGCTCGATGTGTCCAAGAGCATGCTGGCCGAGGACGTGGCGCCCAACCGCCTGGTCCGCGCCCGCGCCGAGATCGAGCGCATGGTCAAGCAGCTCGACGGTCAGCGGGTTGGCCTGGTCGCGTTCGCCGGTCGTGCGGTCACGTTGTGCCCGCTCACGCCCGATCAGGCCTTCTTCAACCTGGCCCTGCGCGGCGTCGACACCCGCAGCGTGTCGCGAGGCGGCACCCGCATCGGCGACGCCATCCGTGTCGCGCTCAAGACCTTCCCGACCGGGCCGGGCGCCAAGCTGATCGTGCTCATCACCGACGGCGAAGATCACGAGAGCGATCCGCTGGGCGCCGCCCGCCAGGCCAAGCTGGCTGGCGTGCGCGTGGTCGCCGTCGGCCTTGGCTCCGAGGAAGGTTCGCCCATCGTCATCACCGATCCGCGGACCGGCGCTCGCACCGAGATGCGACACGACGACCAGCCGGTGATGTCGCGGCTCGACGGCGAGACCCTGCGCAAGATGGCGCTCGAGACCGGCGGCGCCTACGTGCCGGCCGGCACCTCGGCGCTCGATCTGGAGTCGATCGTGCGCGAAAACATCACCCCCATCCTGCGCGCCGAGGCCGATCAGTCGCTGCGCGTGGTGCCAGCCGAGAAGTACGGCTGGCTGGTGGCGCTGGCGCTGGTGGCGCTCCTGGTGGCGCTCGGCGTCGGCGCCTACGCCGGGAGGGACCCATGACCCGCGTGCGGTTCGTCTTCCTCCTGGCGGTGGTCACCTCGGTCGCGCTGTCGAGCTCGGGCTGCTTCGAGGGCCCACCACTCGAGGGCCGGGTTCGCTACAACCAGGGCGTCGCCGCGTTCAACGCCGGCAAGCTCGACGAGGCGTCGACGGCGTTCCTCGACGCGCGCAGCGCCGCCGGCTACGACGGGGCCCTGCGCTACCGCGCTGCCTTCAACCTGGGCGCGACCTACGCCCGCCAGGCCGAGCTGGCGGTGACCGGCGAGGATCGCGACGTCGACCGTGCCATCGAGCAGTACCGCCAGGCCTCGGCCTGGTTCACCGACGCGGTGCGCCTGCAGAAGGACGATCCCGACGCTCGCGCCAACCTGGAGCGGGTCGAGGCCCGCATCCTCGCGCTCGTCGATGAGGCCAACCGGGGCGCGGGTGGTCTCGAGCATCGGCTCGACGAGCTCATCGCCGGCGAGCGCGAGCTGCGCGATCAGGTGCGCGGCCTGTGGCAGGCCCAGGACGCACGCGGCGCCGGCGCCGACCCGCTGGCGGACAAGGACAGCTTCGACGGCTCCGCGACGCGCCAGCGCACGCTGGCCGCCGAGGCCGGCGTCATCGCCGATCTGGCGGGCGACGAGATCACGGCGATCGGCGGCAAGGCCGAGGCGCAGCGCAGCGACCAGGAGAAGAGCCGGCTGGTGCAGCTCCAGAACCTCGATCTCTACGTCCAGGACGCGCGCAAGGAGATGACCGACGCCCGCCGCAACCTCACCGAGTTGCGCGCCGAGCTGTCGTACCGCCGCGTCGAGGGCGCGCTCGAGGCGCTCAAACGGGCGCGCGAGCAGCTGCTCGATCCGGTGACAGTGCTGCGCGGCGTGGCCCAGGATCACGTCGAGCTGACCGGCCACACCGCGGCGATCGAGGAGGCGCGGGCCGAGCTCACGCTGGGCGAGCAGCCGTCCAAGATCCCGGCCGACATTCCGCAGTGGATGGAGCCGGTGGCGCTGGGTGGCAAGCAGCTCGATCTGCGAGCCCGGCTCGACGAGGTGAAGGCGCGGCTATCCGCGTTCGCGTCGGCGCCGGCGCCGGACCCGGCCGCGGCGGGCGGACAGGGCGGCGATCCGCAGGC
>SXJR01000212.1 GCA_005779305.1 Myxococcales bacterium
CACGCCGTTCCAGTCCACGCCGTTCCAGTCCACGCCGTTCCAGTCCACGCCGTTCCAGTCCACGCCGTTCCAGTCCACGCCGTTCCAGTCCACGCCGTTCCAGTCCACGCCGTTCCAGCCCTCGAGCGGCTGCGTGTTCGAGCCGAGCTCGGGGTCGGGCGCCATGCAGGCGCCGAACAGGATCATCGCGGAGAGCTGAACCAAGCACGCACGAAGGGTCATGGATCCCCCTGCTGCTGCCAGCGTACACCACACCGTCGAGGTGAGTGGCGAGAGCGTCGCGATCGACGGTTGATCGCAGGCGCTGCGATGTGGGTAACCTGGTGACGTTGGATCCGTGTCCTCATCTCCGCCGGCGTTCACCGCGCTGCCTCGATTGCGGCGCACGAATCGGCGGCGCCGCGGGCGGGGTGCATGGCCGCGCCGAGGCACCGGCCGTCGACGGGTATGTCGGCGTCACGGCACTCGGATCCGGCGGCTTCGGCGACGTCCTCCGAGCCCGAGGCGCCCACGGCACGACGATCCTGAAGGTCGCGCATGCCGGCTGTGAGGCCGTGCTCGACGCCGAGGCGGCCGCCCTGGCGGCGATCGGGCCACCCTCGGTTCCTTCCCTGCAGGCTCGAGCCTGCACTCCCGATGGCCGGGCGCTGCTGGCGATCGAGGATGTCGGCGATGACGCGCTGGCGACCCGGATGCTCGGCGGCTCGATGTCGAACGACGAGATCGGCGAGCTCGCGAGCCGCCTGCTCGCCATCGTCGCGGCGATCCACCGCGCTGGCTACATCCACGGCGATCTCAAGCCAGAGCACGTGCGGTTTCGTGCCAATGGCGAGCTCGTGCTGATCGATCTCGGCGCCGCCCTGCCGATCGGGACGAGGCGCGATGGGCCCGCGATCGGCTCGGTCGAGTACATGGCGCCCGAGCTGTTCGATCGGGACAGCGTCGCCGACCCGCGCAGTGATCTCTACGCGCTCGGCGTCATCGTCCACGAGCTGGTCACGGGGCGTGTACCCTTCTTCGGATCGGTCGAGGAGATCCGCGCCGGCCACCGGCTCCATCGTCCGTGGATCGAACGCCACCCGGGCGCCGCGCCTCCACACCTCCGCGAGCTCGTCAGCCGGCTCCTGTCCAAGCGCCCCGAAGAACGCCCCCCCCTGTCCCGCCCCGACCACGCGACGAGGCCATCGCGAACCATCCAGGCCGCCGCACCACCCATCGACGCAGCGCCGACCGGCCCGCGGTCGTTCCATGGTCGCGATCGACAGCTCGCGGTCCTCCTGGACAGCGCCCGGGCTGCCGTGCGCCACGGCGTACCCGCCCTGGTCACGGTCATCGCCGACGCCGGCCTGGGCAAGTCGCGCCTGGCCGCCGAGCTGTCGAGGATGATCGCCGACGAGGCCGTGGCGGAGGTGGTGAGCATCGACGCCGTGGCCGAGGCGGCTCACGATGCAACCGTGCGAGCGCTGCTGTGCGCCGCACTCGGTACCTCGACGATCTCCCGCCAACGGCTGGCCGAGCACGTGGGCGAGACCATCGCCGCCGAGACCTGGCCCGGTGTCGCCGCCACGCTCGATGAGCCCGGCGGAGCAATCGCGGCTGCCCCCGGCGCGATCCGGGCGGCGCTGGTGCGTGCCACCGGAGAGGCCTTGCGGGTCCGCGCCCACCGGCGGCCGCTGTGCGTCATCCTCGACGATGCCCACGCCGCCGACGACGCCGCGCTCGACGTCTGCGAGTACGTCACCACGGCCGGCGAGCTGCCGATCTGGGTCGCGGTGCTGGCGCGCCCCGACCTCGACAGCCAGCGACCCCGCTGGGGAGAGCGGGCCGAACGCCACGAACGGATGCGGCTCGGCCCGCTCGCCGCGGCGGCGGCCGCCGAGATGGCGCGCACTCTCCTGTGGCCGGTGACCGAGGTCCCGGCCGCGGTGCTCGACGAGCTGGTGGCGCTCGCTCACGGCAGCCCGCTGCTGCTCGGCGAGATGGTCAGCGAGCTGCGACGGTGCGGTGCGGTGCGGCGGCACGGACGAGGCGACGCGTGGTATCTCGCCAGCGAGGCGCTCGGCGAACTGGGAACGCTGCCCGGGATCGAGTCGATGGTCGAACGCGAGCTCGCCGGCATGGGCCCGAGCCTGGCGGCCTACGCTCGGCTGGCGGCGCTGCTCGGCCCGACCGCGACCGTGGACGACGTGATCGCCGTGGTCGGCAGGCTCGGCGAGCACGCTCGCGACCTGAAGCTCGATCCGCGCGCGGCGATCGGCCAGCTGCGCCGGCGCGGGCTGCTTCGTCGTGAGGGCGACGAGCTCGTGTTCCGCCATGCGCTGGTCGCCGAGGCGGTGGAGCGCACCACGGCCGACGACGAGGCCGTGCGGATCCACCGGGCCGCCCTGGCCGGCAACGCCGACCACGGGGACGAGGCGACGATGGCCCGACGACTCCACCACGCGCTGGGCGCAGGGGAGCTCGCGCACGCGCTGACGCTCGCCGGCACCCTCGCGGCCCGTGCCATGGCCCGCCACGGGTACGTCGAGGCCGACCGGCGCACGACCACGGTGCTCGAGCTCCTGGACAAGCAGCCGGCCGCGTTGCCAGCGCGGCTCGCCGCCCTGCGCGACCGAGCCAGCGCGCGGTTCCGCCTCGGCCGCCACGACGATGCGCTCGTCGATCTTCGCGCGGCGGTGGAGATCGCCGAGCTGCTCGGAGATCGCGACGCGGTCGTCGGAGCGCTGCTCGATGCCGCGACCGTTCACGACTGGATCGACGAGCTCGAGCTTTCGGCCCGCGAGGTCGAACGGGCCGCCGCCATGCCCGGTGAGCGTCGGTCGTCGCTGCTCCGCGCTCGCCTGCTGCTCGGCGAAGGCCGGACCTGGTGGCGTCGCGGCGACACGGCCGCCGCCGCGCGGTTGATCAGCCAGGCGATCGAGCTGGCCTCGTCATGTGGCGATGAAGGCTACGAGCAACGCGTGATCGCCCGCCTCATGCTCGGCCCCCTCGAGGTCGCGGGCCCGGGCGGCGTCGACCTGGCCCGCGCCACCTTCGCCGCGCTTGTCGCCGAGTGCGAGCGCCACCACGATCGTCTCCATCTCGCCGCGGCGCTCAACAATCGCCGCCACGTCTGGATCGCAACCGGCGAGCTGGACGCCCTGCTGGAAGACGCCGAGCGCTGCACGCAGATCGGCCGCCAGCTCGGCATCCTCGCCTTCGAGTACGGCGCGCGGATCAACGCAGGTGAGGCCTTGCTCCGTGCCGGGCGCGTCGCCGAGGCGCGCCGGCAGGTCGAGGCGGCGCTGCACATCGAGCTCCGCCGTTCACCTCGACGCACCGCCCACCTGCTCGAGATCCGGCTCCTCCTCGCCGAGGGCCGGCGAGACGAGGCCGCTGCCCGCCACCAGCATCTGGTCGCGTCGCTGGCGGGAGCCGACGCGAGTCCGGCGATGCTGATGCCCGAGGATCTCCCCGTGCTCGAAGCCGTCGCCGCCCGCCTCGCGGCGGGCATCTGATCGCGATCACGGCGCCCGGCCAGCGTCGGCGTTGGTACCGACCAGGTTTCGCGCGACGAAACCAGGTCGGCTGGTTGCGGCCGGCGAAACCGTCCACTCCCCTCGATCGCAACGTGATCGCTCGGTTCGGATGGGCCGCTGGTTGGCCCAGGCGTTGCTCCTTGGCTCGACGTGATTCTGCCAACCAGCCATCAAGGAGTGACAGTCATGTTGAACACCAAGAGCACCGTCGTCCTGCGCCACGGCCAGCTCCTCTCGCTGCTCGCGTCCACGTTGCTTGCCGGGTGCGTCGACGACGACTCCACCCTCGAGCCGAGTCCAACCGAGCCGCAGCCATACGCGCTGAAGGCCGAGCTACCGGATCAGTACACGTGGCTCGTCGAGCACGGCGCGAGCCTCACGTGTAGCGAGGCACAGCTCGTCGCACGCGGCGGCGTGCTGTGGCAGAAGGTCTACGCGATCCAGGATAGATATCCCGACGATCCCGGCTTCATCACGAAGACCACGCTCATTCGCGTGCTCAACGAGAAGACGCTCGCGCGCTACAAGGCGGAGATCTCCGCGCTGCCTCTCGAGAAGCAGAGTGACCCGGTCGCGCTCGCAGAGATCCGTGCACGCGTCGGCGTCCAGAGCTCGCTCCAGCCCGCCGACAACAAGTACGATCTCATGCACGCCGGTCTCGATCCGACGCGCTTCAAGCTCGTCCCGACGCGCGTGGCCGCACCGATCGACGGCTGCGACCTACCGCAGGAGCTCGCGCCGGCACTGTACGCAGTGACCGCTTGCCCGAACGACGACACCGAACCGACGCCGCCGACGGAACCGCCGACGGAACCGCCGACGACACCGCCCGGTCCGCCGACGCCTACGCCCGGCGAGAGCAGCAGTGCTCCATCGGGCGATATGAACTACATCCCCGTCGCGAACGGAATCGCCGCGATGGGGGGCGGCGGCGAGTGCGGCTCGACCTGCAAGGTGACCTGCGATCTCGCCGTTACCGTTGGCAAGCAAGGCGATGCGGAGGTCTCGACCTCGAAGTCCGTGACTGTGAGCACCTCGGACGGCACCTGGAAGTCCGACAGCGGCAACGCCGTCGACACGCTCACGAACCGATGGCGCCGCTACGACAACGTCGCCGTCTGCCGTTCGGAGGGCTGCGCCCAGGGCGAGACCTGGAGCGCAACGATGACCCCCGGCAGCTTCGGCGACGGCTCGCTCGCCGTGAACATCCACGCCAAGACGAAGAACCCGGACCTCGACACGTTCAGCTCGGGCTGCTCGGTGCGCGCGAACGCGCTCGTCGCGACGAGCCTGACGATGGACAAGAACGCGGCCGACTGCAACGCCGCGAACAAGTCGCCGGTCACATTCGACCACAAGCAGGAGATCCTCTACGCCGTCCACTCCGAGGGCAGCAAGGAGTCGAGCTCGGAGACAACCGGAAGCGTCGGTGTGGACTACGCCGCGAACACGACGCAGGGCTCGGCGGCGAACGCGAACCTCAAGGCGAGCGGCGCCGGCAAGGCCGGTCTCAAGGTTGATGGCGTCGACGTGACGGGCGGCGCGAACTTCGCGAACCAGACCACGTGGAACGGCAAGGCGGCGTTCTCCCACAACTACCGTCGCTCGGATAAAGAGAGTTCGACCTGGAAGGCCGGTGACACGACCCTCGACGTTCAGAACCAGATCCAGGGTCCGCCGTCGCTTACGCTGACCAATGCCTGCCCGCAGAAGGCGGTCGCGTACAAGTACGACATCACCAACTTCCGCGCCGAGATGGAGTGGGAAACCAACTACACTAACCTCTTCGATGACGAAGTACTCTGTGACTCGCGCATCGAAGCCAAGATCCCCGAGCTTCCCGCGGAGCTCCCGTTCACGTGCACGTACACCACGAGCACGGATGGCAACGCGAAGAACTGTGCAGGCAACGGAGGCAAGGGAACCAAGAATTGAGCGCGCACGATCGCGCACGTGCAGTGAGCCGGCGACTCTAGCCGTGCTTCTTGGCCAGTCGCCACATCTGGACCCGGCCGAGACCGGCGGCAACGGCGGCGCGGGGGACGTTCTGGTCGTGGCGGGCCAGGAGGGCACGGACGTAGGCGCGCTCGAAGGCATCGAGCGCATCCTGGCGCGCGGCGGCGTAGGGGCGGTCGATGTCGACGCGGGCCGGGTCACCGGCCTGCGTCGACGTGCGTCCGGGTCCGACGCCGCCCAGCGGCAGCGCGCGATCGAACACCAGGCAGCGCTCGAGGTAGGTGCGCAGCTCACGCACGTTGCCGGGCCACGGTCCGCGGCGCAGCGTGTCGACCAGCTCGGGCGTGCACAGGCGGTCGATGGTCGCGGCGTCGGCGCCCAGCCCGGCGAGCACGGTGCGGGCCAGGGCGGCGAGATCACCGGGACGCTCGCGCAGGGGCGGCAGCCGCACCGTCACGACCGCGAGGCGGTAGTAGAGATCGGCGCGGAAGCGCTCCTCGTTGACCTCGGTGCGGAGATCGCGATTGGTCGCGGCGAGCACGCGCACGTCGACGGCGACGTAACGGTTGCTGCCCAGGCGGCGGATCTCGCGGCGCTCGAGGACGCGCAGGAGCTGGGGCTGGAGATCGAGCGGCAGCTCGCCGATCTCGTCGAGGACGATGGTGCCGCCCGAGGCCTCCTCGAAGGCGCCGATGCGGCGGTCGGCGGCGCCGGTGAAGGCGCCCTTCTCGTGACCGAAGAGCTCACTGAGCAGGAGTTCGCGCGGCATCGCGCCGCAGTCGACCACCACGAACGGCCCGTCGGCGCGGCGGCTGGCCTGATGGATCGCCGCGGCGGCCTCTTCCTTGCCGGTCCCGGTCTCGCCCTCGAGCAAGACGGTGGCGTCGCTGATCGCGGCCCGCTCCATCGCCGCGAAGGCCGCCCGCATGGCGGGCGACTCGCCGACCAGGTTGCCGAACCGGGTCGGCGCGTCGCCGAGTTGGAGGCCCGTGAGCCGCAGCGCGCCCAGCTCGACCTGCAACCAGGTGGCGCCGAGCACCAGCATGCTGCCGTCGCGCAGGAACCCGTCGAGCACGCGGGTGCCGTCGACCACGGTGCCGTTGCGGCTCTCGAGATCGCGGATGCGCACCCCGCGTTCCTCGACGGTCAGCTCGCAGTGGAAGCGCGAGACGGTGTCGTCGGTCAGGCGCACGTCGCTGCGCTCGTGGGTGCCGACGGCCGCCCGGGTGGCCACGCTCCACGACGCGCCGGCGTCCGGGCCTTGCACGGCGGTGAGCCGCACCGCGTCGGCGGGCGGAGCGACGGTGCCACCGGCCGCGCGGGTCGGGCGCGCAGCGGGCGGCGCGCCGGTGGGCGGGCTACGCGGCGGCCGGCGGGTCATGGCAGGGCCACGTTATCAGTCCACGTCGACCAGATCGTCGTCGTAGTCGTAAATGGGCACCCGCAGGCGGCCGCGCCAGCGCTCGACCCAGGCGGCGTGGTCGGCGGCGTCGGAGCGACGCTCCTCCTCGTGCCGGCAGTTCTCGCAGGCAAGCTCGACGACGGTGACGGCGGCGAACTTGGTCTCGTGCTTGCGCACGGCGTAGCTGCCGCAGCGGGGACAGCGGTGCTCGTCGGTGACGGTCACCGCCCATATATACACGGGGCGGGCATGACGTGCGCCCCGGCTCGGTTATCGTAGGGCCGATGCGTCACCCGGGGATGCCGATCGCCGCGACCGCGACCGCGCTCGCGCTCGCCGGGTGCAGCCTGCCCGATGGCGAGTACTTCGGGCGGGTGCCCGCGGTCCGGGATCCGAAACACCTGCGCTACTGCAACAACGGTCAGCCCGAGGGGCTCGATCCGGCGCAGATCTCGAGCACGACGGCGACGCCGCTGGCCCACGCCCTCTTCGACGGGCTGACCCGATACGGCAACGACGGCCTGCCCGAGGCCAGCCTGGCGACGTCGTGGGACGTCGCGCCTGATCTGCGGCGGGTGACGTTCCACCTGCACGACAAGGCGCGGTGGTCCAACGGCCGGTCGCTCACGGCCCACGACATCGCGTACCACGCGGCGCGCATGCTCCACCCGCTGACCGCGTCGCCGTCGGCCGATGGCCTCGACTGGATCAAGGGGTACGACCTCTTCATCGAAGGCCGCAACAAGGTCCTGCTCGCCGAGGCCGGTGGCCTGCCGGCCGGCACCATCGTCGAGATCACCGGCTGGGCCGGCGTGTCGGTGGCTGATCACAAGACCGCCAAGGACCGCCTGCCCGACACCAACCTGCGCACGGCCAGCCGGCCCCTGGCCCTGCGCGATCTGGGCGCGGCTCCGGCGGCGGCGTACGCGACGGTGCCACGCGGCACCCAGGTCGTCCTCATCGAGCTCTCGGGCCGACCGGCGAGCGCGCCCAGCCCCGGCGCCGAGACCTGGGCCTACGTGCACTGGAACCGAGGCGATGGCGTGTTCGGCTGGGTGCCGGCCGCCGAGCTCGACGGCCAGCCGACCGGCGACGTCGCGTTCCGGGTGCGGCGGGTGCCGAAGCAGCAGCAGCCGGGCGTCGACCTGACGCTCGACGAACTGGCCGCCGACAACGCGGCCGTGCGCGCCGAGGTCGACGTGCGCGGCAAGGATCTGCTCGGCCTGCCCGAGGTGCTGGGGATCAGGGCGCCGGACGCGCGGACCTTCGTGATCGAGGCCGGTGACCCGACGCCCTACATGATCTCGATGTCGCCGTCGCGCGTGCTGCGCCCGACGCCGCGCGAAGCGGTGTCGCGCAGCCCGCGACGCTGGGCCGAGCCGGGCCGGATCGTGACGTCGGGGCCGCTCCACCTGGTCGCCGCCGCCGAGCGCGACTACATCGAGATGGTCCGCTCGCCGACCTACTGGGATCAGGCCGACGTGAAGCTCGATCGCCTGACCGTCTACTCGATCGACGATCAGGCGGCGAGCGCCAACCTCTACTACACCGGCGACTGCGACGCGATCCGCGGCTCCAACGTGCCGACCTCGTACCTGCCGGTCCTGTCGGGCGACAAGCGCGGCGGGCGGCCCTACGCCGACTTCACCGTCGCGCCCTACCTGGGCGTGTACTTCATCATCGTCAACACCAAGCAGTTCGACAACGTCCACCTCCGCCGCGCGCTGGCTTTCTCCCTCGATCGCTCGCTCATCCCCAGGGTCCTCCACGGCGGCGAGATCGGCGTGGCCTCGTACACGCCGGGCACGCCCATCGCCGATCTCCTGGAGGAGGATCTGGCCGCGTGCGGCGTCGCCCGCGACACGCCGGGCGTGGCCATGGTCATCGAGCGCGGCAAGCTCTGCTACGTGCCGCCGCCCGGCCTGGAGTTCGATCCGGTCCGCGCCAAGCAGGAGCTCGAGCTGGCCCGACAGGAGATGGGCCCGCGCTTTCCGAAGTCGGTGCTCTACAAGTTCAACACCGGCGTCGAGGGCCACAAGCTGGTCGCCGAGTACGTGCAAGCGCAGTGGAAGAACGTGCTCGGCATCGACGTCGGCCTCGAGTCGCAGGAGTGGAAGGTCTACCTGTCCGACACCCGCAAGCTGCAGTACCAGACCGGTCGCATGGGCTGGATCGGCACCGCCGCCGATCCCGAGAGCGAGTTCCTGCGCATCTTCCGCTGCTCCAGCCCCAACAACCGGCCGGCCTGGTGCAACCCGAAGTACGAGGCGCTCATGGACGAGGCCGCGACCATGACCGATCGCAAGGCGCGGCTGGCCAAGCTGCGCGAGGCCGAGGCCGTCTTCATCGAGGAGGCGCCGGTGATCCCGCTCTACAACTACACGCAGAAACACCTGCAGAAGCCGTACGTCCGCGACCTCCATATCAACTTCATCGATCAGCCTCCGCTGTGGCGGGTCTGGCTCGATCCCGACTGGAAGCGTAAGAAGTAGTGCTGCGGCTCATCCTCGGCCGGTTGATCGGCGGCGTGTTCGTGCTCTTCGTCGTCGCGACGGTGTCGTTCTTCCTGTTGCACGCCGCCAAGGGCGGGCCCTTCGACTCCGATCGGGCCGTGCCCGAGGCGGTGCAACGCAACATCGAGGAGCGCTACCACCTCAACGATCCGCTGTGGAAGCAGTACGTGACCCACATGGAGCGGGTGGCGACCCTCGACTTCGGCCACTCGATGAAGCGGCAGAAGTCGGTCAAGGAGATGATCGCAGAGCACGGGCCCAAGAGCCTGCGCCTGGGCCTCATGGCCATGGTCTTCGCCGCCATCTTCGGGACCGCGCTTGGCGTGACCGCGGCCGCGCGCCGCAACACCTGGGTCGACTACACGCTCATGGTGATCGCGTTGCTCGGCATCTCGATCCCGTCGCTGGTGCTGGGGCCCATGTTCATCCGCTGGTTCTCGCTCGGGCTGGGCTGGTTCCCGCCGGCGCGGGCCGAGGACTTCAGTGGCTACGTCCTGCCCGCGCTGGTGCTGGGCATGATCTACGCCGGCACCGTCGCCCGCCTGGCCCGCGCCGGCGTGCTCGACACCCTGAGCCAGGACTACGTGCGCACCGCCCGCGCCAAGGGCCTGACCGAGCGGGTGGTGGTTTGGAAACACGCGCTCCGGCTCGGCATCATCCCGGTCATCACCTACCTCGGCCCGGCGACGGCGGCGCTGATCTCGGGCTCGTTCGTGGTCGAGAAGATCTTCCAGATCCCCGGCCTCGGTTTCTATTTCGTCGGCAGCGTCAGCGATCGCGACTACCCGGTGCTCACCGGCCTCCTGGTCTTCTACGTCGCCTTTCTGGTGCTGCTCAACCTGGTGGTCGACATCCTCTACGGCGTCATCGATCCGCGCACGCGGGGAGCGCGGTGATGGCGGAGCGACCGCACTCGCCCTGGCGCGACGCGTGGCGGCGGCTGCGCAAGAACCGCATCGCCGTGGCCATGGGCGTGATCTTTCTCTCCATCCTGGCCTTCTGCTGGCTGGGGCCGATCGTCGCCGGCTGGTTCGGGCTCGACGCCACCACCATCGACATCGCGCTGGGCGCCACCCCGCCGTCGCTGGACCATCCCTTCGGCACCGATCTGCTCGGCCGCGACATGCTGGTGCGAGTGATGATCGGCGGCCGCATCGCCATCCTGGTCGCGTTCGTGGCCACCTCGGTCGCGCTGGTCATCGGCGTCACCTGGGGCGCGATCGCCGCCTACGCCGGCGGCAACGTCGACTACGTGATGATGCGCATCGTCGACGCGCTCTACGGCTTCCCCACCGTGGTCTTCGTGATCGTGGTGATGAGCGTGTTCGAGCTGCGCAGCCTGGTGGCGCTGTTCGCCCTGATCGGCAGCATCTCGTGGCTCAACATGGCGCGGCAGACCCGCGGCCAGGTGATGTCCTTGCGACACCGCGAGTTCGTCGAGGCTGCCCGCGCCACCGGGGTCGCGCCGGCGCGCGTGTTGTTCCGCCACATCGTGCCCAACGCGATGGGCGTGATCATCGTCGCCGCCACCGCCGGCCTGCCCAGCGTGATGCTGACCGAGGCCTTCCTCTCGTTTCTCGGCCTGGGCGTGCAGGCGCCGCTGGCCTCCTGGGGCACGCTCCTGACCGAGGGCAGCTCGCAGATCTCGGTCTACTCGTGGGTCCTGATCGGCCCCGGCGTGGTCATGGGCCTCACCATCATGGCCCTCAACTTCCTCGGCGACGGCCTGCGCGACGCCCTCGATCCCCAGACCCGCAAGGACTGACGTCGCGAGCGGCTTGTGACAGGGGACGGTGTCAACTTTGACAACCTTGCGGCCGGTCGTCACGTGAGGACGAACTCGGTCCTGCAACCGCGACGTACGCCGGGTCCACCGACTGGAGCGAGGCGAATTCGTCGCGAACCTCGTCGGTGACCATGCTGGCGAGGTCACCACCGACGTCGCGGAACGGACCAAACGCTCGAGGTGTTCGCCACGATCCCCGCCGCCGGTCCTGGGGCGCCAAAGTTGTCAAAGTTGACACCGTCCCTGTCACAGGGCCGTGAATCAGCTCACTTGCACTCGAGGACGGCCTGGCAGTTCTCGGCCTTGCCCACGCAGTCGGCGTGCTGGGTGACCAGGACCCGGGCCTCGGCGTCGCGCTCGAGGGCGGCGCAGGCGGCGATGCACTCGCCCTCGTCGAACGTGGAATCGTCCGAGGAGCGCGACTCGTGGCAGTCGGCCTCGCGCGTACATGTCTCCCGGCAGATCTTGCTCTTGGGCGCCGTGCAGGCGGCGCCGAGTGCGATAGCCAGAAAGAGCAGGCTCCAGCGGGACATCCGCGGGCATTGTACCGGCGGCTGCAACCATGCGGAAGCGCCCGTGTCTGGATGAGCATGAAGCGATTCGCCCTGGCCCTCATCGCCCTCTCCCTCGCCGTTGCCCCCGCCGTGGCCCAGCCCAAGGCCGGCAAGGCGGCGCCCGCCGCTCCTCAGAAGAAGGTCAAGGTCCTCACGATCAACCCCTACGACGTCGACGGCGATCGCGTCACCCGGCCGCTCGAGCCGATCAGCGTGGACGAGGCCGCGAAGTCGTCCAGCCTCATCCGCATCCGCCGCGACTTCATCGATCTGATCCTCAAGGCCGCCGAGTCGGTCTGACGCTCGCCTCCGCCCGCGACGACGCCTCGCTCCGCTACTCCTCTCGCCGCTCCCGCTGCTTCCGCTCCTCCTCGGTCCACCGCTCGCGGTGGCGCTCCACGACCCGGTGCTCGGCCCGCGCGGCCCTCGCCTGATCGCGGGCCAGCGCCACCGCGGCCTGCCATTCGGCCACCTCGGCCGTGCCCGCGGCCAGCCGGGCCTCGGCCCGCGTCACCTCGCGGCGCAGCCGCTCGCCCCAGGCCTCCCGGCGCAGCACCTGCCAGGCCGGCTCTCC
>SXJR01000213.1 GCA_005779305.1 Myxococcales bacterium
GGAGACGGAGACGGAGACGGAGACGACGACGACGGAGACGACGACGACGGAGACGACGACGACGAGGACGAGGACGGGGACGGAGACGACGAGGACGAGGACGGAGACGACGAGGACGAGGACGACGATGAGTAACGAGTCCACCATCGACGTACCGGTCGGGTTCAACGCGCCGTCGGCGACGAGCGACGACGACGGCCTGCGCGTGCGGCTCTCGACCGACGCCAACCGCGCCGAGGCCCGGATCGTCACCCGGCTGCATCGGCCGGCGGTGGTGCGCGAGGCGCTGCTCGCCGTCGGTGACGTCCTGGCCAGCGACCTCCGCTTCAAGGCCCGCGATCGCGCCGACTACCTCGCCTACCTGCTGGCCAAGGGCAAGGGCGTGTCCAAGCAGGTGTGGGAGGCACAGAAGGAGTACCTGAAGATCCGCTACAGCGAGGCGGCGCGGACCGAGGAGCCGCTCGATCCGGTGCTCACCATCGGCGAGGATGCCGGGCTCCGCATCGAGCTCCTGTCGCGCGACGAGTCGGCGTACGCCCAGCTCGCCATCGGCGCCGAAGCGCTGACGTCGCCGACGTCCACGGCAGGCACGACGTTCGTCGACCTGTCACCTGCCGCCCTGCGCGCGATCGGACGCATGCGCACGTACCGGCCGACCTCGCTGGAGCTGGTGCCGGCGGCCTCGCCGGCGCCGACCTCGACGGTGCGGCGGGTGCCGCTGCGCTGGTTGCGCGCCTTTGGCCAGATCAACGCCGCCGCCCGGCTGCCGGCCGAGCGCTTCGAGCTGGCGCCGATCGACCTCTACAACATCCTGTTCACCCTGCGCCTGCGCAAGGCCAAGCAGGCGCCGCGGGCGCTTCGCTACGAGCTGGTGCCGGGCCAGCCGCCCCGCATCGTGCTCGAGCCGTGGGATCTGGTGCTCGCGTCGAACGGCGGCCCCTACACCGGCACCCGCCCGATGGTGGTCCGCACCTGGGGTCGCAACCGTCTGCTGGTGCTGTCGCGGCTCTTGCCGCACGCCCGCCGCGTGCAGGTCCACCTGCTCGGCGCCGGGCTGCCCGCCTTCTACGTCGTTGACCTCGGCGACGTGACCTTCACGCTCGCGCTGTCGGGCTGGACCGACGCCGGCTGGGCCGGGGTCTCCACGTTCGATCAGCTCGCCGCCGGCGATCGCGATCTCGCCGAGCTGCGCGCCGGTGTCGATCTGACCCGCGGCACCACCTTCGCGCGGCCGCTGCTGGCGGCGCCGCCGCCGGCCGAGACCCTGCGCTTCCGCGACGCGCGCGAGGCCGCCGCCCACCGCCTGCTCGCCGACGCCGGCACCGTGACCCTGGCCAAGGTCCACGATCTGGGCGCCGAGGGCGAGCGCATCGAGGGCCAGGTCGACGACGGCCGCGCCCACCGCCGCTTCTTTGCCGCCTTCACCATCGATCGCGAGGGGCGCACCGCCGGCGCATCGTGCACGTGCCCGGCCTTCCGCCGCGCTGGCATCAAGGAAGGCCCGTGCGAGCACATGATCGCGCTGCGCGTGCTCCACGTCCGCGAGCTGACCCGTCTCGAGGCCGCCCGCGGCACCGAGGAGGGCAAGCGGCTGATCCGGGCCGAGACCCGCACCCTGTTCCGGCGGACCGCCCGCGGCAGCGAGACCTATCGCCTGTCACTGGACGATCGCGCCGTGGTGTCACGCTGGGGCCAGGAAGAACCCCTGCGCATGTTACGGCAGCTCCACGCCACCGCCGACGATGCACGCGTTGCGTACTTCGCACGGCTGGACGAGCTGGCCCAGAAGGGATACATCGATGCGACCGCCTGATGTTGAAGGCGGCGCGACCGCACGTTTGGTTTTTCAGGAGGAGGAGTCGTTTTCGTTAGCCTGCTCTTCGGAGCAAGGGCGGCGTCGCGCCGTCCCGGCACAAGCAGTAGCCACTCTCCACAAGGTAGGCTGTTCGTGGTTTGCTCGCCCCGAGGGGCCCCAATTGTTGGGCCCAGCTGGACCAACCGAGCAACCACGGTTTGCGCCCAACAATTGGGGCCCCTCGGGGCGGCAAACCGGTGAGCCTACCGTGTCCCGTGAGGGATGTAGCGAGCGACTCCTCCTCCTGAGTTTGTACGTTCCGCACCAGAGGGCCGCGTGACCGCGCCGGCCAAGATGCCCGCGGTGCCGTGGGCCGACGTCGAGGCCAAGGGCGGCATCCGCCCCTGGGTCGACAGCGAGCTACTGCGGCTGGGCCTCGCCGATCCGGGCGCGGGCTCGATGACCGACGCCGAGAAGAAGGCGTACAAAGCGCGTCGCGAGGAAGAGCGGCGGGTGCGCCGCGAGCTGTTCCGGGTGGCGTGGACGGCGTACAAGGCGGCGCACATCGTCCACCTCGGCCCCGGCGTGTGGTGGCACGACACCGCCGACGTCGACAAGCACGACGCCAAGGACGCCGACAAGAAGCGGGCCGACCACGCGCTGCCCGCGGTCGGCGACGCCGCGGCGCTGGCCAAGGCGCTCGGACTCACGATCCCGCGCCTGCGCTGGCTCACCTACCATCGCGACGTCGACACCGGCACTCACTACCACCGCTGGACCGTGCCCAAGCGCGACGGAGGGCTGCGCCCGATCAGCGCGCCCAAGCCCGAGCTCAAGGCGGCGCAGCGCTGGATCGCGCGCGAGGTCACCGAGCACCTGCCGGTGCACGGCGCCGCCCACGGCTTCCTGCCCGGTCGATCGATCGCGACCAACGCGCGTGTGCATGCCGGCGCCAAGATCGTCGTGAAGCTCGACATCGAGGGTTTCTACCCGACGGTGACGTACCGGCGCGTGAAGGGCCTCCTGCGCAAGGCCGGCCTCGGCGAGCAGGTCGCGATCCTGATGGCGCTCCTGGCCACCGAGAGCCCGCGCGAGGAGCTGGTGCTGCGCGGCAAGACCTGCTTCGTGGCCACCGGGCCCAGGGCGCTGCCGCAGGGCGCGCCCACCAGCCCGTCGATCACCAATGCCCTGTGCCTGCGCCTCGACTGCCGGCTCACCGGCCTGGCCAGAAAGCTCGGCTGCCGCTACACCCGCTACGCCGATGACATGACGTTCTCGTGGCACGGCCAGGCGGCGCGCGAGGCCGACCGTAGCAACGCGATCGGCAAGCTCCTGCGCGCGGTCGAGATGGTGGTCGGCGAGGAAGGCTTCACCGTCAAGCGCACCAAGACCCGCGTGATGCGCGCCGGTGGCCGGCAGAAGGTGACCGGCCTGGTGGTGAACGAGGCCGAGGGCCGTCCCCCAGCGCGGGTGCCGCGCGATGTGCAGCGGCGACTGCGGGCGGCAGTGAAGAACCGCGAGCTGGGGCGACCGGGGCGGGGCGAGTCGCTCGACGAGCTACGCGGCATGGCCGCCTACCTGATGATGACCGACCGTGAGCGCGGGCGCGCGTTCATGGAACGGCTGGATCGACTGGCCAAGCAGTCCGGCGGATCGCCGGCGGGAAGCGAGACCACATGAGCGAATGGCAAGTCAGTCTCGAGTTCGAGGAAGGCAGCTCGAGCAAGTTCTGGCGGGCCCGCGTCGAGGGCGGGACCATGTACGTCAACTACGGCAAGATCGGCACCACGGGTCAGACCCAGGTGAAGGATCTGGGCTCGGCCGACGCGGCCAAGAAGGAGATCGACAAGCTCGAGCGCGAGACGCGCAAGAAGGGTTACCAGGACGCCGGCGGTGGTGGTGGCGGTGGCGGCGACGAGGACGAGGACGACGCGGACGGTGACGAAGACGAGGACGAGGCGCCCGCCCCCAAGAAGAAGGCAGCCGCGCCGGCCGCGTCGGGCGGCAAGGCCGGCCCCGAGGCGCGTCTGGCCCTCAAGGGCAAGCGCAACGTGGCGATGCACATCTCGCTCAACGGCGCGTCGGTGCGCATGGACTCGGTCGAGACCTACGGCAGCCCCGAGGACGCGCGCAAGGCGTACTACCGGCTGCTCGCGACCCTCGCCGGCGAGGGCTACGAGGAGTAGCCGCGGGTGGCCTCTACGCTCGACGACGGCGACGAGGTCGAGGTGCAGGGATCGGGATCCGCGCGCTACACGCTCTCGCGGCAGGGACGGGTGTACGCATGTACCTGCCCGGCGTGGCGGAACCAGGGCAAGGTGATCGATCTGCGCACGTGCAAGCACCTGCGCGCGTACCTGGGCGCCGAGGTCGAGGACGCGCGAGTCGGGCCGAGCGGGCCGCGGCCGGCGGCGGGCGGCGGAGGTGGCGGTGGCGGTGGCAGGAAACCGGCGCAGGCCAAGGAGACCGCGCCGCCGATCCTGCTGGCCCACAAGTGGGACGTGGACATGGCGCCCGATGGCTGGTGGATGAGCGAGACGCTCGACGGCGTGCGTGCCTACTGGGACGGCGAGAGCTTCATCTCGCGCCTGGGCAATCGCTTCGCCGCGCCGGCGTGGTTCACCCGCGGTCTGCCCGAGCATCCGCTCGACGGCGAGTTATGGATGGGCCGCAAGCTCTTCCAGCGGGCGGTGAGCGTCATCCGGTCCGGTGACGCCGGCAAGGAATGGAAGCAGATCCTGTACGTGGTCTTCGATCAGCCGGCGTCGAAGTCACCGTTCGAGGCCCGCATGGACGAGGTGCGCGCGTTGATGGGTAAACGCGGCCCCGAGTTCGCGCGGTGGCACGAGCACGTGCGATGCGACGGGTTCGATCACCTGCGCGGCGAGCTGGCGCGGATCGAGGCGCTGGGCGGCGAGGGCCTGATGCTGCGGAGGGCGGGATCGAAGTACGAGATCGGGCGGTCATCGTCGCTGTTGAAGGTGAAGACGTTCCATGACGCCGAGGCGCGGGTGGTAGGGCACGCGCCTGGCTCGGGGAAACACAAGGGGCGAGTGGGCGCGCTCGAGGCGCAGCTGCCCGATGGGACGCGGTTCAACGTGGGCACCGGGCTGAGCGACGACGAGCGCGAGAATCCGCCGCCGGTCGGCAGCGTGATCACGTTCCGGTACCAGGAGCTGAGCGAGGACGGAGTGCCGAGGTTCCCGAGTTACGTCGGGGTGAGGATCGATGCGGTGCTGCCGCCGCCCGGACCGAAGAAACAGCCGTCCAGGTCCACGTCCACGTCCACGCCCAGGTCCACGTCCAGGTCCACGTCCAGGTCCACGTCCACGACCACGTCCACGACTACGTCCACGACCACGTCCACGACCACGTCCACGACCGCTTCCGGGTCGTCCACGGTTACGGCCACAGGTGCCGTCGAGATGACGTTGGGTGGGAAGTTCTGGCGAGTGGAGGTGAAGGGGACCAAGTACTACGTGACGTTCGGGGCCAAGGGCAGCAAGGGACAGACGCGGTTGACCGAGTGTGGGAGCGAGGCGAAGGCGCGGAGCGAGGCGGAGAAGAAGGCGGCGGGCAAGCGCAAGGAGGGGTACCGATGAGCGCGCTCAGTCGACGCGGCTGACCTTGACGTCGACCTCGAGGGTCTCGGGGCCGCCGCCGACGTAGATCGTGCCCGACGTGGGCGTGGCGTCGATGTAGTTGCGGCCGACCGCGACGCGGACGTGTTCGGTCTGGGTCAGGATGCCGTTGGTGGGATCGAAGCCTTTCCAGCCGACCTCGGGCAGGTAGACCTGGACCCAGGCGTGGGAGGCCTCGCTCTGCACGGTGTTGGCCTTGGGCGCGACCTGGTCGGCGGCGGCGGCGCTGTCAGGCGGCGGACAGTAGATGTAGCCGCACACGTAGCGGGCCGGCACGCCCAGCAGGCGGGCCAGGCAGATCGAGAGGTTGGTGAAGTCCTGGCACACGCCGCGGCGGTTGGCGTAGACCTCGAACGGCGTGGTGAAGACCGTGGTCGATCCCTGCCGGTACGTGTACTCCTTGAAGATCGTCGCGTTGATGTCGAGCAACGTGTCGAGCAGATCGAAGTCGTTGCGCTTGACGAAGCTCATCGCGTACTCGGTGAGCTCGTCGAGCTGACTCTCGGGCAGCTCGGGCGGAAGCAGGTACGGCGCCATGATCTGGCGCTGCCACGGCATCCACACCAGCGGGATGGTCGAGCGGGTCTTGAGGGCGCGGAAGTCGAGCGGGGCGACGTCGCTGACCCGGACCCGGCTGGTCGACTCGATCACCATCTCGGTCCACGGCGTATCGATGTGGAGGCGGCGCACGCGGTTGCCGAAGACGTCCTCGAAGTCGGAGGTGGCGCACGGCACCGAGACCGTCAGCGCATGCGAGATGACCTCCTGCAGTCGATCGAAGCGAGGGGTCAGGCGCAACACGTGGGTCGAACGTTCGATCGGCTTGGCATAGCGGTACACCGTGCGGTGGCGGACGTCGTAGGTGCGGATGGGCGCGACCCCGACCTTCGACATCGCGACCCGCGCCTGCACCGCTGGGGTCACCAGCGACGAGCGCTGGCTGGCGCCCGCCGACGGCGGGCCGATGTCGGTGACCACCGCGCCCTGGCGGATCGTCACCAGGTGCCCGGGGGTGAGCTGGGTCCAGGTGATCGAAGGAGGGATCGGCGCCTCCGCGCCCTCGGCGACCTCGACCTCGCTCTCGATCGCCTCGAGCGGCGTCGACGAGACGATCACGCCCTTGCGGCTCTTGGTGCCGCGCGCGCCCAGGTCCACGACCAGATCGCCGTCGCCGATGACGCAGCGGTCGTAGGGTGGCACCAGCTGCCCGATCCAGATCGAGCTGTCCTCATCGCGATCGGCGTAGACCAGCAGATCGCGTCCGTCGGTGAGGGCGATGGTCAACCCGCCGTCGTCGTCGAACAGATCGAGCCAGGTCCGGACCTGCTCGAGGTCGGCGTCGGCGATGCTCTTCCAGCCCCGCTCGGCGAAGCGCGACATGAGGATGCAGAACAGCTGTTCGGTGTCGGTGGAGCCGACCGGCTCGAACACGCCGCGATCGGCCCTGTCGTCGGCGGGGCGCGTGGTCAGGCTGCCCGAGTGACCGAACATCCAGTCGCGCCGCGCCCAGCTGCGCACGAAGGGCTGAGTGTTGGCGTCGGTGATCGCGCCCCAGCGCGCGCTGCGGATGTGGAGCACGAACAGCGACGACTCGAGGTGTTCCCAGGCCTTGGCGAGCTGGCCGCGGATCGAGCCCTGCGGCGGCGCCGGCTCCTTCAGCACCGTCGCCGAGGGCTCGCCGCCCGGGTAGTAACCGAGGCCCCAGCCGTCGGGCAGGGCGCGCCCCGCCGCGAGGCACGTCAGATCGAACGACGGCGCCAGCTCGCCCTCGAAAGACATCGCGAGGAGATTCGGCACGACGGGACTTTACTACAGCTCCGACGATCGAGCCGGCCCCAGCGACTCAAGGCCTGCGAGCGAAACGCTCCCAGGCCTCATCGATCGGTCGACCTCACCGCAGACGGCTCGCCCGATCTCCGACGGACCAGTCGGCTCAGGCATGGCCGAGCAATTCCTTGCCCAGCGACTCGCACAGGGCGTGGATCTCGTCGACGACGGTGGTGAGGAGCTCGTGGACGTCCTCGCCGTCGTGGAGCTCGCTGCGCTGGGCCCGGACCAGCTCGTCGAGGATGCGGAGGCGCTCGAGACTCTGGCCGCCGGGAAGATCGGCCGCGGCCGGCGGCCGGATCGCGCACAGGCGCTCGTAGGCCGAACGCACACAGTACGCGACCGAGCGCGGGAAGCGATCCTCGCCGATCAGGAAGCGGACCACCTGGTCGGAGGCGACCCGACCTTGATTGCGCTTCATGAAGGGCTCGTAGCCGGAGAGCGAGCGCAGGAGCGAGAGCCACAAGGACGTCGCCACCACCTCGTGGCGCCGGCCGCCGGCGGTGATGGCGTGGTGGTGAACATCGAGGATGCGGGCGGTCTGGCTGACCCGTTCGACCATCACGCCCAGCCAGATGAAGTCGAGCGGCTCGTCGTGGAGCATGGTCGAGCGGAGCTGGCCCAGCACCAGCTGCGTGCTCGATCGCACCCGGCGGTAGAAGTCCTGGCGCCGGTCGGCGAAGTCGGCGCGGGCGGTCTCGCCGCGCATGTAGAGGTGGATCTCGTTGGTGCTCTCCCACGCCTCCATCGAGACCACCTCGCGGATCGAGCGCGCGTTCCAGCGCGCGGAGGCGACCGAGCGGCGGATCGAAACCCCGGTCTCGTCGTCCCAGGTCAGGGTCTGCTCGACGCGCTCGCCGTCGGCGAACGTCGCGTCGTCGTCGCCCCAGCGGGTGACGAACGCGGCCTCCTCACCGGCCACCACCACCACCGGTCGCCAGCACGCCGCCGGCTCGAGCTCGGCGTCGAGCGCCAGGTTGTGGGTGGTGGCGAGCAAGCGCGCCGTCGACTCGGCACGCTCGACGTAGCGCCCGAACCAGAAGCAGTGATCGGCGACGCGGGAGATCATTGGTATCGTCCGGTGATGTGGCGCGTGATCTGGTTCTTCGTGTTGATGGGCGGATGGTCGGCGGTGACGCTGGTGCCGGGCGCGGTGCTGTCGCGGCGCCGGCGGCTCGGAAAGGGCGGCGAGGGCGCGCGCATCGCCAGCGGCGCCTTGCTCGTGCTCGGCTTCATCGGGCTGTCGCTGCTCACGGCGATCCTGTTCACGGCGTGGGTGCGCGGCACCCGGCTGCCGTGGGTCGGCGGCAAGGGGCCCGATCTCTGAGGGCGCGGGCCGCTCACGGTGCGTCTCCCTTGAGCACCCAGGTGTCCGTGCTGCCGCCGCCCTGGCTGGAGTTGACCACGTAGCTGCCGTCGACGAGCGCGACCCGCGTGAGCCCGCCGGGCAAGACCCACGGGCCGGCGCGGCTGGTCAGCACGTAGGGCCGCAGGTCGACGCGGCGCGGCGCCAGCACCTTGCGATCGCCGATCCAGGTCGGGCAGGTCGACAGCTCGATGCGGTGCTGGGCGATGTAGCGGCGCGGTGTGGCGTTGATCTTGGCGCGAAACTCCTCGATCTCGGCGGCCGAGGCCTGCGGGCCCATCAACATCCCGTAGCCGCCAGCCTCATCGACGGCCTTGACCACCAGCTCGCCGAGGTGCTCGAGCACGTACTGGCGATCGTCGTCGCGCGCGCACACGTAGGTCTGGACCTGGGCCAGCTTGGGCTCCTCGCCCAGGTAGAACTTCACCATGTCAGGCACGAACGGGTAGACCGCCTTGTCGTCGGCGACGCCGTTGCCGGGCGCGTTGGCCAGCGCCACATTGCCGGCGGCATAGGCCCGCATCAGCCCGCGGACGCCCAGCACGCTGTCGGGGCGGAACACGTCGGGATCGAGGAAATCCTCATCGGTGCGCCGGTAGATGACGTGGACCCGACGCGGGCCGCGGGTGGTACGCACGTAGGCCATGTCCCCGTCGACGAACAGATCGGGCGCCTGCACCAGCTCCAGGCCCATGGTGCGGGCCAGGAAGCTGTGCTCGAAGTACGCCGAGTTGTAGGGGCCGGGCGTGAGCACCACGGCGGTGAAGTCGTCGCCCGTGACCGGCGACACCGAACGCAGGGTCTCGGCCAGCCGCGTCGGGTAGTGGTCGACGCGATGGACGCGGGCGAGATCGAAGGCGCGCGGAAAGATCCGCTTGGAGATGACCCGGTTCTCGACCACGTACGACACGCCCGACGGCGTGCGCAGGTTGTCCTCGAGCACGCGCCAGGTGCCGTCGGGATCGCGGATGAGATCGACGCCGGCGATGTGGATGCGCACGCCGCCCGGTGGCTTCACGCCGCGCAGCATGGGCCGGTAGGTGCTCGAGCCGAGCACCATCTCGGGTGGGATGATGCCGGCGGCCAGGATGCGCTGGCCGTCGTAGATGTCGTCGAGGAAGGCGCCGAGGGCGCGCAGGCGCTGCTCGAGGCCCTTCTCGATGTGCGCGAAGTCGGCGGCCGACACCAGGCGCGGCATCACGCAGAACGGAAAGATCTTCTCGGTGCCGCGGTTGTCGGAGTAGACCGAGAAGGTGACGCCCTGGTTGAGCAGGGCCAGCTCGGCGAGCTGCTGGTGGCGGGCGAGCTCGTCGCTTGACATCCGGCCGAGCTGTTCGAGCACGCGGCGGAAGGCCGGGCGCGCGCCATCCTCGTCGAGGACCTCGTCGAAGGTGCCGGGTAATGGGCGGTAGTCGGCGAACAGGCTCACGGCGTCCTCGCGTCGGTGCGGAGCGGCTCGGGGTCGTCCGGGCGCGTGTGCAGCGTCCGGACGTCGAGCGTCCAGGTGGACAGGGCCGCGGGTGGCGGCGCGGCGGTCACGGCGGTGCGCTCGGGCACGAACGGTTCGACGACCAGTCGTTCGGCGCGTCGGCGGCGCGCCTCGCCGTCGTCAGCGGGCAGGCCCTCGTAGGCGCCACCGTCGGGTCGCCAGGCGAACCAGCGCAGGCGCACGGCGTCGTCGCCGGCGGTGACCGTGATCTCGAGCGGTTCGTCGGCGGGAAGGCCCGGCACCAGGCCGGGCGACGGCACGTACTGGCGCCGGCGCAAGCCGAGCACGTGGTAGCGCCAGGCGCCGTCGGGGTCGACGCGCGGGACGACGTGGTGGCCGGCGATCTCGACGGTGAGCGGCGCGTCGCCCTCGCAGTCGGCGACCAGCTCGAGGCGCTCGCTCGAGGCGTCGACCAGGCGCGACGTCGATCGCTCCTGCGAGGCCAGATCACCGACCAGCGGCCAGAACTCGAGGGCTCGCGACAGCTCGATCCGGAACGGGCCGACCCGGGTCTTACCCAGGGTGTGGCGGCGGAAGCCGCGCAGGCGGTCGTGGTGGGCGTCGAGCGCGAGCCCGTGCTCGGCCAGGTCGTCGAGGACGGCGTCGAGATCGGCGGCCAGGAACCAGGGCAGCGCCCAGCGATCGTGGAGCTCGGGCCCCCAGTCGGTCGCGGGTTCGTCGTAGGGGGCGATCGCGCAGCGGCCAGCGACCGCACGCATGAGCGCGGCCGCGGCGACCATATCCTCGGGCAAGGCCGCCATGCGGAACGCGCGCAGCTCGATCACGCCGAGCTTGCCGCGATCGGCGAGGTGCGGGTTCCACAGCTTCTCGACGTTGAGCTCGGCGCGGTGCGAGTTGCCGCCGGCGTCGACCAGGAGCGGCGCCAGCGTCGACCACAAACGCTCGGGGCTCACCCGATCGTGGGCGGCCTCGCGCTCGAGCCAGGCGCAGGCCAGGCGCAGCTCTTCCCAGCGTTCGCGCGTGCCCTCGTCGGCACGCGGCGACTGGCACGCCGAGCCCGCGCACTCGCCCAGGAACCAGTACGACAGCGCCGGGTGGTTGCCGAGGTAGCGGATCATCCGCGGCAGGAGCGCGGGGTGGATCAGGAACGGGCTGCGCTCGGGGCTGGGGCCACCCAGCGTGAGCTGACCGCCGCCTCCGGAGTCGACCTCGTCGCCGTTGTAACGCCAGCGAAACGACGACAGGCCGGCCTCGGTGGCGGCCGCCCACACGTCGCGCAGGTGTGCGCTGAACGTCCGGAGATCCGGACAGGGCGCGGTGTTGACCTCGACCACACCCGGATCGGCAGTGACGGTGAGCGCGCGATCGCCGACGGCGGACGCGACCCGGAAGCAGAAGCGCGGCGCGTCCTCGTCGGGGTAGAGGCGGCCGGGCACGCGCGCCGAGGTGGAGGCCGGCCCAGCGCGGCGCGCGATCTCTGCGGCGACGACCTCGGCGCGCTGGCGCTTGTCCTCGGCCCCGGGCGCGTCCGGGTCGGCCTGCCACAGCCACCACGGCTCGTTCGACTCGCGGCGGGTGAAGGTGGGCTCGGCGCCGATCCAGATGTCGAGGCCGGCGGCGGCCAGGGCCTCGTCGAGTGGATCGCTCACCGCCGCGCTCCGGTCTCGTCCGGCCAGTCCTCCTGTCGCGGCAGCGCGCGATCGAGATCGAGACGGCGGAGATCGAGCGTGTACGGCTGGTCGGCGCTGGGGCGGGTCTCGCGCGCTTGCACCGGGTAGGGGGTCTGGCCGTCGTGGGTGAAGCGGGCCGAGCGGCGCGCGCTGGCCTCGAAGCGGGTCAGCGGCGGCTTGGTGTAGCCGAAACCCTCGGGGTGCCACACGTGATAGGTGCCGGCGCCCATCGAGCGCGCGGCCCACGTGTCGACGACGTCGAAGCGCAGCGGGTGGTGCACGCCGAGGTGCGGCTGCAGGCTGTGAGGCGGACACCACGCGCGGAAGCGGACGCCGGCGACCGTGGTGTCGGCGAGGCTGGTCGGCCGCATGGGCAGGACCGCGCCGTTGACCAGCACACGGTGACGCTCGGCGACCAGGCCGGTCGCGCGGACCTCGATCCGCTCGAGCGAGCTGTCGACGTAGCGGGCGGTGCCGCCCTGGCCGACCTCCTCACCCAGCACGTGCCAGGGCTCGATCGCGTTGCGGACCTCGAGCCGCACGTCGCCGGCCTCGACCGTGCCGACCAGCGGGCAGCGTAGATCCGCGAAGGGCCGATAGGCGTCGGCGGGCGCACCCAGGCCGCGATCGGCGAGGAAGGCGAGCACGTCGTCGAGGTCGCGCTGGAGGAACCAGGGCAACAGGAACCGGTCGTGCAGACCCTGGCCCCAGCGGACCAGCGCGCCGCGGTACGGCGCCTGCGCGAAGGCGGCGATCAGCGAGCGCGCCAGCAGCACCTGCGCCGCAGCCAGGCGCGGGTGAGGCGGCATCTCGAAGGCGCGCAGCTCGACCAGACCCTGGCGGCCGTACGGCGTCTGCGGATCGTAGAGCTTGTCGATCGACAGCTCGGTGCGGTGGGTCGAGCCGGCGACGTCGCACAGCAGGTGGCGGAAGAGGCCGTCGACCAGCCAGGCCGGGGTCGAGAGGCTCGAGAATGCGCGATCGAGCGCCAGCTCGAGCTCGTAGAGCGAGTCGTGGCGAGCCTCGTCGACGCGGGGCGCCTGCGACGTGGGGCCGACGAACAGGCCGGTGAACAGGTACGACAGGCTCGGGTGGTGCTGCGCGAACGTGATCAGCGAGGCCAGCACGTCGGGGCGGGACAGGAACGGTGACGCGAACGGCGTCGGGCCGCCGAGCGTGATGTGGTGACCGCCGCCCGAGCCGGCGAGGCGGCCGTCGAGCAGGTACTTCTCCGACTGCAGGCCGGAGGCGAGCGCGGCCTCGAAGACGGTCTCGAGCAACGCGGCGTGATCGCGGCCGCGGGCGGTCGGCGGCAGGTTGACCTCGAGCACGCCGGGGTCGGGCGTGACCGCGAAGCGGAGCTGGGCCGGTGACGGCGGCGGTGGGTAACCCTCGAGGCGAGCGTCGAGCCCGGTGGCGGCGCGGGCGCGATCGATCGCCGCGGCGAGCTCGAGCCAGTCGGAGAAACGGAAGACCGGAGGGAGAAACACGTAGAGCGCGCCGTTGCGGGGCTCGACGACGAGCGCGGTGCGGATGCCGGGAGACCAGGGCAGGGGATTGGCCGGGAGAGGCGCAGGCGGAGGAGCCGGCGCGATGGTGAGGGCCTGGGGGGATTCGGCGAGGACGCGGGCGCGGGCGGGATCGCTGGCGTCGATGCGGAGCTGGCGACGAGCAGCGCGGAGGACCCAGCGAGCGCGGACGGTGGGGTCGGCGGACCGTGGCGGCTCGGGATCCCGATCCGGATCGTCCAGGTCCAGGTCCACGTCCACGTCCACGTCCACGTCCTCGCTCACGTCCACGAGGCCGGTGCGGGGATCGTAGGGGCGAGTGGGATCGAGGGTCGTGTCGAGAGACGGAGGTGGCGGGAGGCCCGGACCAAGTGATGCGAGGGGTAGACGGAGGCCGGCGGGAGAGTCGCCGGGGACCAGGTACATGTTCTCGCGGCGGAACGACCAGGTCTCGGTCAGCCAGGTGTTCGAGGTCGAGCGGGCGAGCGGCAGGACGAAAGCGACCGGCGTGGTCGCGCCGCGATCGAGGACGCGGACCAGGCGGCGGCGCTCGTCGGGATCATCGAGAGCGGCGCGGCGCGGATCGACGTCGACTGGCAGCGAGGCCTCACCGTGGAGGACGTGGATGGGATCTTCGTAAGCCGGAACGATCGCGGACGGCAGGCCCAGCTCGCGCGCGATGGCGAGGCCGAGCTGGCGCGCGCCGTCGGCAGTGGCGGTGGTCGCGAGCGGGCGCGCCCTCCACACCGTGCCACCGTCGCGGCGGCCGATGATGTCGAGCGACCAGCGCGGGATGGGCTCGCCCGGGTAGTGCTTGCCCATGCGCTCGAGCACGACCGCGCCCGGTGCCAGGCGGTCACGCAGCGCGGCGGCGAGGGCGTGGCCGAGGCGCCACTTGCTGTCGCCGAGCGCCTCGCTGTTCCACTCGGGCAGATCGGACTCGTCGCGCGACGTGAAGGTCGGCTCGCCGCCGCTGGTGAGGGTGAGCTTCGCGTTCTCGAGCGCCGCGTCGGCGCGATCGCCAGCGTCGAGCAGCGCGGTCCACACCTCGTCGGTGTAGGGCGCGGTCGGCCGCGGCTCGTGGCCGAGCCGCAGGATGCTGGTGCCGAACTCGGCCTGGTCGGCGGCGATGTCGCTGGTGCCCTCCACCGGCGCGGCCAGCGCCGGCGATGCGGTCGCGCACAGCGGGAGGTGGCCCTCGCCGGTGAGCAGCCCCGCGGTGGCGTCGAGCCCGATCCAGCCGGCGCCGGGACGGAAGTCCTCGGCCCACGCGTGCAGGTCGACCACGTCCTTGCTCACGCCCTTGGGCTGATCGGGGATCATGCCCTCATCGGCGAGCTGGATGAGGTAGCCCGAGACGAAGCGCGCAGCCAGGCCGCGGCTTCGCAGCGCCGCCACCAGCAGCACGGCCGAGTCGCGGCAGCTGCCCCGGCCCTCGGTCAGGGTCTCCTCCGGCGTCCACACGCCGGTCTCCTCGCGGATGACGTAGCGGACCTCGGACGCGACCCGGTTGTTGATCGCGACGACCGCGTCGATGACGTCGCCGGTGCGGGGCAGGGCCTCGACGAAGGCCTTGAATCGCGGTCCCAGCGCAAACGCCGGATCGTCGAGGGTCCGGAACGGCGCCAGCTCGCCGGCCAGTCCATCGGGGTACGCCCACGGCAGGATCTTGCAGCGCGGGTCGACGAGGACGTCGAAGGGATTGACCGGTTTGATGTCCACGGCCAGCTCGACCAGGAGCTCGAACGCCGGGGTCTTGTGGCCGATCTGGAAGGTCACGCGCGCGACATGGTTGCCGTGCGGGTCCTGCTGCCAGTGCAGCTTGTGCTCGCCGGCGATGGCGAGACGGTAGCTCTCGATCCGCGCCCGGGTGTGGTTGGCCGGCCGCAGCCGCACCAGGTGCGGCCCGAGCGCGGCCGGTTGCGGATAGACGTAGCTGCTTCGGTGCTGGACGAGAAGACGCATTCCCGGCCAAAGATCGTGGCCTGTGCCGGGGGTGCGCAGCAAGCGTGCGGGGCGCCAGAGTGGTGGGCCTGGCCTCGCCGTCTCCGCCCGGTAACCGTCGCGTCACCAGCGACGGCGAGCGCACAGGAGCGACGCGCTCCAGCCATCGCGCAGGGACAGGAACACGACCGCGCAGACGCTGGGATCGAGGTACGGGTGATCGAGCCAGGTCACGAACAGCGGCGCCGGTGGCAGCATCGGCGAGGCCGCGATCCCGCTGGTCTGGCACAGCTCGGCCACCGCCGACCAGCGCCCTGGAGGTCGCACCAGAAGCGTGGCGAGGAACGCGGCGTGCCGCGGATCGGTGACCAGCGCGGTGCAGGCCGCGGCGGGGTCGGCAGGCTCCGGCAGCCGCGGCGGTGGCAGCGGCTCCGGCGGCGGCTCCGGCGGCGACTGCGGAGGCGGCGAAGCCGGCGTCGCGACGCCACGCGACGCGGCGTCGGTCGTGCGGACCGCGTGCGGGCCCGAGCGCACGTCCACCATCAGCGTCGGCTGGGCCGCGACCTCGGCGTGACCGGTGTCGTCGGTGACGAGGCGCGCGGTGTGGCCCGAGTGCCCGATCGCGCCACGGGTGACGGCGGCGGCCTGGAACGCGGCGGCGTGCCCGCGCAGATCCTCGAGCGCCTGGGCGACCTCGACCATCGACTGCGGCCGCGCCGCCTTCTCCTTCTGCATCATGTGCAGGCACAACGCCTCCCACTCGGGCGGAACCGACGGGTTGCGCTCGCGCGGCGGCACGACGGTCTCGTAGAGGTGACCGCGCAGCATCTCGCCGATCTCACCTGGGAAGGGCAGGCTCCCGGTGAGCATCTCGTAGAGCATGCAGCCCAGCGAGTAGATGTCGGTGCGGTGATCGATGGCGCCCTTGCCCTCGCACTGCTCGGGGCTCATGTAGGCCGGCGTGCCGATCACGATGCCGTACTGGGTCTTGCGCACGCTCGGATCCGGGGTGGTCAGCTTGGCGATGCCGAAGTCGAGCACCTTCACGAACAGCGGATCGAAGGAGCGATTGCAGAGATAGACGTTGGGCGGCTTCAGATCGCGGTGGATGATGCCCTTGGCGTGGCTGGCGGTGAGCGCCGAGCAGCACTGGGCCAGGATGTGGGTGATGTCCTCGAGCTGGAGCCCGCCCTGACGCAGCCGCTTGTCGAGACTCATGCCGTCGAGACACTCCATCATCATGTAGGCGCGATCGCCGTCCTCGAGATGGAGGGTGCCGAAGTCGATGATGATGATGATGTTGGGGTGACCGATCTCGGCCGCGGCCTTGGCTTCCTGGAAGAAGCGCGCCACCTGATCGGGATCCCGGTTCTGGTCGTCGTGCAGCACCTTGATCGCCACGTCGCGGTCGATGAGCTGGTGCTTGCACAGATAGACCGTGCCGGCGCCGCCGGAGCCGAGCTCGCGATCGACGACGTAGGAGCCGATGCGCTGGCCGACCAGGTTCATGGTGCGTCCTTGGTGCCGGCGTCGACGCCGTTCGCGAGGGCAGCCTCGAGATCGGCGATGTGCTGGGCGACGATCTCGCGCCCCTCGGCCGACACGTCCTGGGGCCCGGGGGCGGCCTGAAAGCGCCGGAAGAAGTACAGCGCCTGGTGCGGGTCACCCTTGAGGCGGTAGGCCTGCGCCATGTTGAAGAGCATCGCCGGCGTCCGTAGCTGTTCGTCGACCTGCATGAACTCGATGATGGCCTCGTCGAAGCGCTGGTTCTCGAAGTGCTCGCGGCCGCGTTCGTAGTGCACCAGGCTCCCGGCGCGATCGATCGCTCGCTCCGAGATCGCCGCGTCGGCGGTGCTCGCTTGGGCGCCGGCGCCTGGACGGATCGCCATCCAGACGGCAACGGCGATGGTGGCGGCGCCGAGGACAGCCGCTGGCAGCAGCCAGCTCGGACGGCCGCGCCGTGGCGGCGGTGCGGCGGCGAGCGCGAGCACCGCGCTCGCGCTCACCGGTCGTGCGGCCGGGTCGACGGCGAGGCAGGCAAGGATCGCGGCCTCCCAGCCGCGATCGAGATCAGGCACGTGCTCGCGCAGCGGCCGCGGTGCCGTGGTGAGCCGTGCCGTGGCCAGCTCGCGCGCGTTCGCCCCGGTGAAGGGCAGCGCACCGGTGAGCATCTGGTACGCGACCACGCCGAAGCTGTACGTGTCGGTGGCCGGGGTGACCGCGTGACCCGAGATCTGCTCCGGGGCCATGTACGCCGGCGTACCGATGATCTCGTTGGCGCCGGTCAGCCCGGGCGCGCCGTCATCGTCGGCAGGGCGGGCGATCCCGAAGTCGGTGATCATGGCGCGGGTCGCGCCCGAACGGCGAATCAGCATCACGTTGTGCGGCTTGAAGTCGCGGTGGATGACGCCGGCGGCGTGGGCGGCGTCGAGCGCGGCCGCGAGATCCGAGAGCAGGGGCGCAGCCTCCTCGAGCGACAGGCGCCCGCGATCGATCCGCGCCGACAGCGGCTCGCCGTCGAGCAGCTCCATGGTCAGGAACGACACGCCGTCGTGCGAGCCGGCGTCATGGAGCCGGCACACGCCGGGATGACTGACCTTTCGAGCCAGCTGGAGCTCGCGCACGAAGCGCTCGTGGCTCACGCCGCCGCGCAGGATCTTGAGCGCGACGGGTGTGTCGAGCAGACGATCGTGAGCCTCGTACACCTCGCCCATGCCGCCGGCGGCGAGGAAGCGCACGACGGTCCAGCGTCCAGCGATCAAGGCACCGAGCGGTAGGCTCCCGCCGGCGCCAACCGCCGCGGCCGGCGTGGTGTTGGCGAGCGCGGTGTGCGTGCGGTCGTCGCTCACGACAGGCGCATCGTACGCTAGAGTGCGCGCTCGATGATCCTCGCCAGCTCGCACGATCCAGGTCCGCGCGGTCGCTTCGGTCCGTTCGGCGGCCAGTACGTCGCCGAGACGCTGATGCCGGCCCTGGCCGAGCTCGAGGCGGCGTGGCGGGCGGCGCGGGTCGACGATGCCTTCGGTGACGAGGTCGCGACGCTCCTGCGCGACTACGTCGGCCGGCCGTCACTGCTCAGCCACGCGGCGCGGCTGGGCGCCGAGGTCGGCGCCCGCGTGTACCTCAAGCGCGAGGACCTCAACCAC
>SXJR01000214.1 GCA_005779305.1 Myxococcales bacterium
CCGAAGGTCCCGTCCATCGCGGTGCCGTCGCGGTTCGACCGCGTCACACGGAGCCCGTCGTCCGGGTGGCATCGCGCCGCCACCACGATGCGACCCTGATTGTCGACGGCGACCGCCGCACCGGTGCTGCTGGCGCGAGACAGCCCCGGCAACAAGGTGACGCCATCGTCGGCGAACGAGGTGTCCAGGGCTCCGTCCTCGCGGAAACGCGCGACGATCGCGGCTGGATCGTCGATCGACGTCAGGCTCTGCACCACGATGATGGCGTCGCCGTCCATGGCGATCCGCGCGACCGCCGCACCCGCTTGCACCTCGGCCGGCAACTCGACCGCGCCGGCGACGCCGAAGGTCGCGTCGACCCGGCCTGCGGCATCGAGCCGGACCATGGCGCGATTGGACACGAGGACGATCCGATCGTGCGCGTCACGGGCGATCGACTCCACCGGCGCAGACGGCACCGCCAGCGGCGCCGGTGGTCCGAACGCTGCGTCCTTCACGCCCGCCGCGTCGTAGCGAACCACGACGTGCTCGACCGGCGCGGCGCGGGTCAGGACCACGATCGCGCTGCCGTCGGCGTCGAGCAGCGCATGCGCGCGCGAGATCGGCGCGGTCTCGAGCGCGACCGCGCCGCCCTGGTACGACGTGTCCACCGAGCCATCGGACAGGAAGCGCACGAGCGACGCGCTGCGCCCGGTGGTGTCCCAGATCAAGGCGAGGGCCCGCCCTCGCGCGTCGAAGGCGAGGTGGCGCGCCACGCCGGGCAGCGTGGTCTCGAGCACGCCGTCGCCGGCGTGCTCGGTGACAAACCCGCCGCGCGGGTCGAGGCGCGCGACCATGGCGTGGGGCGCCTGGCTGCCCGCCACCTCGCCGTGGCTGCCGACGATCCCGAGCCCACCATCGGGCGCCCACGCCAGTCCACGGCCCTGCGTGAAGCGGCCGGCGGCGCCGCTGATGGTGACGATGCCACCATCGCCGAACGTCGGATCGAGGTCACCGCTGGGCGGCCCCACCTCGATCGTCAGCGCCTCGGCGGCGGCGGCGTCAGTCGCCGTCGCGATCACCTGGACACCAGCCACCGCTCCATCAGCCGCCGGCGCATCCGCCGACAGCAGGACCTCGACCGTGTCACCCACCGCGCCGTCCTCGGGCGACGCCCGGAGTCCCGCCGGCAAGCCGGCGAGCTCGACCCGCACGGTCCCGGTTGCGTCCCCGCCGATCGTGACCGGCACTCGCACCACGCGTTCACGCGGCGCGTACACGTCAACCGGAACGCTCAGCGTGAGCTCGACCGACTCCGCACCGCAGGCGGCGAGCGCCGCACTCGCAAGGATCGATGAACACCTGGACATGCCGACTCCTTTCTCCGCGCTGAGCTGACTGCGTCGTGACACTCGCGGCGTCACCGATGCGCCCGTCGAACGCCCCTACAAGCAGACGCCCTCGCCCTCGCATGGCTCGTCGACTGGAGCCTCCGTGTCGGTGCCGGGCCCGCCCAAACACGGCCCGTCTGTGCACTCCACCGCGTTCGCGATCTCGTTCGCGATCTCACCCACGGCCTCCACCGCCGCCAGTGCCGGCTGCATCGCCATCGTTGCCAGCTCCGGAGCGAGGGGGGCCTGCGGCTCAGGGGCCCGTAGCGCAACCGAGGCGGGACCAAAAGTCACCTTGAGTTCGTCGCCCCACTCGAGTCCCAAGCCGAGCTTTAACCCGATCTCCCCACTCGCGCCACCCACGGGCGAATCGAAGCCACCCTCGAGCGAACCGACGTTCACCTCGACAGCCGCACCGTCTCTCAGCGTCGCGCCGACCTTCGCCCCGACCTTGGCGCGGATGAACGAACGAACGGAGTCCCCACCGCCCCGATAGAGTGGGACATCGAGGGCCTGAGCGTCGACCGCAATGCCCGTGAGGCCAAAAGTGATCGCCCCCTTGGTCCCGGTTCCGGGGGCGGTCGCGGTGCACGTCGCGGTGAATGGACCCGAAACCTCGCAGCCATCGAGGCCGTCGGGATCGAAGTACCGAACGGGGTTGTTGCCGCTGAACGTGTAGACGTTGTGACGCTGTGGCTCGAGCAGATTGGTCTCGGGGGCGAAGCGGAAGAGCGGATCGCCGGCGGTCCAGCGGCGGCTGACGGCGTCGTAGTAGCGGGCGCCGTAGTAGCGGAGGCCGGTGATGGCGTCCTTCTCCTTGCCGTTGAACTGGCGGCGGTGGCTTGAGTCGCCGATCGAGGTCACCACCTCACCGAAGGGGCCGTAGGCGAAGGCGGCGTTGACGGCGCCGGTGAGTGACGTGGCCAGGAACAGGCTGTGCTGGATGTCGTGGTGCTGGAGCTCGATCGTGGTCGAGCCCTCGACGCGGGCGACCGGCTCGCCGCCGGCGCCGAGGTGCAGGTACTTGCGGAAGCCGGTGCCGGCCAGCGGCAGGAAGAACTCGGCCTCGGCCATCCACACCCGCGTGCCGGCCAGGCCGACGCTGGCGATGCGGTTGCCGCGGGCGTCGTAGACGTAGCGCTCGTTGCCGGTCGACGACACCGCGGTGCGCAGCCGGTCCTCGCCGTCCCAGGTGAGATCGAGCTGATCGGTCGCCATGGTGCGGCGGGTGACGTTGCCCGACGGATCGTAGGTGTACGCGGCGTAGGCGGCGCCGCCGCCCATGGGGGTGACGGCGTCGACCGCCTGGGGATCATGGACGCCGTAGGTCCAGTTGAGGTCGCGCGTCACGCCAGTCTCCTGGCCGTCGAGGTGGGTGATGTTGCCGGCGCGGCTGTAGTCGTACGACCAGTGGTTGCCGGTCGGGCCGGCCGCGAAGATCAAACGGCCCAGCTCGTCGTAGTCGTAGTCGCCGAAGGCTGCCATGCCGCCGACGGTGCCGCTCATCTGCGCCATCGAGCCGTCGCCGTAGTACTGGTAGGCCAGGCGGGCGCGCTCCACCGTCGCGCCGCTGATCGTGGCGCGCACGATGTCGCTGGTGACGCGGCCGCGGAGATCGTAGACGAACGAGCGGGTCTGTCCGCCGGGAGACGTCTGCGAGCGCAGGCCGCCGTCGAGCGCGCGCTGGAACGAGGCCAGGGTCTGGTACGAGCCGGTCGACGCCTTGTAGTCGACGGTCAGCGGCAACGCCCGGCCGTCGTAGGTCAGCTGCCAGCGATCGGCGCCGTCCCACACCGACTCGGCGAGCCCACCCTGGGCGTTGTACGTGCGCGTCACCGAGCCGGTGATCGCTGAGGTGCCGCCGTCGGGGCGGACCGTCCACTGCTGCCCGCTGACCTGGCCGAGCGCATCGTAGTCATACGAGATCGCCACGAACGGGTTGGCCGTGGTCTCCCAGCGCTTCACGGTCTCCTGGCTCAGCCGCCCGATCTCGAGCGCACCGGCGTCGTAGGCGAAGGTGGCCGGGCCGGCCGCCATCGCGTTCAGGGTGGCGTCGGTGCGGCCGCGCCGCGCCGGCGTGCGCGCGGTGATGCGATCGAGCGCGTCGTAGGTCGACGTGGTGGTGTAGGCCGCGTCGGTCGAGCCGGCCGGGACCGGCGCGATCGCCGAGACCAGGTTGCCGTTGCGGTCGTAGCCGTAGCGCCAGCGCCGCGCGCCGCGCTGGATCTCGGTGCGGCGGCCGGCCAGGTCGTGCGAGAAGTACGTGGCGTTGCCATCGGCGTCGGTGACCGTGCGCATGCGGCCCGCGGCGTCGTGGGCGTAGGTGGTCACGGCGTCGGCGGCACCGGGCTGGTGCTCGCGGACCTCGACCAGGCGACCGAAGGCGTCGGCGCGAGTGGTCTTCGACGCCGCCACGCCGTTGCTGCCGACCACCTCGGTCGCGCGCCGGCTGCGCCGGTCGTAGATCATGTCGACGCCGGTCGCGTCGGGCCCACGGAAGGACTTGAGGCGACCCTGGGGGTCGAAGGTGTACGTGGAGCGGACGGTCGCGCCGGTGTCGACGCGTGGATCGGGGCTGTCGACGGCCACCACCTTGCCGGCGGCGTCGTAGGTGTACGTCGTCACCGCGTTGCCCTGCGCCGAGGCCTCGATGGTGCGGACCACGCGGCCGGCGCCATCGACGTCGCGCGACGCCGACGTCCACGCCGCGCCGCCGAAGCTGACCAGGCGGGTGGTGGTGATGCGGTTGGGGACGACGGCGTCGTTGTACGTGATGCGCTCGACCGCGGTCGGCGTGAACGACGCGCCGGTGCCGACCCGGCGCTCGGTGACCCGGCCCAGGCCGTCGCGGGTCCACTCCTGGTTCTCGCGAACGCTGCCGCTGCCGCGCGGGCCGTTGACCCGGCGCTCGAGGCCGGTACCGGCGTCGTAGGTCGAGGTCGACACGTGGCCGAGCTCGTTGGTGCGGGTGGTGACGAACCGCATGGCCCCGTCGTAGCCGAGCACCGAGACCGCGCTGGTGCCCTGCTGGGCCGGCTTCTTGGTGGTCCACAGGTTGCCGACGCTGTCGAAGATCCGGGTGGTGACCGCGGCCTGGCTGCCGTCGACGAGCGTGGTCTCGGTGATGGGCAGACCGCTGGTCGAGTAGGCGGTGATCTGCTTGCTCGCCATCACCCAGACCAGGCCGCCGCCGAACAGCGTGAAGGCCTCCTGCAGCTCGCTCGAGGTCGGCAGCAGGCGGTAGTCGAGCGTCGTGTAGGGCGTCTGGCCGATGCGGTGTTCGTAGGTCGCCACCGTCCGGCGATCGCCGGCCGCCGAGGTCAGCGAGGCGCTCTCCTCGGTCATGGTCTTCACCCCGACGTACGGGTAGACGACGCAGAACGTGCCGCTGCACGGGTGCCCGCGGGTCTCCCAGGTCTGGGTGACGCGCAGGAGGTCGGTGGTCTGGTTCCGACACGTGTTGGCGGTGGCCTCGGTGACGCCCGGCCCGCAGGTGCGCGCCACCGTGGTCTGCGGGTACGCGAAGGCGACGTCGCCGAGGAAGAGCCCCAGGGTCGCGTAGGTGATCGAGCGGGTGCTGTCGAGCGTGTACACCCCGCCGGTGCCGGCGCTCCATTCCTCGACGGTCGAGGGCCGCGCGCTGCCGTCGCGCAGGGTGTTGTAGGTGACGCCGTACTGGTAGCTGGTCACGACCTTGCGGCCGGACGAGCTGGTCGTGGTCACGGTGCGGAAGCCGAGGAAGCGGCTGCGCTCGCCGCGGTTCGACGGCGTGCCGACGAACGGGCTGGCGTAGCCGTAGGAGGTGGTCACCGCCGGCTGGGCGCCGCCGGCGCCGGTGCCGGGCTCGAGGGCAACCGCCTTGACCAGCCACCGCGGCGCGCCCATCCCGGCGGTGCTGCCGGTGACGGTCTGGCCGTCGGTGGAGAGGGCGTAGGTGAAGCGCACCACCGCGCCGCGACCGTTGGCGGCCGAGGTCAGGAGCCGCATCGGGCCAAGCGCGGTGTTCTCGCCCAGCGCGCTGCCGGTGGATCCGTTCCACGTGATCAGGTCATCGACGCCGTCGCCGTCGCCGTCGGCGTAGTCGCCCTCGACCCGCCACACGTAGTCGTCGGCGCGATAGAGCCGCTTCATGGCGTTGTTCAGGGTCCGCGCCCGAGCCGGCAGGAAGCCGCCGCCCATGCCGTACGAGACCAGCGCGCTGCCGGCCGCGGTGATGCTGGCGTCGGTCGCCGGCAGGATGAGCTGATCGAGGAGCCCGTCTCCGTCGACGTCGGCGAGGCGGCGGCGCTGGCCGTTGTACCCGTCGCGGACCTGCTGGCCGCTGCCGTTCCAGACCGGATCGCTGCCGTTGATCTGCACGGTGTCGATCGAGCCGTTGGCGTACAGCCGCACCGGCTCGTTGCCGAAGCCGCGGCCGGTGTTGATGAACGCGACCATGGCGCCGTCGGGGACCAGGCCGATGCCGGCGTAGGTGTAGCTGCGGCTCTCGACCACGAGGTCGACCAGCCCGTCGCCGTTGACGTCGCGGAGGGCGACCCCGCTGTGCGACCGAAAGTTGAGGTAATCGCCCTCGGTCGAGCTGCCGGTGCTGCCGCGGTAGGACCCGAACAAGGGCGTACTCCACGTCTTCGACCCGCCGAAGCCGGTGCTGCCGTCACCGAGCCGGACCGTCCACACCGCGCCGGGCGTGCCGAGCGGCAGCGCGGCGACGTTGAGCAGGTCGACGTTGCCATCACCGTTCAGGTCGAGGAGCTGCGGGAGGCTGTTGCCGGGCAGGCTCGACGTTCGCAGGAGCCCGTCGTTGCCGGGCGGCGGCAGCGGGGTCGGCAGCTCCAGCATGTACGGTCTCGGGTGGATCGATCCGTCATTCTGCTGGAAGTAGATGCGAACGCCGAAGCCGGACGTGACGACCTCGGGGTGACGGTCCTCCTGGTTGTCACAGCCGAGCTCGTCGTCGTTGTCGACGACCGGGCTCAGGCCGAGGACGCCCGGATCTGCGGACGGCTCGTAGCCGCCGCCGATCCACGCCGTGGTCCACAGGTCGAGGCGGCCATCGCGGTTCCAGTCCATCCAGCGGTATCCGAAGCGGGTCCCGAGGGTCGGACACTGCTGGGTGGTGGTGAGCATCTGGTTCACGCCCTTGGTGAGCTGCCCGTTCCAGTTGCACAGCTCGATGCCGGCCGGCATCGAGCCCGCCCACTTCGCCGTCGGCAGCGGCCGCGCCGGCTGGGCGACGAACGTGATGCTGGCGCCGCCGCGCGTGCCCTTGGACCAGCGCAGCTCGCACTTGCCGGCGGCCGAGACGCCGACCGAGGTCAGATCGAGCAGGCCGTCACCGTCGTAGTCGACGTAGGCGGCGCTGGCGCCGTCGAAGTTGCCGCGCTCGGGGTAGACCCCGGCCGCCAGCGTCGTCGGGTGCGAGAGCTGGCGCAGCTGACGGCCGTAGGCGAACGTCATCGCCGGGGCCGCGGTGGTGAGGCCGTCGGCCGACTTGCCGGTGATGTCGACCCGGGTGAGGTAGCGCAAGGGCGCCGCGTCCTGGGAGCACGACATCGCGGCCGCGTCGTAACTGAGCGTGTACGTGCGCACGTCGCGCATGGCGCCGCCGGGTGCGTCGATCACCTGGGTGCGGATGGTGGTCAGCCGGTTCGGCCACTCGTAGTAGCGCCCCCACTCGCTCGTGGTGCCCGCCATCTGGTCGTCGTACTCGAGGGCGGCGCCGATCGGGGTCGCCATGCCGAAGCAGGTGTCGGCGAGCGCGTAGTCGAAGACCACCCGGGCGTGATGGGCGAGCCCGACGGCGGTGTTGCGGCCGTAGTCGATGGTCGAGAGCCGCCGGCTGCGGGTGCGGCCGTCGACGCTGGCGTCGACCCAGCTGTAGACCACCGAGTTTCCGAACGCGTCGACCTGCTCGCTCAGGCTCCAGCGCCGACCGCCGCCGAAGAACGAGGTCGCGTCGTCGAAGTAGTAGCGGGTGCCGTCGCTGGTCCGGGCCAGCCAGCCCTTGCGGCAGCCCGACGAGCAGGTCAGCCGCTCGAAGCGGATGAACGAGTCGTCGAAGTCGAGGCGATAGGTCGTGGCGCCGGCGACGGCCGGCGTCTCCGAGACCGGGATGAGCCGCCCCGACTTGCCACCCAGCGACGCCAGGTACACCGCCGGGCCGGCCAGCAGCGACGAGCGATCGACCTGGATCGACGGCAGCTCCATCGACCACCCGGCGGCCAGGCCGCCGCGCAGCGCGCCCTGCGAGCTGTAGCGGAGCGCCAGCGACGGCGCCATGCCACGGCGCCCGGGCGGCACCGCGATCGGCACGGTGTAGGTCGCGGCGCCGGTCTCGTGGGCGACGCCCCAGTCGCCGGCGTCGAGCTTCTCGCCGTCGGGACCAGGGGCGTCGGCGCGAGGACCGGAGCCGTTGAAGAGATCGGCCGGCGCGCCGATCGCCGTGGTGACGGCGCCGGCGACGACGAGGGAGGCGACCGTTGCGATCGCGGAGCGGAGGATTCGCGGCATGGCGACGCCTTCAGCAAGCGCCGTGCCCCCGACGCAGCGTCACCATTGTGAGCACCATGACGCGCGAATCGTGTTCGCGATCCGTGACTTGCCAGCTCGTGCCGGGCCGCGCACGATCACCGTCGCCGAGCGTCGCGCGACGGTCGGCGACGGTCGGCGACGGTCAACGCCGGAAGCGGGCCGCGTGAAGCCCCAGCTCGCGCATCCAGCGGAAGACGGCGCTGCGATGGCGGCCCATGGCGCGGGCCACGGCGGCGACGTTGCCGGCATGCTCCTCGAGCAGGCGGACCAGCTCGGCCCGGCGGCGATCCGAGAGCGGCTCGCCGCCGTCATCGGCACCGGCCGCGGCCCCGGCCTCGCCGTCGTCGCCGTCGTCGCCGCGACCGTCGCGGACCGGCGCGCCTGGCGAACGCACCACCGAGGTCGGCAGGTGTTCGACCCCGATCGGATCGGCGCCGCACAGGGCCAGGGCCGCGCGCAGGGCGCCCACCAGCTCGCGCACGTTGGCCGGCCAGATGTGATCGTAGAGGGCGCGGACCGCGTCACGCCGGATGCGCAGCGAGGCGGCGCGCTCGCCGGCCAGCTCGGCGAGGATGCCGCCGCACAGCGGCCCCAGATCGGCGACCCGCTCGCGCAGCGGCGGCACCAACAGCTCGGACCCGGCGAGGCGAGCCAGCAGATCGGCGCGGAAGTGACCGGTGCGCGCCATCAAGCCGAGGTCGCGGTGGGTCGCCGAGATGATGCGCAGATCGACCGGGATCGGGCGGGTGGCCCCGACCGGCGTGACCTCGCGTTCCTGGAGCACGCGCAGGAGCGCCGCCTGCGCGGGCAGCGGCAGATCGCCGACCTCGTCGAGATACAGGGTGCCGCCGTGCGCGGCCTGCACGTATCCGATGCGGTCGGCCAGGGCACCGGAGAAGGCGCCCTTGCGATGACCGAACAGCTCGCTCTCGACCAGGTGCGACGGCAACGCCCCGCAGTTGATCGCGACCAGCTCGCCCGGTCGGCCCAGCCGGGCATGGAGCCCGCGCGCGATGAGCTCCTTGCCGACGCCGGTCTCGCCGAGGAGCAGCACCGGCGCGTCGGCCGCGAGATGGGCCTCGATGCGGGCGATGGCCAGCTCGAACGCGGGATCCATCGTGCGCAGCCCGCGCGGCAAGGGCAGTGGGCGCTCGGCCGGGCCGACCTGCGGCCCGGTGATGAGCGTCACGAAGGTCCGTCCCAGCTCCAGCACCACCGGCGTGCGCACCGTCACCGGGGCCGTGACGCTGCCACCCGCGATCGCCGATCCGTTCTTGGAGCCGAGATCCTCGAACCGCCACGTGCCTGGCTCGGCCTGCGCGGTCAGCCGGGCATGTCGGGTCGACACGCTGGGATCGTCGACGGTGACGAGCACCCGGGTCCGGCCACCCCCGGCCTCCGAGGTCACCCCACCGGGACCGCGGCCGATCAGCACCTCCTCGACGCCACCGACCGCGTACCGCGCCGGCGCGGCCAGGGGCGCGTCGCAGCGTAGACCGAGGACGACGTAGGCGATGCCGGTCGCGTCCGCGCCCCGCAGGCGGTCGGGGGTGAGCGACTCGGTGAGGCTCATGCGTCCGTTCACCTTGCCTCGTCTTCACCGGGCGTGACAAGTCGTGGCGTGGTCCGGCTCGCGGCGGCTATGCTGTCGCGATGGCGCGGGCCGCCGACGCCGAACCCGATCGCGAGCCGGCGCTGACCGCAGCGCCGAGCGACACCGTCACCGTCGACGATGGCGCCGCCCCGGCGCCCGCGCCGGCGGCCGAGGCTTCGCGCGAGCGTTATCGACGCGGCGACGAGATCGCGCGCGGCGGCGTGGGGATGGTCGTCGCGGGCGTCGATGGCCGCCTCGACCGCGCGGTCGCCATCAAGGAGCTCCTGGCGCCGTCGCCGGTCAACCGCGCCCGCTTCCGGCGCGAGGCCCGCATCACCGCCCGGCTCGAGCATCCCGGCGTGGTGCCCATCTACGATCAGGGTTGGTCGGCCTCCGGCGAGCCCTTCTACGTCATGCGGCGCGTCGCCGGCCGCTCGCTGTCGGAGGAGCTGGCCGCACGCCCGAGCCTCGATCAGCGGCTCGCGCTCCTGCCCACCGCGCTCGCCGTCGCCGACACGATCGCGTACGCCCACGGCCAGCGGGTCATCCACCGTGACCTCAAGCCGTCCAACGTGCTGTGCGGCGAGCACGGCACCACCCTGGTGATCGACTGGGGACTGGCCAAGGACCTGAGCCTGGCCGATCCGGACGAGCGGGAACGCGACGACGACAACGACGACAACGGCGGCGGCGACCGCGACGGCATCGACGATGCGGCCCGCCAGGCCGAGCCCGATCTCACCTCGCTCGGCACGGTGATGGGCACGCCTGCGTACATGGCGCCCGAACAGGCGCGCGGCGAGGAGGCCGACGAACGCGCCGACGTCTACGCGCTGGGCGCGATCCTGTACCAGCTCCTGACCGGAGCCGCGCCCTACGCCGGCGCCGGCCGCTCCACGCTCGAGGCCGTCAACGCCGGCCCGCCTCGGGCGGTCGACGAGCGCGCGCCGCACGCGCCGCGGGCGCTGGTCGCCATCGTCGAGCGGGCCATGCGCCGCGATCCGGAGGCTCGCTACGCCACCGCCGCCGAGCTGGCCCGCGACCTGCGCGCCTTCCAGAGCGGCGGCCTGGTCTCGACCTATCGCTACAGCGTGATCGAGCGGGCGCGCCGCTGGATCGCGAGACACCGCGCGTCGTTCGCGGTCGGCGCCGTGCTCGGCCTCGCCCTGGTCACCACCGCCGCGGTGAGCGTGCGCCGCATCGCGCGCGAGCGCGACCGGGCGCGGGACGCCCTGCGTGTGGTCGAGGCCCGCGACAGCGAGCGGGCCCTGCGCCACGCCGAGGCCCAGCTCGACGTCGATCCTACCGCCGCCCTGGCCTGGCTCGGCCAGGTCCGCGCCGGCACCGCCGACGACGTACGCGTCACCTCGCTGACCCGGAGCGCCGCGGCCCGCGGCGTCGCCCGCCACGTCTTCGCGCTCGACGGTGACGGCATCCTGCTGGTCGGCGACGATCACGCCGCGCTCGCCACCGATCAGGCCGGCAGCGTGTGGAGCTGGGATGGCGGGTCGCTCCGGCGGATCGCCGCCGGCGCCGCCGGCGCCCGCCCCTTCGCCGTGCGCGACGGCCGCGCGTTGTGGGGCGATCGCGCCGGCGTGGTGCGCGTGACCGCGCTCGACACCGGCGTCACCGTGGAGATC
>SXJR01000215.1 GCA_005779305.1 Myxococcales bacterium
CCACCAGCTCCTTGCCAGTGCCGCTCTCGCCGGCCACGAACACGGTGGTGTCCGACGCGGCGACCTTCTCGACCGCGCGCAGCACGCTGGCGATCTTCTCGCCGGTGCCGATGATCTCGCTGAAGCGGCCGGTGTGCTCGTCGCGGAGGTACGCGTTCTCGGCCTCGAGCTTGGTGCGGGCCCGCCGCGCCGCGCACAGCTCGAGCGCGCGCTCGACCTTGAGCCGCACCACCTCGGGCGTGAACGGCTTGGTCAGGAAGTCGAACGCGCCCAGCTTAATGGCCTCGACCGCGGTCTCGACGGTGCCGAAGCCGGTGATGATCATGATGGGCACGGTCGGATCGATCGTGCTGATGGCGCGCAGGACCTCGACCCCGCCCAGCCCCTCCATCTTGAGGTCGGTGATGACGAAGTCGTAGCGGCGGGCCTTGAACGCGTCGACGCCGGCCTGGCCCGACGACGCCGCCACGGCGTCGTGACCCATCTTCTTGACGGTGTGGGTGAGCCCGTCGCGGATGGTCTCGTTGTCATCGATGATCAGGATGGCCGCCATCAGGGTCCTCGCGCGGGCAGTGTCACACGAAAGGTGGTCTCGGAGTTTTCCGACGTGACCGAGACGTCACCGCCGTGGCCGCGCACGATCTCGGCGACGAAGGCCAGACCCAGCCCGGTGCCCTTCTCGCGCGTGGTGTAGAACGGCTCGAACAATCGCGCTCGCTTGTCGTCGGGGATGACCGGTCCGCGGTTCCACACTGCCAGCTCGACGGCCGCGCCGTCGGCGCGGGCCGAGAGCCGCACCGCCTTGCCGCGTTCGCCGACCTCGGCCGCGGCCTGGATCGCGTTCTTGCCCAGGTTGAGCAGCGCCCGCCGCAGCTGTCCGGCGTCGGCGGTGAGTGGCACGGGCGCCTCGGGCACGTCGACCTCGAGCTCGAGACCGGCGGCGTCGGCGTCGCCGTTCAGGAGCTCGGCCACTTCGCGCACCAGGGCGCCGGCGTCGAGCGCGACCGGCTCGGGCGCGGGTCGGCGCGCGTAGTCGAGGAACTCGCGCACCACGCGCTCCAGGTAGCCGACCTCGCGATCGATCTTGGCGGCGTGACCGGCGCGCTCGTCGCCGGCCAGCTCGTCGCGCAGGATGCCGGCGTAGAGCTGGATGCCGGCCAGCGGGTTGCGGACCTCGTGAGCGATGCCGGCCAGCATCTGCTGGGTGCGGGCGTCGCGCTCGGCGAGCTGACCACGCATGGTCTCCATGGTCTGGGCCAGGACGCCGAGCTCGTCGCGCGAGGTCGACGCGATGGGCGCGGTCAGGTCGCCCTGCCCGATGCGAGCCGCGGCGGTGGCCAGGGAACGCACCGGCCGCGTGATCAGCAGCGCGACCATGAACGTCGCCAGCAGGACGAACGCGGTCAGGCCCGCGCCCCACAGGAGCAGGCTCTGGCGCAGATCGTCGAGGCGCCGGAAGTACGCGGCCGGCGCCTCGGCGCCGATGGCGAGGACGATCTCGGGCTCGGTCTCCGACGCGCGCACCGGCGCGTAGCCGGCCTTGACCCGGCGGCCACTGGCGTCCTCGAAGGTGAGCGACGACGCGGTGCCGCCGGCGAATACCCGCTCGAGCTCCACCCGGTCGAGCTCGGCCTGGTAGTAGCGGGTGCCGATACCGACGCCGTCGGCGGTGTCGGCGCGCGACGTGAACTCGCGGTCGAAGACGTAGAAGCGGGTGCCAGTCACCTGGCTGACCACCCGGAGCTTGGCGACCACGTTCTGGTAGCCGCGCTCCTCTTCGTCACCGGCGCGCAGGGGCACCAGGTACTTCCCCCGCACGTGGGTCGAGGCCGATGCCGCCACCGCCTCGAGCCGGGTGCCGAGCTCGGCGTCGAGGTCGGCGCGGGTCACCTCCAGCGCCACGTAGCCGAACAGCGCGAACAGGGTCAGCGAGGGCACGGCGAAGGCCAGCAGCAGCTTGACCAGGATCGTCGCGCGCACCCTCATTCGCTGCCACAACCTACCAGGTTTGGACCGACGGCTTGCGAGGGGACGGGTCGAGGTGCGATCGTTCGGGCATGCCCGCTCGCGTCGGCCGATCGTGGCCGCGTCTGGTCTCGATGTCGCGCACCGGCCGCTTCGTGGCCTTGCGCGCCAAGGAAAGCATCGATCTCGTCGACGCCCTCGGGACGGCGCCGCGCCAGACCCTCAGCGGCGCCGGGGTGGTCGACTTCGCCTGCGTCGGGACCATGGTGTGGATGCTCGGGCGGCGGCGGCTCGATCGCTACCTGCTCGACGGCGCCCGACCGCTCGAGCCCTCCCTCGAACTGAGCGAGGACGCCAGCGGGCTCCTGGGATCGATCGGGGAGAACGCTCACACCGCGGTGGTCATCGGTGAGCACCCGGTCCTCGCCAACGGCCTGTACGAACGGGTCTCGGCCGAGTCGATCGAGGTCGCTGACGACGAAAAGGTGTTCCCGCTCCACGGCCGGCGCGTCCTGCTGGCCGGCAAGAACAACCTGCGCTTCTTCGAGGTCGGACGGGGCGAGGCTGGCCGCGCCATGCTGTCTGACGCCGGTGAGGTGCGCGCGGCGAGCGCGCTGTTCGCCGGGCGCGCCCTCGCCCTGCTCACCCGCGACGACAACAACGATCTCTTCTGGGTGCTGCGCCCCAACGGCTCGCTCATCCACAAGGTGATCGTCCCTCGCGCCGAGCGCTGGGCGGTGGCGGAGAACCGCGGCGTCGCGGTGATCGGTTCCGAGGACGGCAACCTGGTCGTGGTCGATCTCCGCTACGGCCGGGTCCAGTCGGAGGCCGCGCCGCCATGGGCGGTGGCCGATCTCGACGTCGACTCCGACGGCCAGTACGTGGTGCTGGCCGGCCAGCCCGACGCCCAGGGCACGCCGGTCATGCACGTGCCGGCGACCGACCTGTTCTCGGCGGCGGCCTCGGCGCGGCGGGCCCAGCTCAACGCCGCCGCGGCCGAGCCACCCCGCGCCGCCAGCACGCCGTCGCTCAGCCTGGTCCCCGACGACGACGAGGACGATGGTGCTCAGCGCCCCGGCAACGGCGAGCGCAGCCGCGGTCGCCAGGACGACGATCACGAGGACGACGACGACGAGGATGACGAGACCTCGCGGCGCCGCGGACGGACGACGACGTCGGCCGCCGCGCTCGACCTCGGCGTCGGCCATATCCTCACCGTCACCACCGCCGCGCCTGTCGACGCCGCCCTGATCGACGAACCGGTGCCGATCGAGCCCGAAGACGCGCCGCCGCCGCCGCCGCCGGTGGTGGTCCCCGACGCCCCGCCGATCTCGCTGGGGCTGCCGCTGCCGCCGATCACCGCCGACCCTCACCCCGACTGGCCGCCGTACAACACAGCGCGCGAGCACCTCGACGAGATGCTCGACCTGGTCGCCGCCCGCGCCGCCAAGGCCATCGCTGATGCGTGGAACAGCGGCCGCCTCAGCGTGCCCGCCGAGGACGGCCGGCCGTTCGAGCGCGAGGTCCGCGCGCTCCTCGGCCACGTCGGCGGCTACGCCCCCGATCTGCTCGGCGAGGCCGACGAGCGCCTGGCCCGTGTCGGCCAGCGCACGGCCGGCCGCGCCCGCTCGAGCATCGCCAAGGGCATGCGGCTGCCGTTCGTCGAGCTGTCGCGTGAGTTCCACCTGTCGAGCACCGCCGCCCACGTGCTCATGGTGGCGATGGCGCCCAGCATCCGCGGCGAGATCGCCCGCCTGTTCGGCATCCTCGGCAACGACGAGAACCGACCCATCGTCGATCGCTACTTGATCGAGACCGTGATCGGCGGCCACGAGCGCCAGTCGCGGGCCGAGGTCGCGCGCGAGCTGGCCGAGGACGCGCCGCTGGTCCGCTACGGGCTCATCCGCGTCGGCGGCGGCGAGCGCGGCGCGCCCCTGTTCGGTCCCATCTCGGTCGATCCGGTGCTGATCGAGCGCGTGCGCGGCCGCAGCGCCAGCGGCTCGATCGGCGACGTCACCGTGGTGCGCCACGCCTCGCGCACGCTCGAGCAGCTCCACATCTCGGCGCAGGTGAAGCGCGACCTCATCCTGGCCCTGGCCTCGCCGCGCCGCGACGACGAGCCGATCCGGGTGGTGATGCGAGGCCGCCGCGGCTCCGGCCGCCACAGCCTGGTGGCCGCGCTGGCGGCGCGGGTCGGCCGCGGCGTCGCATGCATCGACTGCCACCGCCTGCCCCGCGCCGGCAAGCTCATGGCCGGGGCCCTGCGCCAGGAGCTGTTCCGGGCCCTGCTCCGCGGCTGCGTGCCGGTGGTGAGCGGCCTCGAGGCCGCCGACCCCGCCGACGCCGAGGGCCAGGATCTGATCAAGCAGACCCTGCGCGCGCACCCGGGGCCGGTGGTGATCCGCGCCGCGCCCGAGGCCAGCCTGCCCCTCGATCCCGGCTTCGTGACCGCGAGCCTGCCGTCGCTCAACGAGACCGAGCGCGCCGTGTTCTGGGCCGAGGCGCTCGAGCGCGCCGCCCTGCCGGTCGCCAACCCCGACCTGCTCGCCGCCCGCTACCGCGTTGGCCCCGGCGTGATCGAGCAGGTCATCGCCCAGGTGGTGTCGCGCCGCAACCACGAGGGCGTGTCGCCCGACGACGACGCCGGCCAGCAGCTCGAGGAGGTCTCGGCCCAGCACATCGCGACCCGGCTCTCCCACATCGCGACGCACGTGCATCGCCTGGCCCGGTGGGAGCAGGTCGCGCTGCCCGACGACATCATCGACTCGATCCGCGAGTTCGTGGCCCGCATCAGCCACCGCAAGACGGTCTACGAGAAGTGGGGCTTCGACACCAAGATGACCACCTCGCGCGGCCTCACCGCGCTGTTCTACGGCCCGCCCGGCACCGGCAAGTCGATGGTGGCCGGCCTCATCGCCCGCGAGCTCGGCCTCGATCTCTACAAGATCGACCTGGCCCGCATCGTCAGCAAGTGGATCGGCGAGACCGAGAAGAACCTGGCCGAGGTCTTCGACGCCGCCGAGGACGGCCAGGTCGTGATCCTCTTCGACGAGGCCGACTCGCTGTTCGCCAAGCGCACCGAGGTCAAGTCGTCGGTCGATCGCTACGCCAACCTCGAGGTCAACTACCTGCTCCAGCGTCTCGACACCTTCGAGGGCGTCGGCATCCTCACCACCAACCTCGAGGGCTCGATCGATCAGGCCTTCAAGCGCCGCATGTCGCTGCGCCTCCACTTCCCGGTCCCCGACGAGGACATGCGCGTGCGCCTGTGGTCGGCCCACATCCCGGCCGAGGTGCCGGTGGCCGGCGACTTCGACTTCCTCGATCTGGCGCGCCGCTTCCCGCTCTCGGGCGGCTACATCCGCAACTCGACCCTGCGCGCCGCCTTCCTCGCCGCCCAGGAGCAGCGCCCGCTCGGCCAGGAGCACCTCATGCGCGCCATCGCCCTCGAGTACCGCGAGCTCGGCAAGCTGTCGACCAGCGGCCGCATGGAGTAGCGCGCCTCACCAGGCGCGGATCTCGAGATCGTCGACGAAGATGGGCGCCGGCGTCGGGCCGTTGCCCGGCGTCGCCGTGTTCCAGGCGTCGATGGCGACGCCGCCCATCGCGTCCTGCAGCGACGCCGTGGTGTCGGTGGCCTCGACGTTCCACGCCGCGGGTTCGGGCATGCCAGCCGGCCAGATCCGGCCGCTGATCGTGGTCAGGCCGGCGCCCTGCGCGACCCGCAGGCGCACCGCGTAGACGGTACCGTCGACCAGCGGCGGCACGCTCACCAGGCGGATCGGGCTCTCGACGCCATTGACCTCGCGCCAGGCGCCGATCATCGGCCCGCGGAAGGCCTCCACGAACACGGCGTAGCCGGCGCCGGGCGGTGTGGTCGAGCCGAGGTGCCCACCGTTCTGGCGCACGCCCAGACCGACGCCCTGACGAACGCCGTCGGTCATGCTCAGGGTGAACCGCACGTCGACGTCGACGGTCCCGGGCGGCAGCGCGTGGCCCATGCGCGCCAGGGTGTAGCCGCTGACCACCGGCACCAGCCGGCCTCGGCCTCCGACCACGGTGGCGCTGGCCACGCCGCCCAGCGCGGTCCATCCCGCCGGCCAGCCGTCACCATCGACATCGAAGGTCTCACCGAACAGGAGGCCGTCGGCGTCCGCGTCGGCGCCGGCGTCGGCGGCTGCGTCCGCGGCTGCGCTTGCGTCGACGCCGGCGCCCGCGTCGACGCCAGCGTCGACGAGCTCGCCTTCTTCGTTACACGCCCCGAGCATCATCGCGCCGATCAGTGGCCAGAAGCGGATGGTCATGTCTCGTTGCAATGCAGCGGACGTGCCGCGTTCGTGCCATGGGCCTGCGCCGACCTGCCCGCGACGCTGTGGCGGCCGCCGCCACCCGCGTGGTCGCCGCCGCCACGCCGTCGCCACCGAGCGCGTGATCTCGCGGGCCTGGCGCGGCACTGGCCTTGCTGTGATCGCGAGCCATGGAGCGAGCCCGACGCAGCGCCGGCGTTCGCTGCGGCTGCGCTTGCCCGCAGCCTGGCCGGGTCGCGCCTGCGTGTTCTCGCCGTGACTCTCGAGCGGCGAGCGCCGCCTCGAGCGCGGCGAGCAAGGCCGCTCTGACCGCGGCCCACTCCGCGCGGGCCAAGCGCGGCCTGACCGTGGACAAGCTGCGCGAGACCTGGGCCACGTCGCTGGCCGAGGGCAACAGCGTGGCCGCCAAGAAGCTCATCCTCGACAAGGACGCGTACTACTACTCGCCCACCGGGATCGAGGACGCGCGGAGCATGGCCGCCGGGATCAAGGGGCAGGACGCCGAGGTGCTCAAGCGCGAGGTGTATCTGGCCGCGCTGGCCAAGTGGACCGAAAGCCTGTCCAGCCATGACGCGCCGTGGTCCGACGAGGGCGAGCTGCGCATCGAGGTCCGGTTCGGCGGGCACGACGACTCGGTGGAGATCGTGAAGGGCACCATCGATGGGCTGCCACCCGGGGTGCTGGCAACCCTCCGCGGCGGCGGCAACACCATACGGACCCTGATCGATCGGGACATCCGCGTCGAGGTCTACCAGACCGGCGACGTCCACTTCGAGATGTCCAGCAGCGATGTGCTCGCTTCAGAGTACCGCACTGGCTCGGCGGCCTACTACCTGGTCGAACGATCCAGCACCAGGCATGGCAGCGAGATCGAGATCACCAACCTCGGCGCCGCGGTGGCCGCGGCCGGGAACGTCTGGCGCGAAGAGATCCTGCCGCTGTCGTTGACCAGGGTCCTCACCGAGTAGGCGCGAGGTGCCATGTTACCGTCTGTTCATGAGCCGGCCCGACGACGAAGTGCCGTTGACGGTGCCCGAGCGCGGGGCTGGCACCCCCCGCGGCGTGGTGCGTGGCTTCACGCTCACGGTCACCGACGGCGGCGACGAGGGCAAGAGCGTCGAGTCGGACGGGGAGACCTGCGCCATCGGCTCGCACGCGCTGTGCCGCCTCGCCGTCCGCGACCCGATGGTGTCGCGCTTCCACTGCGAGATCCGCGCCGATCGCCGGGGCGCGCGCCTGCGCGACACCGACAGCCTCAATGGCACCCACGTCGATGGCGTGCGGGTGGTCGACGCCTACCTCGAGCACGGCAGCATGATCCGGGTCGGCGGCACCAGCATCCGCTTCGACTTCGCGGGCCGATCGGATCAGCTGGCGCTCTCGGAGGCGCCGCGCTTCGAGCTCCTGGTTGCCGAGTCGACGGCGATGCGCCACGTCTTCGCCATGCTCGAACGGGCGGCGCCGGTCACCGCCACCGTGCTGCTCGAGGGCGAGACCGGCACTGGCAAGACCGCGGCGGCGCGCTCGCTGCACCTGCGCAGCCCGCGCCGCGATCGGCCGTTCGTGATCGTCGATTGCGGCGCCATCCCGGCCAACCTGCTCGAGCGCGAGCTGGTCGGCCCCGAGAAGGGCGCCGTCACCGGCGCCGATCAGCGGCGGCTCGGCGCGTTCGAGGAGGCCGACGGCGGCGCCCGG